>CANSNO010000005.1 GCA_947648385.1 uncultured Clostridia bacterium
CAACAGTTTTGCAACAACGATACTCAAAAAGGCCGTAAAATACAGCAAATAGTGGCAAATGCGACGGCATGAATTTCCCATATAAAGGAAGCAAAAATTCCCTCAGAGCCTTGCGGCTCTAAGGGAATTTGTTGGTGGACGATACAGGACTCGAACCTGTGACCCCCTGCACGTCAAGCAGGTGCTCTAGCCAACTGAGCTAATCGTCCGTGTGCAAGAGTTATTATACACACCCGTGTGACGTTTGTCAACACTTTTTTTCAGGAAGTTTAAAACACCGAGCAGATGTCATAAATTCCTGTTTCCTTTTTCGCCTTTATATGATATGATAATGTAAAATGTAATAATATCGTTTGCCGCTTCATGCGGTCGGCTTTGACAATAAGGAGGTTTCCCCCCATGCGTGATATGAAACAGACAAAAAGAAGCATACTGTACATAATTATAATGATAATAGCCATAAGTCTCCTGTTCCGCTGGTATACGACATCCAACAACAGCAGGATAGAAAACCAGAACCTCAATTACGCCATGGACTCGTCAAGGCAGAGCGCCAACCGTATTCAGGGCGAGTTTAACAACGCCATGCTGCGCATACGCAATTACGCCTTTTTGCTCAATGTCGGCTCCGAGCTTCCGGCCATCGACACGGAAATACTGAAAAAAATGGAATCCAACGCGGTTTTTGACGCCATAGGCTTTACAAACTCCGAGGGACTGACCCTCCTTTCGGACGGCACCGTGTACGACGCCAGCGACCGCGAGTATTTCAAACGCGGCATGAACGGCGAATCGGGCCTTCAGGTCATCTTTGATTACAGGCCCATCAACGCCGGGGATACCATGATGAACTTTTACGCCCCCCTCACCCACGACGGCAAGGTCTACGGAATGCTCCTCGGACTTTATTCGGCCGAAAGCTATTTGCAAAACCTGCTGGAGACGAATTATTTCGGCACGGCGGCCGACGTGTACCTCTGTATGCCCGACGGCAAGGTCATCGCGACCTCCTCGGGAGAGAAGCTTGACACCAGCGCGGCGATAACCGACATTCTCGTCGAAAAGGGCGTCATAGACGGCGAAACGGCCCTTGAGGCAAATAAGGTAATCGAAAGCGGCAGCGGCTCGGGAGGCTTCATATGCCCCAGCGGCTACAGCACCGACAATCTCTGCGTCACATTTGTCCCCGGCGACGAATATGTTCTGGTGCAGACCTTCCCCCAGAGCGTGACCTCGGCCATGACAAGCAGAGCCAACAGGACAGGCATCATCCTGCAGGCCATACTCATTTCCCTTTTTGTCGTATACATAATCCTGCTCCTCGTAAGGGCGAGAAAATCGCGCAAAATACTCGAGCAGGAAAACCTCGAGCTGGGATATGTTCTCAGGGGCGTCAACACCCTTTTCAGCCGATTTACCTTTGCCGATTTGGACAAAAACACATATAAGTTCATGGCCGGCGCCAGCCCCGAGCTGGCCAACTTCCCCGCCGAGGGAAAATACGGCGACCTGACCTCCTATTTCTCCACCTTCCTCAACAGCGACGAGGAGCTTCGCCTTGACGAGGAGCTGTCCCCCGAAACAATCAAAGCCTCACTGAAGGACGATGATAACATACAGCTTGAATATCAGACGCGCCGCGGCGACGTCATCGGCTGGGAGCATATGAACGTCATATGTATCGAGCGCGACGAGAATGGCGACGCCTGCAAGCTTATACTCTGCCGTCAGGACATAACGGCCCTGAAGGAAAAGGAAATGGAGCAGACCCGCGCCCTCAAGGAAGCTCTGCTTCAGGCCCAGCACGCCAACAACGCCAAATCCACCTTCCTCTCCAGTATGTCCCATGACATACGCACCCCCATGAACGCCATCATCGGCTTCACCACAATTGCCGTCAGCCATATTGACAACAAGGAGCAGGTGCGCGAATGCCTGCAAAAGGTTCTCTCCTCCAGCAACCACCTCCTCAGCCTTATAAACGACATTCTCGACATGAGCCGCATCGAGAGCGGCAAGGTGCAGATAAAGGAGCAGGAATGCAACATCTCCGAGCTGACCCACAACCTTGTCAACATCATCCAGCCTCAGGTCAAGGCCAAGCAGATGGAGCTTTATATCGACACCTTTGACGTGGCAAACGAGGATATAATCGCCGACCCCTTAAAGCTCAGCCAGGTCTTTGTCAACATCCTCAGCAACGCCGTCAAATACACGCCGGCCGGAGGCACGGTCAGCTTCCGCATCATTCAGGAGACGACCTTCCACCGCGGCTACGGCGACTATGAGTTTATTATCAAGGACAACGGCGTCGGAATGTCCCCCGAGTTTGTCGAGCATATTTTCGAGCCTTTCGAGCGCGAATCCAGCGCCACAAAAAGCGGCATACAGGGCACCGGTCTCGGCATGGCGATAACCAAAAACATCATCGACATGATGGGCGGCGAAATAACCGTCAAGAGCGAAAAGGGCAAGGGCAGCGAGTTCAGGGTCAAGCTGAGCCTCAAGCTTCAGGACGTGGCCCAGAACGCCGCCCAGATAAAGGAACTGGAGGGTCTGCGCGCCCTCGTGGTCGACGACGACCTCGACAGCTGTGACAGCGTCGACAGAATGCTCAAGCAGATAGGTATGCGCTCCGAATGGACGACCTCGGGACGCGAGGCCGTCTATCGCGCCAAGAGCGCCTATAACGCCGGAGATTCCTATCACACATATATAATCGACTGGCAGATGCCCGAAATGAGCGGCGTAGAAACGGCGAGACGCATACGCTTGGCCATAGGCGACGAGGCCCCCATAATCATTCTGACCGCCTATGACTGGACCGATATCGAGGAGGACGCCAAGCAGGCCGGAGTGACGGCCTTCTGCTCCAAGCCCCTCTTCATGTCCGACCTCAAATCGGTGCTTCTGGCCGCAAACAACCTTATCGGCAAGGAGGGCGACGCTCCCCCGGCGTGGACTCAGGAGGATTTCAGCGGCAAGCGCATACTCCTCGTCGAGGACAACGAGCTGAACCGCGAGATAGCCCAGACCATTCTGGAGGAAACGGGCTTTGTTGTAGAGTGCGCCCCCGACGGCACCGACGCCGTCAGAATGATGCAGAACTCCGAGGAAAACTACTATGACGCCATATTGATGGACGTCCAGATGCCCGTCATGGACGGCTATGAGGCCACGCGCAATATACGCTCCATGCCCCGTAAGGACGCCAAAAACATCCCCATCATCGCCATGACGGCCAACGCCATGGAGGAGGACAAGGAAAACGCCCTCAACAGCGGCATGAATGCTCACATATCCAAGCCTCTTGATATCGACCTGTTCATCGCCATGCTGGCCAAATTCCTCAAAGAGCAATAGAGAAAACCTATCAAGGCTCGGCGCATTATTCAAATAACGGATTTTCTCCCCCGGCGGATTGACATTTTCCGTCGGGGGAAGTATTTTAATTATATAAAATGTCCCACATATGAGGACCGCAAAAGGAGATTTTTATTATGGTAAAACTTGACGCTTTCGGCAAGGTATGCCCCATGCCCGTCATCATGGCGAAAAAGGAGCTTCAGAAGGGCGAGCCTTTTTCAATCACCGTGGACAATGAGACAGCCGTCGGCAATCTGACAAGGCTGGCCAAGGCCATGGGCTGCACCCTCAAGACAGACAAGATAGACGGCGGCTGGTGCCTCGAGTTCTCGGCCCCCACGGCTCAGGTCAAGGGCGAGCGCAAGCAGGGCACATATGCCGTTTTCTTCAACAAGCAGACGGTTGGTACGGGTGATGACGAGCTGGGTCACAATCTGGCCAAGATGATGCTCTATACCCTCACACAGTCGGACGAGCTGCCCGAATATGTACTCCTTATGAACGGCGGCGCCAAGCTGGCCACCGAGGACGAGTGCGCCGAGCATCTCAACGCCCTCATCGACAAGGGCTGCAACGTCCTTGTCTGCGGCACCTGCCTCAACTATTTCGGCATAACAGACCAGTGCAAGGCCGGCATCGTCAGCAATATGTATGACATCGTCACTGCCATGCAGCAGGTCGACAAGGTCATCACAGCGTAAGACAAAGCTACATTTAAACTCGACCCCCGAGGGATAAATCCCTCGGGGGTTGTTTTAGCTTATTATTTAAACCAAACACTAAAGCCAAAGCCGTTTTTATATACTTCAGCTTGAGGATACAATTCCTTAATTTCACTTAATAAAACCGTGAACTCACTTCCTCTTGTCATAAAGTTGTGTTGATATCTCACATCATCGTGATCTATTGTTCCGGTTTCCATTGCATCTTCAACAAGCCATCGCATATTTGAAGGATTATAAGTACCCCATAAAGATTTTTTGCGAAGAGTATCTTTAATATCAACTGACACAGAAGAGTCCTTATCCATGTCATCTAATACTTGCTTTTTTATTGCGGCGTCAAATATCGTAATTTCAATTATAATAATATTGGGTTGATCTCCCCTATGAAAGAAAATATACTTTTTAAAGCCCTCGCAAAAATGAGAAAAATCCTTTAAAATATTCCTAATCTGATCCATTTTTTCTTGATCGACATTGCTTATTGTTTTTTGGTTTTTAAGCTTAACTATCACATATTGACCAATTACAATCAAAAGAAAAAAGAACATCTGTGACATAGTAGACCTTATTCCGAGAACCAGTGTTCCGACAGTATGCACGACTATTCCTAGGATCGCCATGCCAAGTATGTCGCTAAATTCGGTGTAAGTTTTATTTGCAATAGTTCTGTCGCTACATACCACCATTGCGTAAACCGCCTCAAACAGGACAATATAGAGCAAAGTACCGGCAAAATTACTACCGAACATAGAAACAAATATGACTAAAATGATTAAAGCCCACCACATATTTTCACCTATTTATCATATTTTCCTATGAGTTCGTTCGTTCTGTCAAAATCAATCTCCAAATTACTGCACGCCTTTTCATCGGCTTTGACGCTGTACCCGTTTCTGGTGCATTTAAAAGATGTCGAATAGGCGAATGTCTTCCCAGATGTCAAATCACAATACTTGCATGTTCCACATTTTCCCAAATATACCTTAGACATAACGATACCTCCGTCTTGTTTTTGTATTTTGTAACATCATTATATCATTGTTTAGGACTTATAGTCAATATTTTTAGGAATATTAGGAACTTAAAAAGGGCATATAATCCCTATAAAATGTCTTATAGGGGGTGTTCCTGTGATAGATATACAAAAGCTCGGAAAGAACATCAGAAAAGAGCGCAAGGCGCAGCTTTTGACGATGGAACAACTGGCCGAAAAGGCCGGCATAACCGACAACTTTCTCGGAAAAATAGAGCGCGGCGAGGGCGTGCCCAGCCTCCAGACGGTTGGCAGCATCGCGTGCGCCCTGAATGTCGGCATCGACTATCTCTGCGGCGGCGCTGTCCACGACACCGAGCACAAGTTTATTACAAGCCTCATGGAAATAAACGACCTGAGCGAGGAAAACAAAAAGAAGTTCATTGATTTTATCAGCTCCAACATAAAATACTTTAAATAAAGCGGCGCTTGGCGCCGCTTTTTTATTGACAGGCAATATGTTTTATTGTATAATCAATGCCCATTTGCATTTTGGAAAAACTTAAAAGGAGGCGGAAATATGATACTTGAGACAGAGAGGCTTTGTATGCGCAGGCTTGAGCCTTCCGACCTTGAGGCTCTGAAGGCCATACTTCAGGACGAGAAGACCATGTACGCCTACGAGGGGGCTTTCAGTGACAAGGAAGCCGAAGAATGGCTTGACAGACAGCTTGAAAGATATAAGCAACACCCTGACATCGGCCTTTGGGCGGTCATTTTAAAGGAGACGGGACAGCTTATCGGCCAATGCGGCCTGACCATGCAGAAATGGGATGACCGCGAGGTTCTTGAGATAGGCTATCTCTTTCGCCGCGACTGCTGGCATCACGGCTACGCCACTGAGGCCGCCGTCGCGTGCAGGAAATACGCCTTTGAGGTTTTAAAGGCGGACGAGGTGTGCTCCATTATCAGGGACACCAACAGGGCTTCCGTAAATGTCGCATTGAGAAACGGAATGACGGCCGAGGAAAAATGGGTCAAGCACTACAGGGGTGTGGATATGCCCCACACCCGATATGTGGTGAAAAACAAATAAAAAAAGCCGTCCGGGAGTTAGCCGGACGGCTTTTTTTATATTTCAGCGGCCATATCCACGGCGCTTTCCACCAGCCTGCCTATGGATATATCATCCAGACCAGCAATGAGATTTCCGCAGTGGTTGACGGGTATCAGCACCCTTGCGGCGCGGCTCTGTCCCACGGCAACAGCCATGGACGGCGTGACCTCGCCGAAGAGGGAATCGGCGATGGCAATTCCCACAGGCCCGATTATGACGTCGGCCGCGCGGCAGCCGACAATGACGGCGTTTTCGCCCGTGGCGGCGTTGTCGGCCCCGGCGCGGAGCATGGAGGTTGTGGCTATCGTGTTGGTGCCGACGGCTGTTACCTCAAAATCGCCTCCCTTTTCCTTTAAAAGGGTGACGACCTGACGGCCTATGCCACCCCCCTGGCCGTCTATGACAAGTATCTTTTTCATGGGTTTTCCTCCCTATTCGGTCACAACTTCTATTTCTTTATCTATTGTCACGCTGTGAGGCGTGACGATGCAGTCTCTGGCCCTGACCTCTACTCCAAAGGCTCTTGCCTCGGCCAGCGCCTCGGCAAAGGCCGGATGGGTGGCGGCGTTCGGTTTAAGGCATTTCGGCCCCTTCATCTGTATGACGAAGAAAATCGCGGCGTCATAGCCGTCCTTTTTCGCCTCCATAAGCTCCCTTATGTGCTTAACTCCCCTTTCGGTCGGAGCGTCGGGAAAAAAGGCGACGCCGTCACGCTCCAGCGTGACGCCCTTGACCTCCACAAACATGGGGCGGCCGCGGCGGCTGAGCATAAAATCGAAGCGCGAGGTCTTGTATCGGCGCTCGGCCTTTATATCCTCAAGTCCGTCGACCCCTCCGCTTATTGCCCATTCGGCAAAAAGGCGATTGGGCGCCTGGGAATCCATATTGACAAGCACGCCCTCTCTGTCGACGGTTATGAGGTCATATTTCGTGCGTCTGAGGGCATTTGTCGCCTTTGCCGCCCACACGGCCGCGCCGGGGACAAGAAGCTCGGCGCAGCGGCCGGTGTTTTTGACATGACAAACCTCGGCTTTGCCGTCCATATCGACATTGGCTATAAACCTGTTGGGACGGCTGATAAAGCGCCCTTTCCGCACGTTGAAATAAAACACTATTCTTCCTCTTTCCACAATGTCAAAACCGATTGGCCGTCATCGCCATGGGTCTGTTTTTCGCCGAATACGGGCTTCCACGGCCTTGTGCTTATCCCGGACTTCCGCGCCTGGGCGTGCTGGAGCTTACGGGGCACCCTGTAAAGGCGTCCGTTTTTCATCAGCTTGGCTCCCGTCTGCTTGAAGCTGAAGGGCACGCCGGCCTTTAAGCACTGGTCGGCTATGGAGGTTATCCACTCATAACGGCAGACGCGCGCCTCCTCGCCCGATTCTCCGCCGGCCACCACCTGCTCTATCTGACCGTTTTGCAGATATTCCGATATATCCATCTCGCTCAAAAGCGGCTCGCAGACGATGCTTTTGTGCTTTATGGGGGCGCTGAGATATATCGGCAGGCGATAATCGGCCATCTGCTGGTTCTCGGCGGTGCAGGCAATGGCGACATTTTCATACCCGTCGCCCCAATCGGGCGGCAGGCATTTTTCAAATCTGTCTATCCTTTTGGTTATCATGAAAAAACAAAGGTCGGAGCGCCTTTTTATCATCTTCCACGCGTCGCCGCGCCATTCATCGGCGTCGGCCACGAAAAAATCGGAGGAAAAACAGGTGTAGACCGTGTCGCCCGACACCACCTTATATTCCCCACTCCTTGTCCGCCTGACGGGCAGGTCGAAGTCCCTGTTCCTGACAACGACCGACGCATCACGACCGTGACGGGCGTCTATGCGGTATACATAACAGTTTTGGCAGCCGGCGCTGACTTTATGACAGCCGTGCCACGGATTCCACTCTGCCATTTATTTTATAAAGCCTCGCTTTTCGGCAGCCGACCTGAGCCTTTCCATGCAGGCCTTTATATCGGATATGGGAGAGGAAATATTCATCCTTATATATCCGCCGTGATTACGGCCGTAGTGGGTGCCTCTGTCGGGGGCAAAGAGGGCTTCGTTTATGAAAAAGTCCATAAGGGCGTCCTCCTCCAGTCCGAGGGCGCGCCAATCCATCCACATGACATATGTCCCCTCGCAGGGGCTTATTTTGACCATGGGGAAGTTTTCGGACATAAAACCGTTTATATAGTCTATGTTCTTTTTGAGATATTCCAGCTGGGCGTCCTTCCACGCGGCGCCCTCGGGACTGTAGGCGCCGCCGATAGCGGCATGAAGCAGGGGGTCTATACTGCCGAAATGGTCTTTTTTTCGCTGGGCGAGAAAGGCCTTGCGCGTGGCCTCGTCGGGTATTATTATGTTGGCCTGATTTGTGCCCGTAAAGGCAAAGGTTTTACCGAGGGAGGTAGCCGAGATGCCGTGAGGCCTATCGGTGGCGGCGTACATGGGCGCTATACCCTCATAGCATATCTCGGCGAATATCTCGTCGCTGTAAACATAAACGCCGTATTTTTCCGACAGGGCAGCTATTTTGTCGAGGGTATTCTCATCCCACACCCTGCCGATGGGGTTCTGAGGGTTGCAGAGGGCCATGAGGGTGTTTTCGGGTACTGACATCAGCTCTTCAAGGCCGTCAAAGTCCATCTCATAGCGACAGTCCTTTTCAATAAGGTCATTATATACCACATGGCGGCCCAGTATCTCGGCCGTCTTTTGATAATTGCCGAATGTAGGGGGCTGGATTATAATTCCGCCGCCCTCCTTGGTAAAGGCCTTTACGCAGGTGGCAAGGGAGAAGGACATACCGAGGGTCGGCACTATCCATTCGGGCCGAAGCCTTACGCCGCGCTGGCTTTCCATCCAGTCGATAATGGGGCGGTAATACGTGTCGTCGGGGACGGTGTAATTCATCAGCCCGTTCTCGGCTCTCTTTATCACGGCCTCGATGACCGATGGCGCCGTCTTATACTCAGGCTCGGAATTGCCGAAGCTTATTATTCCCTCGCGGCGTATATTTTCGGGACAGGTAATGTATTTGGAATTGCCGATGTTCTCGCGCCCGGCCTTTGTATCAAAATCAAATGTCATATCAATATAACCTCCAATAAAAATATACCGTCTTTTTATTGACTTGTCGACGGCAAAATGTTAAATTATATTTAACTTATCGCCGCAAACAGCGGCGTCGCAAAGGAGAGATAAAAATGAGCATAATATGCCGCAAGGGAGTTATGGCCGATTTGCCCGTACTGCTTGAGATAGAAAAAAGGTCTACGCCCAAGCTGCAATACCTTGAGGGAGTCAAGGACGAGTTTTTTGACAATACAAAGGGCGAGCTTATCGTCGCCGAGGAGGACGGACAGCCCATCGGCTTTGCCCGTTTTTCCCTTCAGTATGACGGCTCCGGCTGGCTGGAGGTTCTGAGAGTTGACCCGGCCCACCAGAAAAAGGGCTGCGGCGCCATAATCTGGAAGCGTTTTATCGAGCTGTGCGACATATACAATGTTCCCTATGTGCGTATGTATACGGGAGCCACCAACTACGCCTCCCGTGTGCTGGGCGAGCGCAACGGCCTGCACATAACATACACCGTCGTCGAGGGCAACCTCATGCTTGAAAACGCCCCCGACCTTTCGGCCGACGGCTTTGAACAGGCCGACTGCCACCACTGCGCCGAGGCCGCCCTCTCCCCCTACGCCGAGGGATATCACAACTATTTCTGCATGAACCGCTCCTTTTACGGCATAGGCGAGCCTCTTTACAAGGGGCTTGTCAAGGAAGGATATGTCTGGAAGAAGGAGGGCAGCGCCCTTGTCCTCGGCGCGCGCTTTCTCATGCAGAACGGCCTGCACATCGGCATGATGGGCGGCGACCTTGACGAGTGCATAAGGTTTGCCGTTTCCAAGCTGAGAGAATCGGGCCTGCCCAAGCTGACGGCCGTCATCCCCTGTGAAAGGGACGACCTTAAAGCGGCTTTGGAAAAATACGGCTTTGTATTCCCCGAAAATCAGATAATCATGCTGGAGAGAAAGTTCGACAGATAAAAATACAAAGCATTTAAAATTAAGCAGGCGTCCGAAGACGCCTGCTTTTTTATCATTTGATGGAGATTCTCGGGTCGATGAGGCTGTAAATGATATCGACGCAGAGATTTATAAGGGAAACGCAGACGGCGAAAACCATGACGCAGGCTATCATCATCGGCATATCACGGCTGTTGATGGCCTGTATCAGAAGCCTGCCGACCCCGGGCCAAGCGAAGATATTCTCAATGATGATGGTGCTGCTCAAAAGCTCGCCGAGCTGTATGCCGACGACCGTTACTGTCGGTATCAGCGCGTTTTTCAGCTCGTGTCTTTTGATGATGTTCCTTTCGGGCACGCCCTTGGCCCTGGCCGTCCTGATGTAATCCTGACGTATGACCTCGAGCATCGAGGAGCGCGTCACCCTGGCGATGGAGGCCATATTGATAAAGGCCAGCGTAGCGGCCGGCATGACGATATGTATGGGCTGGGTCGAGCCGCAGGTGGGGAACCACCCCAGATGCAGACCGAATACTATCATGATAAGCAGGGCCAGCCAGAAGTTGGGTATCGAAACGCCTATGAGAGAGATTATCATGCAGAAGCCGTCGGCAAAGGTGTTTTGTTTTATGGCCGCCATGATTCCGAGAGGTATGGCAAGCACCACCGAAATGGCCAGCGCCGTGAAGCAGAGGATGAGAGATTTGGGCAGATGCACCCTCATTTTAAAGAGTATTCGGCTTGCCTTGCCCGATTCGTCCCTGAAAAGGCCCCTCATCATTCTGAAATACCTGACTATCATCGGGTCGTTTAGGCCAAGCTCTTCCCTCATCTGCTCCTTCTGTGCCTCGTCGGTTATTTTTCTCAGCGGCGTCAGCTCGGGGTTGCCCGGGGCCACCGTCATCAGAACATAGACGAAAAAGGTCACGCCGAAGATAACGGGAATTATTGTGGCTATTCTTTTCGCGATAAACTTTATCATTGATTTTCTCCAATTGCTGCCTGATTTAAAAACTATACCAGATGATTATATCACACATCTTTCCAAAGTTCAAATATTTGTGTAATAACTCCCTCTTGCTGGACATTTTACGGTCGTCATGTTATATTACATTTGGGCGGCAGGCGCTTTTGCCGCCTAAACCTGACAAAAGGAGAGTTTATTTTATGATACAGGATATCGGCGAGGGAGTGTTTTCAAACGCCTTTTCCCTTGAACCGGCCAAGGAGGGCGACCTGCTTTTCTGCTTCAGGGGCAACGACATTCTTGTCACGGGTGACGAAAACGACCCCCTTCTTCCCCTTTACGGACAGCTTACCCCTCCCTGTCACCACATCTTTTCTCTCGGAGGGATCGGCTGTTACATATCGGAGGAGATTTTAAAGACGCCCGAGGGGTATTTTTATGTCAAAGCTCCCGATTTGGCCCGTACCGCAAACGACCGCAAGACGGCCTTTGCCGTAGTGACGGCCTGGCAGCTCTCAAAATGGGAGCAAAGCCGGAGATTCTGCGGCCGTTGCGGCGCCGAGACCGAGCGCAGCGCCATCGAGCGCGCCATGATATGTCCAAAGTGCGGACTGATAGAATATCCGAAGATATGTCCGGCCGTCATAACGGCCATAACCCACAAGGGAAAGCTGCTGATGGCCAGAAACAAGAACAGCGCCCCCGGACGCTACGGACTTATCGCCGGATTTGTCGAGATAGGCGAGACCTTTGAAGAGACGGTCAGGCGCGAGGCAATGGAGGAGGTCGGCTTAAAGCTCAAAAACATAAAATATGTGAGGAGCCAGCCGTGGGGCTTTTCCGATTCCCAGATGATAGGCTTTACGGCCGAGCTTGACGGCGACGACGATACCCTTATCATTCAGGAAAGCGAGCTGGCCGAGGCCTGTTGGTTCGCCCCCGACGAGGTGCCCCTGCCCTCAAGCGACATAAGCATAGCCGCCACGCTGATAAAGGATTTTTTAAACGAACATGGCATATGACAAAAAACGGAAGCCGATATGGCTTCCGGTTTTTGTTGTTATTGATTTTAATACATTCTATAAAGAATCGCGGCGATTTCGGCCCTCGTTATGGTGCCGTTGGGGACGACGATATTATCGCCGCCATAACCGTTGACAATGCCGAGATGGGTCAGCAGAGAGATATGGTCGGCCGCCCATACAGGAGTCTGTGCCATATCCGAATAGCCCGCCGTCTTATAGCTGTAGCCGCGGCTCAGCGTCCTGCCGAGAACCGTCATGACCCTGGCCCTTGTGGAGCTGTCGGTGGGATAGAACCACACGTTTCCCAGGCTGTCGGCTCCGCCCTGCATAATACCCAGGCTGTAAAGGGCCTTTACATGGGGCAACGCCCATTCATGCACCTTGTCAAGGTCGGCGTATGGGAGCTGAACGTCGGCGTAAAGAGAGGTGTCGATATTCATATATCTCGAGATTATGGTGGCTATCATCTCGTTGGTGGCGCTTCCGCTCGGCCTGAAGCCTTCGTCGGCCGTGAACACGCCCTTATTGTAAAGATAGTTGACATAATTCTCGGCCCAGTGGCCGTCGAGGTCTCCGAAGGGGCCTTCGTTAAGACCGTCTGTCTCCGTGCTGTATCGGGACAGATTGCCGAAATAGTCTGTTACTGTGACGGTCGCCTTGTGGCTCATGCCGTCGTTCGGCAATAACATCTCAAACAGCCCGCTTGACGGCTCAAAGGTGAAATCGGCAGTCGAGACTCCGTCAAGCCTGACCTCGACGCTGTTCTTGCTCAGAGGATAATCGCCGTTATCGGTGATAATTAAGTTCAGAACGCCCGCGCTGACGCCGCTCTCCTCGATGACGGGAGGCTGACCGTCGGTGTTGGCCGAGGCGCTGAGGGCCACTATCTGGTCGATATAGATATATCCCGACATTCCGCCCGTCGCGGCTTCGGCATGGAAACCCACAATATCCGTGGCCCCGGCCGGCTTATCGACGACATTCATGCTCCAGTCGTCCGCGAGCTGTATGGCGCGGCTGACCGTGCCGGAGGGAGTGTTAAAGTCGATATACCACGAGCCCTGTCCCTTTGCCATAAAACTTATCTTGCCCATGGCCGAGGGAATGCTTATGGCGGTGTCGGCCTTATAAATTACCGTATCGGGCATGGCCGCGCCGTAGGTCAGGGACAGGCTGCCCTTGCCGTAACGGGCATAATCGCCGCTCAGGTTGACCGACGCTTTGGCGCTTGTGCCCTCGCCCGACGTAACCGTATAGTTGGAGCCGGCCTCGAACTCGCGGAGAATCTTCGGCTCCTCGCCCACCTTTACCGTGACGGCGCGGCTGACGCCGCCGAAGGAGACCGTTATCGTGCCGTGTGCCCCCTGATATCCGGCCGCCGTGAAAAGGCCGTCTTTATCTATCTCTCCCACGTCGCCGTCGACGGTGAAGTCAAACAGCTCGTCCTCCGAGATTATCGTCCTCAGACCGTCGGTGACGATAACGTCAAGATCGACCTTTTCTCCCGGCTGAAGGGACAGAGAGGTCAGAGGCGTCTTGGAGCCTTTGCGGACGATATCCATTGTTTCGGGCTTATCCACCGATATGACCTTGGCGTCGACGCTTTCAAGGCCGCGCTGTTTTATGCCGACATAGACGTCGCCGCCGTCCCCGACAGTCAGGATATTGCCGTCAATATCGCCGTCGCCTTCCGATACATAAAAGCCGCTTGTATACTCTCTGCCGGGATAATATGAGGGATTGTACGACAGGGCCGACATCTCTATCGAGCCGCCCGAAAGGACAAGGGCGTCCTTGGGGTACACTGTGGCGTAGGCCTCCTCCTCCCTCTCGTCGCCCGTATTTATAAACAAAATAAAGTTGGCGCATTTTCTCGGTCTTCCGTCGGAGGGATTGGAGACGACCGAGGAGGCGCTATAGCCCGGATAGCGAGCCGAGGCTATCGACGAGCCGCCGCCGTCGAGGTTGACGACGTTTTTACAGCCGTCGTTATAAAGGCGCAGGGCGGCTTCCTTGAGGGTCAGACCGTCGGCCGTGCCGCCGTCCCTGCCGTCGCAGACAAGGACGGAAACGCTGCCGTCGTTGCGTATGCCGAGCATGGTTCTCGGCCCTCTTGAAGTGGATTTCAGGGCGGCTTCAGTCAGGGCGCTGTTCTCCACCATCATATCTCCGGCGCCGCAGGCGTAGTATACATCCTCCCAGTTGTCGTTTCTCGCGCCGGTATAAACGGTGACCGTGTCGCCGCTTTTGAGGGCCGTCAGGTCTATACCAAGCTCCAGCCCCTTCTGATGGGTCAGCACAAAAGTGTCGTCGCCAAGCTGCGACTCGCCCGAGCTCATGCCGGCCTCCACCACGCGGAGGGATATGGAGCCGTTTATCGTCAGCTCACTGCCGCTGTCCAGCTTTTTCATTATGACTACGGGGCCTTCGGCCGAAAGATGGGTGGAGGTGCTGTAATCGGAGGAATAGAGATACACTCCCCTGCCGTCCCTGACCTTGTTGAAGGCAAAGATGGGGAAACGCTGGCCGCCGTTGACGGCAAAGGTTATATCCAGCTTGGGCGCGCCGCATATGGCCGTGCCGTCGCGCCTGAAGCCCACGGCGTTCCACGAGCCGTCGGAAGAACAGAGCCTGCCCTCCCTGACGACGATGCCGGTGGGGACGCCCGTCGACATATTGAAAAAGTCGGCGTTAAAGGCGGCCATGACGGTCATGCCCTGATTTTCACAGTATCTGACAACATCGTTGACGTCCGACATACCGTAAAGCTTGCTGCCGTAAGCCACGATTGGCTGTGTGTCGCCGCCGGGAGTATAGTCGTATGTATACGACATACTGCCCGAGCTGTTGGCCCCTTTATATATCTCCGAGGTATAGGTCAGGCCGTCGGATATCTCGTCAGTGCGGATATAGGAATAGCTTTTGGCGGCGCCGGCCGCCATACCGGCCGTCAGAGAAGCGGCCGTCAAAAACGCCATGGCCAGCGAAGCGGCCGAGCGGGAGTTTTTCTTCATTTTACATCCTTTCTTTTAAACGCGGAAAAAACAGTCTTTTCCCCAAAAAATCTTCGGTTTTTCGGGGGACCCATTTAAATTAAATAGATTTTAACCAAATGAATTGGAGAAAATCGCAACGCCGCACTTGCGGCGCGAGCTTCACAAGACGCCCAAAGTTGCGTGGGCACAACTTTTATTATATATTATTTATGACAAAAAATCTACCGTCGATATAACATATTGTGCCTTTGCAATAACGGCGGCGCTGTGCTATACTGTATAAAGTTCAGGAAAAAATTATTTGTTGATGAAAAATCTATCTGAACAAAAAAATTATGGATGTGATAAAAATGGCAAGATCCCGTTCCTCCTCAAGCTCAAACAACCTGTTCAAAAAATATTTTGTCGACGCCACGGCTTCCATGGCTCTCGGCCTGTTCGCCTCCCTTATAATAGGTTTGATAATATCCCAGCTTGCCAAGCTGCCCGGCCTCGGGTTTCTGGCCCCCGTGACCGAGGTTCTCGGCGCTTCCTCCCCCGTAGTGGGCGCGGCTATAGGCGTGGCCATAGCCCACGGCATGGGCTGTGACAGTCTGGTGGTCTTTTCATGCGCCGCCTGCGGCGCCGTGGGATATTCGGCCGGAGGCCCTGTGGGCGCCTACATCGGCGCCGTCGTCGGCAGCGAGGCCGGAAGTCTCGTCTCAAAGCGCACCCCCTTTGACATCATCCTGACCCCCATGCTGACCATAGTTGCCGGAGGACTTGTGGCCGGATGGGTGGGGCCATACATAGACCAGTTCATGAGATGGCTGGGCCAGATGATAAACTCGGCTACCGCCATGGCTCCCCTGCCCATGGGAATTATTGTCGGCATACTGGTCGGCATGGCTCTGACAATGCCCATAAGCTCGGCGGCCCTTTGCATCATGCTCGGTCTTTCGGGTCTCGCAGGCGGCGCGGCCACAGCCGGCTGCTGCGCCCAGATGGTTGGCTTTGCCGTTATAAGCTACTGCGACAACGGCTTTTCGGGCATAATCTCTCAGGGCATAGGCACCTCCATGCTTCAGGTGCCCAACATCATGAGGAACCCACGCATCTGGATCGCCCCGACAATAGCCAGCGGCATATGCGGCGCGGTCAGCTCGGTGCTCTTCCACATGACCAACCTGCCGGCCGGGGCCGGAATGGGCACAAGCGGCCTTGTGGGGCAAATATGTATGTATTCCGACATGGCTCCCACCTACGGCGCGATGCCCGTGCTGGCCTCCATGCTGTTTGTCCACGTTCTGCTTCCCGTGCTGATATGCCTGCCCATAGACAAGGGCATGAGAAAGGTGGGATGGGTCCGCAAGGGCGATATGACGATACGCAATTAATAAAATCTTAAAGGAAATTATCCTTTTTCTACGTCTTTTTCTGTTATTATAAATGGCATAATAACAAGGATGGTAATAAAAATGGCAGACAAAAAAGCAAGGAACAGCAAACCCATATTCATCGCCGCGGTCATAGTCACAGTGGTCATTATATACCTTTTTCTGCCAAATGATGATATCGATTTCATGTCGGACGGCGTGCTGAGGGTATGTCTCGACGCGGGACACGGCGGAGACGACCCCGGGGCCACCGACCAAGGCGGCGTCAGGCTAGAAAAGGACGACTGCCTAAGGCTTGCGCTGGCGGTAGAGGAGCATTTAAAAAACGATTTCCCTGATGTGGACGTTGTTCTGACAAGGGGCGGAGACGAATATCCCTCCCTTGAAGACAGGTGCGACACAGCTAATGACTGCAAATCCGACCTTTTTGTTTCAATTCACCGCAACAGCAGCGAGGGAAACGCATTTGGCGTCGAGATATGGGTCGAAAGCACAAAGCCGAAAATTGACAGCCGTCTGGCCGGCGACATACTCGACGGTCTCAAATCTGTCGGCGTTTCAAAGGACAGAGGGGTCAAATACGGCACGGCGTCAAGCCCCACAAGCGATTATTATGTCAACAAACATACCGATATGCCGTCCTGCCTGATTGAAATGGGCTTTATTACCAGCGATGCGGACAACGAGCTTCTTGACAAGAATCTCGACGCCTATGCCAAGGCCATATCCGACGCCGTTGGAAATACGCTGACGAAATAAAACAGAGCCGGCCAAAGGCCGGCTCTGTTTGTATGTTCTATTTTATCAGGTCTCTGACGATCTCTCCGGCTATCATCAGCCCGGCCGCCGACGGCACAAAGCTGACAGAACCCGGCAGGTGTCTGCCGTCCGCCGTCTGAGAGGGCTTAATCGGCTCCTCATCGCTGAAAAGCACCTTATGGTGGACTATGCCGACCCTGCGAAGCTCCAGCCTGACCTTTTTCGCCAAGGGACAGACGGAGGTTTTGGAAATATCCGTTATTTTAAACTTTGACGGATCAAGCTTGTTTCCCGTGCCCATTGAGGATATAATGTTTATGTTCCTCTCGTGGGCCGTTTTTATGAGGGCCAGCTTTGAGGGCACGCTGTCGATGGCGTCGGCGATATAATCATAGCCTCTGTCCAGCAGGGAGGGTATGTTGCTTTCATCCATGAAAACATCGAGTACATTCACCTCGGTCGACGGGTCGATGTCGGCTATTCTTTCGGCCATGACCCGTGCCTTCTTTTTGCCTATGGTGCTTTCAAGAGCTATGAGCTGGCGGTTTATATTGCTTTTTGAAACGACGTCGAAATCCAGCAGGTCTATATGTCCTATCCCCGCCCTGGCCAGAGCCTCGGCTATATAGGAGCCGACGCCCCCTATGCCGCATACCAGCACATGGCTTTGACGCAGTTTTCCCATGGCATTTTCCCCTAAAAGCATTTCCTCGCGGATATATCTCTCGTCCGTAATCCCCACTCCTTTTGGGTTTAAACTCACATATATTATATACCATAATTTTTTATTGCACAAACGGAACTTTTGTCATTCATGCCCGTCTAAAAAACAGTATATACCGGCCCGAAAAAAGGCCGTGCAAGGAGGTAAAACAATGTCTGAAAACGCAACCAAGAATCCCACCCCTCCCGTCTCTCCCCCGGAAGGCGGAGAACAGGCGCCCAAGCGCAACAGGTTTGAGAAAAAGGGCGAGAAGAAAAGGCTGCCGAAAGCCGTGCGAATAGGAATTCCTGTGGCCCTTGTGTCGGCTATACTTATAGGCGTCGTCAGCTTTATAAGGGGCAATGTTTCCGGCGAAAGCGGCGAGATATTGGAGGCGACGGCATACACGGGCTCCCTTTCTACATATGTGACAGGCTGGGGCTCCATCTCCCCCGTCTCCAAGGCCGAATACGGCAAGGACATCAAGGGAGAGGTCACCGACGTGGCCGTGGAGGCCGGAGATATAGTCAAGGTGGGCGACCTGCTTTTCTCCATTGACCCTACCGAGATGAAGGCCGAGCTGCTTGAGGAAAAGACAAACCTCGCCAACCTTGAAAAGCAGCTCAGAGACCTTGACAAAAACTACGCCAAGGCTCTTGAGACTTTGGAGGACGCCGGAGAGGCCTATGAGGGCAGCACATTGCGCGCTCCCTTTAACGGCACGGTCATAGAGGCGGCCGAAAACCTGCCCAAGGTGGGCGACCCCCTTTCGACCGGCGCGGTTCTGGGCCGTATTGTGGACGATTCGGCCATGAAGCTCCAGCTCTTCTTTAACCGCACATATTTCAACGACATCGCTGTCGGCCAGACCGCATATATCTCGGTCCCTGATTCCATGAGTCAGGTAACGGGAACCGTCACGGCCAAATACGATATGAACAAGCCGATAGACAACACCCCCTGCTTTGGAGTCGAGGTCAAAATAAACAATCAGGGCGGCCTTGCCGAAGGCTCGGAGGCCACGGGCTATATCGCAGCCCCGTCGGGCAATATAATGCCCAGCCAGGGCGGCAAGCTTGAATACTGGCAGGACGAGGATATTGTCTTTAAGGGCGTGACAGCCGACGTGACCGCCGTCAACTTCCGCCAGTACAGCTCCTTCTCCAAGGGTGACGCCATGCTGTCGGTCGACCCGTCGGCGGCCGCCGACGCACTTGACGACGCCCGTTATACGGTGGAGACCTACGCCCGCCAAAAGAGCGACGATTTTATCCAGAACGACATAAAGAAATCTCAGGAAAAGATAGCCGAGCTTGAGCAGATATGCTCCACAAGCTCTTTCTATTCCACCATCGACGGTCAGGTGTCCGCCGTCATGATAAAGCCGGGCGACAAGCTGACGGCCTCCGAGACGGCCGTTTTGACCGTCTCCGACACCTCTTCCCTTGTCATAAACGCCGATATCGACGAGGCCGATATCTCCAACATCAAGGTGGGAATGTCGGTCGAGATAAGCTATGATAAGACCGACGGCTCCGGTATGGCCATGGGCACCATCACCTATGTCAGCTTCGAGGCCAAGACCTCCACAGGAGACGGCGGCTCGGCCTATGCCTATTTCCCGGCCACTATCTCCCTTGAAAACGACGGCTCACTGCTGCCCGGCATGGGCGTGAACTATTCCATTCTGGCCGTATCAAAGGACAGCTGTCTGATAGTCCCCTCACAGTGCATAGTCAACACCGAGGAAGGCCCTGTCGTCTATGTCAAAAACGGACAGGACTTCGGCTATGAGGCGGTCGATTTGGGCGAGGGCGTGGTGCCCGAGGGTTATTACGCCGTCAGAGTCGAGGTCGGCATCGGCGACGCCGAGAACACCGAGATAGTATCCGGCATCGAGGAGGGCACCGTCGTCTATCAGGGCCAGATGACCCAGGATTCGGGCTATTGGTACTAATGGTGAACTCTTATGCTGATTGATATAAGAAGGGTGAGCAAGATATACAACGAGGGCAAGGAGAGCGAGGTCCGCGCCCTCGACGACGTATCGCTCCGGATAGATTACGGCGAGTGTACGACGATACTGGGCCACTCGGGCTCGGGCAAATCGACCCTGATGAACATTTTGGGCTGTCTCGACATTCCCACCTACGGCGACTATTATCTGGCCGGAGAGGCCGTGTCGGAGATACCGCCATCAAAGCTTTCCTCCATACGCAACAGGCAGATAGGCTTTATTTTTCAGGGTTTCAACCTGATTCCCGGCCTGACGGCCTATGAAAATGTGGAGCTGCCCCTGATATACCGCGGTATGCCGAGGGGCGAGCGCCACGACCTGTGCGTGCAGTCTCTGGCCGAGGTGGGGCTTGAAAAGAGAATGGACCACCGCCCCACCGAGCTTTCGGGAGGCCAGCAGCAGCGCGTGGCCATCGCGCGCGCCCTGGCGGCCAAGCCCCCCATCATCATGGCCGACGAGCCGACCGGCAACCTCGATTCAAAGGCCGGAGCCGACATAATGAAAAAGCTGATATCCATGAACGACAACGGTTCCACCGTTATACTGATAACCCATGACCTCCACCTCGCCAAGGCGGCCAAGAGGATCATCACAATATCGGACGGAAAGATAATAAGCGACGAGCCTGTCAGCGAGGATGAAAGACGGGCCGTTTTGGAGGGAGACGCCGTATGACAATTTTCCGCACCACCAAAATGGCCTTCAAATCCATACTGCACAACAAGATGCGCTCTATCCTGACCATGCTGGGCATCATCATCGGCGTCTGGTCGGTCATAACGCTGGTATCGGTCATTCAGGGCGTGCAGAGGCAGACCATGGAGGCCTATTCCCGTATGGGCTCAAACATCATAAACGCCTATTGGGGCACCTACGGCTCAGGCGAAAAGGACATAACCGACGACTTTTTTGACGAGTGCGCCTCGCTGAAAAAATATATACTCGGCGTGACAAGCACAAACTCAAGCAACATAACGGCAAAATATAAATCCAAGACTCTTTCCCGTTCAAGGGTTTATATGGCCAGCGACACCTTTGACATCTGCATGGGCACCAATCTGGCCTCGGGACGTTCGATAGGCTATGCCGATATTAAAAACAAGGTCAAGGTCTGCGTCCTGGGCAGCTATCCGGCCAAGGAGTTTTTCGGCCTTGAAAACCCCATCGGCAAGCAGATACGCCTTGGCGGAGTTTATTACACCGTCATCGGCGTGTATGAAAGCCAATACAACAACAGCGAATGGTCGACCGACAATATCATCGCCGTTCCGCGCACCTGCCAGCGTTCGCTGGGGGTGTCCAACGGAAACAACGGTGATTTCAACATCAAATGCAAGGATAAGGAATCCCTTGACATGGCCATGTTTCTTCTCAACACGTGGCTGACCCAGCACCTGCCCCAGAACAACTCTTATCACAGCGTATATTCAAACCAGCAGTGGCAGGAACAGGAGCAAGAGGCCCTTGATATGTTCACCCTTGTCGTCGCCGGAATAGCCGGCATTTCCCTGCTGGTCGGTGGCATAGGCATAATGAACATCATGCTTGTGTCGGTGGCCGAAAGGACGCGCGAGATAGGCATAAGGCTTTCCATCGGCGCCAAGAGAAAGGATATCATCACACAGTTCCTCATCGAGGCCTCGGTCATCAGCGCCTGCGGCGGAGTTATCGGCATAGTCCTCGGGGCGGTCACCTCGGCCATGCTGTCGTCGGCCTTTTTCCAGGCGGTATACCTGCCCTCCGTTTTCATCATTATTCTGGCCTTTGCCTTTTCGGTGGCCCTTGGCGTTTTCTTCGGATTTTATCCGGCCAACAAGGCCTCCAAGATGCAGCCCGTCGACGCTTTGAGAAACAATTAAAAGAGAGGATATTCACATGAAAAAGTCAGTTTCACTGCTGCTTGCTCTCATTATGGCTTTGAGCCTTGTGCCCTCGGCCTACGCCTTTGAGGATATTTCCGATTATTCCGAAAAGGCCGCCGCCGAAAGCCTGGCTTCACTCGGCATAGTGGACAATGTCGACAGATATAATCCTAACGACCTTTTGACCCGCGCCCAGTTCTGCAAAATAGCCGTGCTGGCCGCCGGTTTTGAGGAGGAGAGCCTTTACCGCGGCTATACCATCTATCCCGACGTGGCCGCCGGCTCATGGTATGCCCCCTATGTCAACGCCGCCGTGCGAAAATACTCGATAATAAAGGGCGACGAGAAGGGCTATTTTAACCCCGATTCCAACATCACCTACGGCGAGGCGGCCACCATCATGCTGCGTATGCTGGGCTATACCACAGCCGATGTGGGCATGATGTGGCCGGCCGACTATGTCAACAAGGCACAGAACATCGGCCTTGACAGCGGTATGAAAAGGGTGAACGCCGACGAAAGGCTGACGAGAGGTCAGGCCGCCATACTGCTTTGCAATATGCTGCTGTCTGAGACAAAGGAGGGGGCCGTCTATGCCTCCACCGCCCATTCGACGGGCAGCGCCCATTCGATACTTCTCTCCACCTCCCAGACAAATCCCAAGCTCAGCTCCAATCAGGTCTCCGTCTATTTTGACGGCTCATCCAAGACATACGCCTCCTCGGGCAGGATAGCCCCCTCCCTCTGCGGCGTCATGGGAATGCCCGTCTTTGAGGGACGCACCCAGAGCAGGATAAAGGGCTTTATCGCCGATATAGGCTCGGCCGACGTGGAAAAGGTTACGGGCGTCACCTCTACCGAGCTGACATTTCGCGGCGGCTCGATAACCGTGCCGCGCGACACCCTGACAATGGCCGGAGGCACCATCGGCGAATATATCACCTGCTGGTTCGACATCAAGGAGGGCGAGGACATCAGCCTCTATTACGGTGAGGGCGGACAGCTGGAGTTTATCTCGACGCGCAGCCGCGCCATCATTTCCCAAAGCGAGACCTTTGTCTTCGGCGAGGATTCCTCCTCCCTCCCCTCGGGAGCCAAATATATAAAAAACGGGGCCGAGATATCGAGAAACGACGTCAAGGCTTATGACGTCGTCTCCTATTCCCCCTCGGCCGACACATATTATGTCTCCTCCGACCGCGTGACCCTGCTCTATCAGAGCGGCTCGCCCGTCTATACCAACCCCTCCCGTGTGACGGCCGGAGGCATAGAGTTCAGCGTCTCGGAGGACGCCGGAAAATACTTCTCCCAGACGGGCATCAAGCTGGGAAGCCGCATGACGGTTCTGCTCGACTATAACGGCAATCTCGCCGCCGTCATGCCGACGGGCAAGGTGACGGCCAAGGCCGTGGGCATTGTCTCCTCGGTCAGCGATGAAAAATGCACGGTTAACCTGCTCTGCGGCCTGACGATAAGCGGCAAGCCCGACCTGGGCGGCACCTCCACCGTGCCCATGGGCAACGGCCGCAGGGTCAACTCCATCTACAAAAACGACGGCCAGCTTGTGGAGGTGGCCCAGAACACCGACGGCGAGCTGAAGCTGACGGCGCTTTCCATGTCGGCCGTCCGCGGCGAGCTTGACCTTGACAAAATGACAATCGGAAGCGCCAAGGTCTCCCCCTCCGTGTCGGTATACGAGTGCGCCAAAAGAGGCTCCTCCCTGCACAAGATATCCCTCGGCGAGATACCGGCGGCCAAGGTGGCTTCCTCCAAAATACTCCACACCGAGACCGACTCAAACGGCGCCGTAACAATGATGGTGCTTGAGGATGTGACAAGCGAGAGATATATCTACGGCATGATACAGCTCAAAAGGGAAAAGAATGATGTGGAAGGTCTCGACGGCACAATAACCCAGACCGAATATACCTACAATGTCCGCACCAAGGACAGCACCTACACATATTCCACCGCTCTGGCCTCCGACATGAATCCCACTGCCGGCTATGTGCCAGCCGCCATTTCCTCCGACCTTGTGGGCGACAGCGCCAAGCCCTATAACTTCACAACTCCGGCCTTTGCCCTGACAAAGGCGGCCACTGTGGGCAGAAACGACTATGACGCCTACCGCGGCTTCAAGGTCAAGAGCGGTTATATCCCCGTCAGCGACGATGTTGTCGTCTACTGCTCGACCTCCAAGACCTTTATTCCCACCCTCGGGGAGGCGAGGGCCAACTTTACCGAGTTTTCCCTCTATCTCGACCGCCCGGCAAGCGAGGGCGGAACAGTACGAGTAATAACGGTAAAATAAGGCGATTTAAGAAATTTTTATAACTTTTTAAGACTTTTTGCCCCATAATTTAATTGTAATATGGCGCAAAGAAAGCTATAATATGGATAAACAATTAGTTTGGAGGTAAAAATCATGGCATTATTTGATAAGAGCAATCTGGACAAAATCACTGAGCTGGCAAAGACCGTCTCCGACAAGGCAGTGGAAATAGCCAAAAACGTCGGCGACAAGACAAGCGATATGCTGGAGCTGGGCAAGCTGAACGCCCAAATAGCCGCTTCAAAATCCTCTGTCGAAGAGCTGAAGGAGCGCCTCGGCGACCACTACTGGCAGAAGTTTGAAAAGGGCGAGACGCTGGACGACGACGCCGTCGTGCTGTGCAACACCATCAAAGAATATATGGAGGAAATCGAGGCCCTCAAAGAGCAGGTGGCCGAGCTTAAGGCCTCCGGTTCCGCCGTCATCCTCTGCCCCAACTGCGGCGCTGAGAACGCCGACGACGCCCTCTTCTGCAAGCAGTGCGGAGCTTCTCTTGCCGCGGAGGAAAGCGAGGAGGAGAGCGACGAGACAGTCTGCGAGGTGACGACCCTTGAGGCCGATGAGGAGGTTTCGGTCATCTGCCCCAACTGCGGCGCCGAGAACACTCCCGACAGCAACTTCTGCGAAAAGTGCGGAACAAAGCTTTAAAAACATCCCTTGCATAATAAAAAGTGGGACGGTAAAACCGTCCCACTTTTTTATTTTATTTTGTACTTATTCAGCATTTCCTTGTCCTCTTTGCTGACGCGGAAGGACTCGCGGCATTTCTGAATGGCCTTGTTCTGGGTGAAGGGGTCGAGGCGCTGTCTCTTTATCAATTCCAATGTCTTTTCGGGGAACTTGACATAGCAGACCGAAAGGCCCCACGCCACGGCCATTTTGACATAATAGCTGTCATGGGATATGCCCTGATAAATGTCCAGAACTCTGTCGATATATTCGTCATTTATAAAATGGCCCAAAAGCATGACGGCGGCAAAACGAATCTCATACTCCCTTTGGCCTTCGAGATAGTAGGATATAAGGTCAAAATATTTTTTCGGTTCCTTTTGCGCCTCTTTCAGCGCGCCGCAAAAGACATCGCACACGGCCCAGTTGTCGATAAGAGGCACAAAGCCCTTTATCAGCTCAATACGCCTCTCAACGGGCGCCTTGGCATAAGCTATGACAAGGCCCTTGACTATCTTCTCCTCCTGATAATCGCAGCGGCAGGAGGCGAGATAACCGTCAAAATCGGCCTTGGCGATATCCTTTGCCAGTTTCTTTATAACGGGAGTGCGGACGCCTATTGTAACGCCGACGCCGGGAATTAGGCTTTCGTTGAACTTACGGTATTTCTCGTCGGCCTGTGAAAAGAGATATGCCCTCAAAGCCTCGGGGTCGCGAAAATCAAAATCCATTATTTTACCACTCTTCTGTAATTCTCAGGGTCGGTCATGCCCTCGGTGCTGAAAAGCAGAATGACGCTGTTTTCGTCAAGTCCGAGAGCTTTTCTGACCTCCGTCAGGCTTTCTCTGCCCATTATCCTGTTGACAAGGCCGAGACCGACGGCGGCCGACTCGCCCGAGACAATGGCCTCGTCCCCCTCTGTGGGGTGAGCGTAAAGGTTCATGCCCTCGACGGTGACGTCGTCATCGCAGGCTATATAGGCCGATGCAAGGTCTCTTATAACGGGCCAGACGCCGATGCTCGGCACGCCGCAGTTGAGGCCGGCCATCATGGTGTTTTCGGCGCTCAAGACCCCGTGAGGCTCGCCGTCGTCAACCTCGGCCGAGTGGAAGAAACAGGCCACCTCGCTCGGCTCGACAACGATAAACTCGGGGCGGTTTTTAAGCTTTTGGGCATAATAGCCCATTATACTGCCCGCGAAAGACCCGACTCCGGCCTGTAAAAACACATGGGTGGGTGCCGCTCCGACACTTTCAAGGCCGTCAAGTGCCTCCTGACCGACGGTGGTGTAGCCTTGAACGATAAGCTGCGGCACCTCCTCGTAGCCCTCCCATGCCGTATCCTGCACGAGAAAATAGCCATTTTCACGGGCTATCCTCTCGGTCAGCTTGACGGTGTCGTCATAGTTCAGCTCGGTGACGATACATTCCTCGGCTCCGACATTTTTAATAGCCTGTACGCGGCTGGGGGCCGATCCTTTGGGCATATATACATATGAGCGGCACCCGTATTGATGAGCCGCCCATGCCACGCCCCTTCCGTGGTTGCCGTCGGTGGTGGTGATAAAGACCATATCCTTTGTCTTTTCCCTGACCTCGGGAGAGGTCAAAAGTTCAAAATCGGCCTTTTGGGGGTCGAGACCGATATGGCGGCATATGACCTGACCGACGGCGAATATGCCGCCCATACCCTTAAAGGCCCCGAGGCCGAAAGATGCGAAACGCTTTGACTCGTCTTTTACATATATTCCTTTTACCCCGAGCTTTTTGGCAAGCGCCGAAAGGCTGACAAGGGGCGTCGGCTCATAAAAGGGCATACTTTTGTGAAAGTCCGCCACATAGGCAGTGTTATCGGGGGAAAGATAGCCGTAGGGAGCCATGGAAACCGACTTTAAATCGGCCGTCAAGAGCTTTATTCCGTCTGTTTTATCAAATATTTTCATTGGCGAGAGCCTCCTGCGCCTTAATGCGGCTGATGGTGTTGACGATATCCTTTTTCTTGAATATGCCTATGCTGATGAGTATGCGCGTTATCTGGTCACAGGCGATGGCCCACCATATCCATGTGATGTCCAGATGAAGGACCCAGGCGCAGATGAGGGACATGGGCACCCTGACGCACCATATGCCGATAAATGAAACCAGCATAGGTATCTTCTTATATCCGGCGGCGCGGGTCATGCCTGTATATATCTTTGCCAGCACCTGAGGGGGCTGGGCAAAGCTCATGATGAAAACATATTTGACGCCGATGTCGTGGAGGGCCGGATTGTTTGTGAGGAAGCCCATAAAGAAGCCCGGCGCCAAAAACAGAGCGGCAAAGGACAGCACGGCCAGAACCGAGGATATCTTGAGAAGCTGTTTATAATAGGCCTTGAAAAGCTCCTGGTCTCTCATTCCGATGGCTTTGGCCCCCAGCGTAGTGGCCGTGGTCAGGAAGCCGACCGAGGGCATTTCGCAAAGCATTTCGGCCTGAAGGCCAAGCTGATAGGCGGCATAGCTGTCACTGCCGTAGCTGAGGATGACCTTGCTGAGAACGACAGCCGAGAACTGCCAGAAGAGGTTTTCGGCCGCGGCCGGAAGTCCCGTGGCGACGACCTCCTTGACACAGCCCACGTCCAGCTTCCAGAAGCTTTCTCCGTGGACGCAGTTTGAGAAAAAGCCATATGGCTTGTAAAGCAGCCAAAGACCCAGCAGAGCGCCGCTGGCCTGAGAGACGACATAGGCTATGGCGGCGCCGATGACGCCCAGCTCGGGACAGCCGAGTTTGCCGAAAATGAAGGAATATCCCACAACGACGTTGACCACGTTGAGGACAATAGCGATAAGCATGGGCGTCCTTGTGTTGCCCTGGCCGTTGAAGGCCGCCGTGTTTATCGAGGTCAGCACGGTAAAGGGCACGGCCCAGACGGCTATCATTGTGTATTCCACGCCCCTGCCCAGAATGACGGGGTCGGTGGTGAAAACGCTCAATATCTGCCTCGGGAAAAGCAGGGTGACGGCCGTGAATATGATGGCCACAGGCATGATGGCAAGATATGTCTGTTCGGCAATCCTGCGGCATTTGCCCAACTTCCCGGCGCCGTAGCTGACGGCTACCGCCACAGTGACGCCGACCCCTATGCCCCTGAAAAGGGCCCAATACATCTGGGTTACCCTCTGGGATATGCCCTGGGCCGATATGTCGGTGGAAATAAGGCGGCCTATCATGGCGGCCGTTATGACATTCGCCAAAATCTGGAGCATATTTTCCAGCACGACGGGTATCGCCAGATGGGTTATATCCCGTGATATCTGTTTTTTGTCTATCATGACCTCTCCCCCTGCAAAAAAGCAGCTTTTCCTTTCCTTTCTCTTCGCAGACCGAGTTCTCCTCGGTACAATAGCATTATATATGACGCGGCGCCTTTTTTCAACGCCTTAAAAAACTTTATTTGACAAAGTATAAAAAGCCCCCTGATTCAAACAATATTTAAAGCCCTAACATTTATTTTATCAGGAGGTTTATCATGACTCAACTCAAATGCTCCGCCGACACATGCGTCAACAACTGCAGCGGCCTCTGCGCCCTCAACGGCATTCAGGTCGACGGCTCGACGGCCTGCTGCTGCTCCGAGACGAGCTGCGGCTCCTTCTCGGCCAAGAGCGGCGCCTTTACAAACTCCGTCGGCTCCATGGACGCCAAGCCCGAGACAAGGATACAGTGCCACGCTCACGAGTGCGTATATAACAAGGATATGCGCTGCTCGGCCGACTCTATCCGCATTTCCGGCCACAACGCCGACTGCTGCGGCGACACCGAGTGCGCCACCTTCAAGGCAAGGTAAATTTTTTATTAAAATGGGGCGGAGAGTTATCTCCGCCCTTGACCGTCGATTTTATAGAGAGTATACTTTATATGTATGTTCCAGTAATTCGGAGGTCTGAAATTGAAAGAAAAACTCAAAAAGTTTATGGAGCTGAAAGCCGTCCGCTCTGTGACGACCCTGTTTTCCGGCTCGCTGATAGCCCAGCTTATCGTCGTCGGCTCCTCCCCTTTCCTCTCTCGCATATTTACCGACGAGGAGATGGGCATATATACGCTGATGGTGACCGTCGTCACCCTCTTCGGCTCGGTTGCCTGCCTCAAGTATGAACCGGCTATAGTGGTGGCCGAGACCGACGATGAGGCCTATAACATATTGGGTCTGTGCTTTTGGATTTGTCTTGCCATAACGGCTGTGACGGGAGCCGGGTACTGCGTTTACCTTTACTTAAAGCCGGAGATAGTTCGCTCGGCCGGAATATTTGCCCTTCTCACCATACCGATACTCTTTCTGACGGGCATGAACGACGCCCTCTTTTCTTTCAACACGCGCTTTAAAAACTACGACCTGATATCCAAGGCCTATGTCACATCGTCGGCCTTAAAATATTCCTCCCAGATAGGCCTCGGCCTGCTGGGTATGAGCACCGGCGGCCTCAATACGGCCAATTTTGCCGGAACGGCGCTGGGGACATATTTTCACACGAGATATCTGTGGTACAGCCGCGACAAGGCCAGGTGCATCACCCGTCAGGGCATGAAGGAGGCGGCTGTCAAGCACCGCCGTCAGGCCTTCTTTACGGCTCCGGCATTCTTTGTCAGCACGGCCTATTTCCAGCTCCTCAATTTCTTTATCGAAATGCTTTACGGCTTCGGCACCTTCGGCCTTTACAGCCTGTCCTACCGTATGCTCAACGTCCCTCTGACCCTTATAGGGAACAACGTGGCCAGAGTTCTTTTCTTCCAGAACGCCACCACCGAATATAACGAGACGGGAGGCTATCGCCGCTCGCTACTCATCTCGACGGGGGTTCTGGTGGCCATAGCCATACCCATGGTTATTTTGCTCTGCCTGCTGTCGCCGTGGCTTTTCTCGGTATTCTTCGGCGCGAGCTGGCGTATGTCGGGCGTATACGCCATATATCTGGCCCCCCTTTACGGCATAAGGCTGGTCGTACAGCCGCTGACGCAGGCTCTTGTCATAGCCAAAAAACAGTCGATAGAGCTTGTCATTCAATGCGCTTTTCTTGCCTGCTCGGTAGCCGCTTTTGTATACTGCCGCGCGACAGGGGCGCCTATGGAGAGCTTTCTGACCTTTATCTCCGTTTCCTACAGCTTTTTCTACCTTGTCCTTTACGGGGCTATTTTCCATTACGGCAAGGGCAAAAAGCAGGCATAAAAAAGCATAGTGGCTTTCCGCGGTATATCCGCGGTTTTTTTGCGCCTTTTTTCCCTCCATTTCACTCATTTTCCGTCAAACGCCGCATTTTTCGGCCTTGAAAGACCCAATTCGAGCCGACTTTGGACTGTTTTTGAGGAAAAGCCGAGGCTTGACAAAGATGCAACTTGAGCATATAATAAAGTTGTAACTTTAAGATGAGGTGAAATAATTGGTAAGATTTGAAAATGTCCATATGTCCTATGGAGAGCACGCCGTGCTGAAGGGCATAGACCTGCACATCGAGCCCGGACAGCTGGCCGTGCTTATCGGCCCGTCCGGCTGCGGCAAGACGACCACCCTTCAGCTGATAAACCGGCTTATAACGCCCACCGAGGGCAAAATATTCGTTAACGGCCGTGATATCAGCACCGTCGACCCGGTAGAGCTGAGGCGCGGTATCGGATATGTAATACAGGAAATAGGCCTTTTCCCACACATGACGGTAAAACAGAACATCGAAATAGTTCCCAAACTGCTTGGATGGGATGAACAAAAAAGGAGCGCGAGGTCAAAGGAGCTGCTCAAGCTTGTGGGCATGGAAGAAAGATATCTTGACGTCTACCCCGCAAAGCTCAGCGGCGGACAGCAGCAACGCATCGGACTTTTGAGAGCTTTGGCCGTAGAGCCGCCCATCGTATTGATGGACGAGCCTTTTGGCGCCCTTGACCCGATAACAAGAGAATCGCTTCAGGACGAGATAATGACCCTAAATAAAAAGCTGCACAAAACCGTTATATTTGTCACCCACGATATGGACGAGGCCCTTAAAATAGCCGACGTCATAATTTTGATGAAGGACGGCAATATCGTGCAGGCGGCCACCCCAAAGGAGCTTTTGTCCCATCCGGCCAATGAGTTTGTCGAAAGCTTTATAGGAAAACAAAGGCAGGCCGTCGGAAAGCTGGATACCGTGCGCGAGGTAATGAGCGCAAGGGTCGTGTGCGCCCCCGACGATACCAGCGTGGTGGAAGCCGTCGACCTTATGCGCCGCCAGCGAGTACCCTCCGTATTCGTTCTCAACAAGGAGGGCGGCTTTGACGGCCAGATATCCATTAAAGACATCCAATCATTTTCCTGCACGGGAGACGAGATGATATCACGCCTGGCAAACAAGCAGATTCCGACGGTCCACCCCGAGGGCTCTGCCTCGGAGGCTTTCAAGATCATGATGCAGGAAAATATAGACGAGCTGCCGGTGGTCGACGGCGACCGCGTCGTAGGTATAGTGACGAGACGAAGCATGGTCACGTCTCTGGCCAAGGTCGTATGGCAGGGTGAAGCTCATGAGTAGTTTTTTTGCCGTCGCAGTAAAAAATCAGGAGCTTATCCTTTCTTCCCTTTCGCGCCACCTGCTGATATGCGCGCTATCTCTGGCTCTGGGGATTATCGCGGCCGTCCCTGCCGGCATCTTCCTCACATACCGCAAAAAAACGGCCAAAGCGGTTCTTGCCGTATTGGGAGTAATCAATACAATACCGAGCATAGTTTTGCTCGGCGTGGCCATGATGATATTCGGTCTGGGAGTTTACCCGGCCATCGCCGTGCTGTTTCTCTATTCCCTGCTGCCCATCGTCCGCGGTACATATACGGGCATACTTGATATAGACCCGAAATATCTCAAGGCGGCCAGAGGCATGGGTATGAACCGGCTGCAGATTCTGCGCGTAGTCCAGCTCCCCCTTGCCATGCCGGCCATTGTGACGGGAATCAGGCTGAGCGCCATATATGTCATATCGTGGGCCACCCTGGCGGCCTTCATCGGCGGAGGCGGTCTTGGCGACGTCATATGGATGGGGCTGCAGAGCTATAACTTCCGGCTTGTTATATGGGGCGCGCTGCCGGCCACCCTTCTGGCCTTTCTTGTAAGCTGGCTCCTAAACCGCGTCATTCGCCTGACGCAGAAACATATATCAAGGGAGGTGGCGCAGTGAACTGGCCTTCTGTATTTTCAGCCGTGCTCACCCATCTTCAAATCACCTTTTTCGGGGTTTTGCTGGGATGTGTCATCGGCCTGCCCATGGCTGTCCTGCTGATCCAAAAGCCCAAGCTCAGCCACAGCGTCTTTGCCGTCATTGACCTTGTGCAGACCGTACCCACCCTCGCCATGCTGATTTTCGTCATGCTGCTGCTCGGTCTCAACAACCGGACGGTCGTAGTGTCCATCGCCCTTTTTTCTCTGTTCCCCATAATCCGCAACGCATATGTCGGGCTCAATTCCGTCGACCGGGGAACTCTCCGTGCGGCCAAGGGAATAGGCATGACCCAATTACAGGTATTTACAAAGGTTCGCATCCCCATCGCCGCTCCTATGATACTCGCCGGCATAAGGCTGGCCGTAGTTTCGGCTTTGAGCATAGCGACGACAGGCGTATTTATCGGCGCCGGCGGACTTGGGATGCTGGTATGGCGCGGAATACAAACGCGCAATACGGCCATGATGCTCTCCGGGGCCGTTCCGATTTCGATGCTGGCGCTGATGCTGGAATATTTCATAGAAAGAATAGAAAAAAAGCTTACCTATTATAAGTAAAAGGAGAAAACATGAAAAACACACACAAAAGACCTGTCTGCGCCGTTTTGGCTGCGGCCGTATTCGCGGCGTGTATCCTTTTTACAGCCTGCGGCTCGGAGGACAGTATAACCATAGGTTCCAAGCAGTACACCGAGAGCATACTTATCGGAGAAATGTACGCGCAGCTTATCGAGGCAAAAACCGACATCAAGGTAGTCAGAAAACTGAACCTGGGCGGAACTTCGGTATGTATGTCGGCCCTTAAGGAGGGTGAAATCGACGCCTGCCCGATGTATACCGGCACACTATACAACGAAGTGCTCGGTCACGAGCTTGATGACAGCGTGACAAGCGAAAAAATACAACAGATATGTGAAACGGAAATGCAGGAGCAATTCGGCATCACAGTCTTTGAGCCTCAGGGACAGAACAACACCTATACTCTCGCCGTCAAAGCCTCACGCCAGCAGGAGCTTGGCGCGTATTCCATATCCGACCTGGCGGCCGTTTCCGACAGGCTGACCTTTGGCGCCGACCACATTTTCTACACCCGTGTATACGACGGCTATGACGGGCTTGTAAAAACATACGGGTTAAACTTCAAGGACGCGCTGAAAATGGACAGTTCACTGCTATATGAGGCCGTTGACAGCGGCGACCTTGACGTGGTGGAGGTCTATTCCACCGACGCCCTGTTGAAAAAATACGAGCTTGTCTGCCTGGAGGACGACAAGGGCCTTTTCCCTCCCTATGAGGGGGTTATGACATGCAGGAGCGATATCCTTGAGACATACCCCGAATTAAAGGAAATATTCAACTCTCTTGCCGGCGCTCTTGACGACGATACCGTTCAGGGTTTAAACTATCAGGTAGACATAGAACAGAAAAACGTCGAGACTGTCGCAAAGGAGTTTCTGAGCGAGCATGGATACATCGGATAAGAAAACCGACGCTGAAATACAGCAGTGGGAAAAAAGCCTGCCTCAAGGCGCCTCAAAATATCAGGAAATAGCCTATGATATCGCCGTAAAGATAGCCTTGGGAAAATATAAACCCGGCGAAAAGCTTTATGTCAAATCCTCCATATCCTGCCAGTACGGCGTCTCGTATGAAACGGCGCGGCGGGCTCTGGCCGTTCTGAGCAATCTCGAAATAGTTAAGACGGTCAAAGGCAGTGGAGTGACAATATATTCTTGCGAAAAAGCGTCGGAATATGTGGCCCAGTTCAAAGACGTCACAACGGTGTCCGAGCTTCAAAACCAGCTGCAGGAAGAGCTGAGGCTTCAAAATGAAAGCGCGCGGCGCATGGACGGAATTTTGCAGAGCATTAAGGAAAAGGTTAGCCGCATGAACATGGCCAAGCTCTTTTCGCCTTACGCCATAAGCCTGTCGGACGATTGTCCCCATCTGGGCAAAACGCTGCGCGATTTGAATTTCTGGCACAATACGCTTGCCACGGTTCTGGCTATCCGCCGCGGAGAACAGATGCTTCTTTCCCCCGGCCCATATGAAATTATGATGGCCGGAGACGTTCTTTATTATGTTGGAGATTGGGACAGTGTTTCGAGAGTCGAGATGCTGATGTGTCCTAAATCCAGATAAATCCGCCGCATATGGCGTCATATTAAAAAAGGACGCCGTATGCGGCGTCCTTTTTTTGTATTATCCCTCCAAAAGAGGGCCTCTGTCTATAAGCTCCTTGAGAACCCACGTCTCGCGGCGGAGAAAATTGTTGCTCAAAAAATCCTTTGTGTTGCAGTTGGCTTCATACGCGACGTTAAGGTCGACATATTCCAGCCTGAAGCCGAGTGATTTCTCGTAAGGCTCGAGACGTGGAGAAAGCCTTTTCGCCTCGGCCCTGGCCAGATAATAATAGGAACGCTGGTCGAATATCTCCCTGTCGTAAACGCTTTTGCGAATCTCCCAGAACATACCAAGCTCTTTGATGCTTTTGGGTATTATTTTAAGGCCGGCCTCCTCGCGCGTCTCGCGGATAAGGGCGTCCGTATGGCTCTCGCCGCGCTTTATGCCGCCGCCGGGGAACTTATAAAAGCCCTCTTTGCGGCTTTTGACAAGGGCTATCTTGCCGCTGTCCGACATTATCACGGCTCTGGCGGCCTTGCGGATAAACCTGCGCCACCTCGGGTCGTAATCCTTTTCGTCCCATATTTTCAGCACCTGAATACGCCCTCACCCCCGTTTCGAGAAAACATATTAATATTCTATAACAATATGACAAAAAAAGCAACAAAAAAGCCCGAGAAAAATCTCGGACTTTTATAAAATCTGTCAATATACGTATTCAAACTCGACTCCGCCGACATTGACAGGGTCTTTTTCCCTCACTCCGGCCTCCTCCAGCATATCGAAAACTCCGGCCTTGCGAAGCACGCGCTCAAAATACATACGGGATTCATATTCGTCGAAATTGACCGAGGCGACAATTTTGTCTATCCACGCGCCCGTCACCGTATATACGCCGTCTATGACCTCAAGCTGTATATCCCTCTCGTCCGCAAGCTCCGGCTCCTCGGGAAAATACTCTGTCTCATATACGGCCACAGGAGGCAGCTTCTGAAGCTCGTTGTAAACAAGGTGTATAAGCTCCTTAACTCCCTGAGTCGAGGCGGCCGAAATACTTGTGAAAAGACAGCCCTCCTCCTCGGCGCGCTCCCTGAGGCGCTCGAGATTGTCGCTTCCCTCCTCGAGGATATCAACCTTGTTGGCGACGACTATCTGAGGCCTGTCGGCCAAGTCCACGCTGTAACCCGAAAGCTCGGCGTTGATGGCCTCGAAATCCTCGACAGGGTCGCGGCCCTCGCTGCCCGATACGTCTATAATGTGGACAAGCAGGCGGCAGCGGTTGATATGCCTTAAAAAATCGTGGCCGAGACCGGCTCCCTCGGCAGCGCCCTCTATAATGCCGGGAATATCGGCCATGACAAAGGAAGCACCCTCGTCAACATAGACGACGCCCAGATTGGGGCTGAGGGTGGTGAAATGATAATTGGCTATCTTTGGTCTGGCCGCCGAGCAGACCGAAAGAAGGGTGGATTTGCCCACATTGGGGAAGCCGACAAGGCCCACGTCGGCTATCAGCTTGAGCTCCAGCGTCAGATACATCTCCTGACCCTCCAGTCCCGGCTTGGCGAAACGGGGAGCCTGCCTGGTGGGAGTGGCAAAGTGGGTGTTGCCCCAGCCTCCCTTGCCGCCTCTGGCGGCGACGAAAGGCTCGTCGCCCGACATATCATGAATCAAAAGGCCGCTTTCGGCGTCTTTTATAAGAGTGCCGCGAGGCACTTTGATAATGATATCCTGTCCCGATTTGCCAAAGGATTTTTTCGTGCCGCCCGGCTCGCCGTCGGGTGCGATATATTTGCGCTTCATCCTGAAATCCATAAGGGTGGACATATTGTCGTCGACGACAAAAACAACGTCGCCCCCCTTGCCGCCGTCGCCGCCGTCGGGACCGCCGGCGGCTATATATTTCTCACGGTGAAAGGAGACGCGGCCGTCCCCTCCCCTGCCCGATTTTATTCTTATCCTCACAAGGTCGACAAAAGCAGTTGCCATTTGAAGCCCTCCTATTTTAAAACCTATTGATAGTTTTGAAAAAAGGAACGGACGATATTCGCCCGTTCCTTCAAAAGTTATCTCTTTTATCTGGGATAGACCGAAACCTGCTTGCGGTCTCTTCCAAGCCTCTCGAAGCGCACGCTTCCGTCTACCAGAGCAAACAGCGTATCGTCGCTGCCCCTGCCGACATTGGTGCCGGGATGGATCTTTGTGCCGCGCTGGCGAACAAGGATGTTGCCGGCCAGAACAAACTGACCGTCGCCGCGCTTGGCGCCGAGGCGCTTGGCCTTTGAGTCACGACCGTTTTTAGTCGAACCGCCGCCTTTTTTATGAGCCATTATTTACACCTCCGTATGTGATGTTTAAAGAAAAGTATCAAAAATCAATTAAGCCTCGATCTTGACGATCTCGACCTTGGTGTAGGGCTGCCTGTGGCCCTGACGCCTTCTGTAATTCTTCTTGGCTTTATACTTGAAGACCGTAATCTTCTTTTTCTTGCCTGTCTTGACGACCTTGCCCGTGACCTTGCCGCCGCCGAGGGAAACATTGCCCTCGGAGCCTGTCATCAGGGTCTCGAAGCTGACTTCGGAACCATCCTCGGCGTCGAGCTTCTCGACATAGATGGTGTCGCCCTCGGAAACCTTATACTGCTTTCCGCCTGTCAAAATTACCGCGTACATCTACTGCACCTCTCCTTCATTATGGGCTCGCTCTGGGGGTGGCCCTGCGGCACTTGCGCGTTACAAACGCACCCATTCAATGCGGCTTTGACAGTATAGCATTATTTGCCCTGATTTGTCAAGTTTTTTGAATATTTTTTATATATATCGGCCCCTGCCTCCACTCTCTTGACATATCGAGGGTAAGATAGGAGGGCAAGGCCCTGTCGTAGGCGGCCGCGGCGGCCGCTTCCGGCTCAAACTCGGGCAGTATCTGTGGCATATGCTTTACGGCGGCCGGTTTTGTGACAAAGGCGAAATCCTCATATTCAGGCAGTGAGGACAGCGCCTGTCTGCCCCTTTCGTTAAAGGCAAGCACCCTTGTATAGTTCGGCAGGCCGGGCTTTTTCTCTATGCCCAGAAAGGCGCAGAAAAGCATACGGCGTATACGGGACAGGGCATAGCGCTTGGTTTTGGCCGCCATGGCTATCTCATCAAAGCTCCTGCCCCTTTGAGCGGCGTCAAACAAACGGTTTTCCAGCCCCTCGGAGGCGTCTGGCAGACGGGACATATCATCGGCCGTCAGCCTTGACAAAACGGCCGTCACGGCGCAGTCGAGGCGGCTCAGCTCGTCCAGCACAAGTCCCTTTCCGTGGGCCTCCTTTAAAACCTTAAAGCTTTCGGGCGGCATATAGCGCGCGGCCTCCGACAGCTTTCCTCCTCTTATAAGCTCCCTTATGTGAGAAGCCGAGGCGATATCTCCCTCCGCTCCTCCGTCATGGGCCGCCCCCACCCTTTTGACGGCTATCGGCTCCATATCGAACCCCTGCTCTTTTACAGACCTCAAATATTCGACGGCCAGCAGGTTGTTGGGCTTGGAAATAATAGAAGCTTTTTCCTTTATTCTGTTGTAAAGCTCCCTTTCTCTGGCCAAGGCAAAGGAAAGGCCGCCCTCCATATTCTTTATGGTGCCGGCCACAACGTCTCTTTCGGCAATAAGCACGGCGATGGCGGATAAGACATCCATATCGTCGTCCTCGGCGCCGAAGGCCAGATAATCCGCTCCGACCATTCCGAGAATTTTTATGGCCCCGTCGGCAAAGCCCTGAGCCGAAGAAAGGCTGTATCTGAGCGGCAGGGACAGCACAAGGTCGGCTCCCCCTCTGACGGCGGCCTCGGCGCGGAGACTTTTGTTCATCAGGGCGGCCTCGCCCCTCTGGACATAATCGCCCGACATACAGGCGACGACGCACACATCGTCTCCCAGCTTCCGCCTGACGGCCTCTATCTGATGCTTATGACCGTTGTGAAAGGGGTTGTATTCGGCTACAATACCGCAAATTTTCATGATTTCTCCAAAAATAGTGTTGTCAAAGTGTAAAAACTGTTGTAAGATAATCTTGTTATGACAAATTATATAACAGAGGACAAAATTTATCAACAAAATATCCGAGGAGTGTAAAGAAATGAATATTCTGGTTATCAACGCCGGCAGTTCCTCTCTCAAGTATCAGCTCTTTGATATGGAGACTCAGGAAATTCGCGCCAAGGGCCTCTGCGAGAGAATCGGCATCGACGGCAAGTTCACCTACAAGCCCCAGGTGGAGGGCAAGCAGACCATCGACGCCGCCGACGTACCCATGCCCACACACAACGAGGCCATTCAGGCCGTGCTGAAGGCTCTGGTCGACGAAAATAACGGCGTGCTGAAGAGCATGGACGAGATTGACGCCGTCGGTCACCGCGTACTCCACGGCGGTCAGAAGTTCTCCGAGTCGGTTCTCATCGACGAGAAGGTCATCGCCGCCATCGAAGAGTGCATACCTCTCGGCCCCCTGCACAACCCTGCCAACCTGATGGGTATTCACGCCTGCGCCGAGGTCATGCCCAAGGTGCCTCAGGTCGCCGTTTTCGACACGGCCTTCCACCAGACGATGCCCAAGAGCTCCTATGTCTACGCCATTCCCTATGAGTTCTATGAAAAATACGGCGTGCGCCGCTACGGCTTCCACGGCACATCTCACCGCTATGTCTCGGCCAAGGCCATCGAGCTGCTTGGCGGCAAGGCCGAGGGCACAAAGGTCATCACCTGCCATCTGGGCAATGGCTCCTCTCTGGCCGCCGTCAAGGACGGCAAGTGCTTCGACACCTCCATGGGCCTGACCCCTCTTGAGGGCGTACCCATGGGCACACGCTCGGGCAGCATGGACCCGGCCATCGTCGAGTTCATCGCCAACAACGAGAAGCTGACTGCCTCCGAGACATTGACAATGCTCAACAAAAAGTCGGGCGTTCTGGGCATTTCGGGCGTCTCCTCCGATTTCCGCGACCTTGACGACGCCGCCGCGAAGGGCAACGAGCGCGCCCAGCTGGCTCTGGATATCTTCTCCTACAGCGTCAAGAAATATATCGGCTCCTATGTGGCCGCCATGGGCGGCGTCGACGCCATCGTCTTTACGGCCGGTTTGGGTGAAAACTCGGCCGAGATGCGCGCCTCCATCTCCTCCGGTCTGGAGTATCTCGGCATCGAAATAGACGCCGAGAAGAACTCCAAGCGCGGCACGGTCGATATCACAGGCAAGAACTCCAAGGTCAAGGTCTTTGTCATCCCCACCAACGAAGAGCTTGTCATCGCCATGGATACACAGGCCATCGTTTCCAAACTTTGATTGACAGTCTAAAACATCATAAAAGCTGACGCGCCCGTCGGAAAATCTTTTCCGACGGGCTTTTTACAGACATTTAGGGAGGATTTTTTGTGAACAACAGCGATACAGGGACGATATTAAAAAGGCTGACGGTATTTTCAGTTCCGCTTATTTTAAGCGGTCTTTTACAGCAGCTTTTCAACTGGGTTGACGCCCTTATAGTGGGCAATGTGATTGGCGAGGGGGCGTTGGCCGCCATCGGGGCCACCTCGTCAATGTACAACCTTTTTGTCGGCGTGCTGATAGGCTTTACCTCGGGGCTGTCGGTGCTTTTCGCCCAGCAGTACGGCGGCGGCAATCAGGAGAAAAACGGCCGTCTGCTGGCCGTCTATTCTGTCCTTATGACGGCGGTGTTCGCCGCAATTTCGGCTCTCGGTGTTGCGTTTATCTCTCCCATCCTGAGCCTGCTGGATACCCCGTCCTCCCTTGTGACACAGGCCGGAAATTATCTGAGAGTGATATTTTTCGGCGTGCCCTTTCTGGCCCTTTACAATGTCTATTCGGCCGCTTTGAGAGGAATGGGCAACAGCAAGGCCCCCTTTGCCGCCGTTGTGATATCTTCCCTTACAAACGCCCTGCTCGACTGGCTTTTCGTAGCGCGCTTCGGCATGGGCGTTTCGGGGGCGGCTCTGGCAACCGTTATATCTCAGGCGGCCATGACATTATATACCGTCATATATACCGCGGCAAAGCACCCCGACCTGCGTTTTTCGCCATTCAAGCTTGAAAGCTATGCCGTCACGGTAAAAAGCGGGGCGAAATACGGCGCGCCTCCGGCCATACAAAGCAGTGTAGGCTCGGTGGGCACCCTTATGCTCCAAAGGCTGATGAACAGCTTCGGCGAGCAGACGGTTGCCGCCATAACCACGGCCTACAGAGTCGATTCCGTCCTGCTGCTGCCCATTTTCAACTTCGGCACGGCCATTTCCACTCTGGTAGCTCAGGAGACGGGGGCCGGAGACCGCGAATCGGCCAAAAGAATATTCAGGACGGGAAGTGTTATGATGGTCTTTATCGCCCTTTCCCTGACTGTTTTCATATTGGCGGTGGGCGGAAGCGTCCTTTCCCTCTTCGGTCTGACAGAAGGGTCGGTTGAAATCGGCAAAAGCTTTTTCCGCTACATTGCCCCATTTTATGTGGTCTGCGGCCTTGTGTCGGCCTTTAACGGATATCTCAAGGGCGTCTCCGATCTCATGTTTGCCGGAATGGCCGACATATTCTCTCTGGGGGTCAGGATAATATGCTCGTATATATTCGCCCCATATTGGGGCAACGCCGTCATTGCCTATGCCGAGGCCATTTCATGGGTCTTTCTGCTGGCGGTATTTATCCTGAGATACCGCCGAAAAGCCAAATAACAAAAAAAGGGGACAAACCACGGCGGTTTATCCCCTCTTCTTTTATTTCTTTGTCTTTTGACCCTTTTTGGTCTTTCTTTTGGCAAGCCTCTTTGTCCTTATTATCTCATTGACAAAAAGCAGGGCCACGGCGGCGGCAAAGATGCCGCCTATACCCCACAATACTCCAAGAAGACGCTGGTTTGCCAAGGTCTTATCGGAAGTCATGAACCACGGAAACAACCCATAGCCGATAAATACGCCGCCGGCCATAAATGCGGCTATTTTGAAGGCCCTTTTAAACTCGTTTATGTATTTCAATTCCTCACTCTCTTTCTATCCAAGCTTTTTTATATGGAAAGTCTCGCCCTTCGGCATCACAGTCCTGACGTCGACGAAAAACTCGCCGTCCTCGTTCATATCGCACATGGAATAGCCTCCCCTTGCGTGGTATATGCAATCCGGCCCTCTGACCTCGATATTAAAAGCCAGAGAGGGCGCCGTAAAATGAGGCACTCCGGCGGCCAGACCGAAACAGGCGCGGTGTACATGGCCGTTAAAAAGGCCAAGCACCCTGCCGCCCCGAAGGACGCGTTCAAAATCGGGGGTCAGCTCCATTCCTGAATGGGCCAGCTCGGCGCAAACGGGATTGTGGAATATAATGATATTGCCGCCCCCGGCAGGCTGTGATATAAGCTTTTCAAGCTTTTCCATCTGGCTGTCGTCTATTCTGCCGGTCAGCTTTTTTTCAAAGGCCGTATCCAGCGATATTACCCTTATGTCGCCTATTTCGGCGCTGTCAAAATAGGGGCTGTCGCCGCCGCTTTCGTCTCCGAGAAAGCCCCGTTTAAAGGCCCCTCTGATATCATGATTTCCGAGAGCCGCCATAACGGGCAGACCCGGCAGCCTTTCGTCCAGCAGTGCGCGAAGCGCGGCATAATCCCCCTCGTCGCCCTCGTGGCACAGGTCGCCTGTCATAATGAGAAAATCCGGCCTTTCGGCGGCTATCTCGTCAAGAGCCAGCTTTAGGGAGGCAAGCTGGTCTCCTCCGCGGCTTGCCAGCTTGGCCATAACGCCCTCGGGAGGAGAGGACAGGCTCGCAAGGTGCGTATCGCTGATATGTGCAAATCTCAGCGGCTTCATGATGGCACGGCCCCCTTTATATTTGAATATGATTATTATACCATAATACTGCTGTCAAAACTTTGTTTTGACAGGCGCGAAACATTCGCACCGCTGTCACAAGTGACAGCGAGGCAGCATTCCGGTGAAATAAAGGCACTGATATGTTTTTCAAAACGCACAGGGCTTGCTATGCAAGCCTCTGAAAAGCCAGAGGCTTTTCAGTTTTGCCTTTATTATACAACAAATGACACACAAATGTAAAGTTGCGGAAGATATTATTTGTTGACCGCGAGGCGGCTATGATATATAATACATACTGTATATAAATGCGTTTAAGAGGTCAATATATATGAAACTCATGCACATAGCCGGAGGAGGCGACAAGGGCGGCGCCAAGACCCATATACTGGCCCTTTGTTCCCGTCTGAAAGAAAACAACGACCTGACCCTTGTCAGCCTGCGAAGCGGCGAGTTCCCCGACGACGCCGAAAAAATGGGCATTAAAACACATACCTTTTTCTCGAAAATTGTGCCGATGGACTATGTCAGGCTTATAAAGGAAGCAAGGCGTCAAAAGCCGGATATCGTCCACTGTCACGGCGCCAAGGCCAACCTGGCCGGAGTTCTGATAAAGCTTTTTACGGGAGCCACCATAGTCACCACGGTGCACAGCGACTATAAGCTGGACTATATGCACAGCTTTTTGAAGCGCAACACCATCGGCAGGATAAACGCCCTTGCCCTGAGGTTTTTCGATTATTATGTAACCGTGTCCGACAATTTCAGACATATGCTGACCGAACGCTCCTTCTCCCCCGTCAAGATGATGACCATTTACAACGGTCTCGATTTTTCCCAAAAGGCCGAAAAGCCCGACATGAAGGAATATCTTGCCGGCGCCGGGCTGGAATATGAAGAGGGGGACGTGGTGCTGGGCATACCGGCCCGACTCAATCCCGTCAAGGATATCTCCACCCTCATCCGCGCCTTTGCCCTGGCTCGCGAAACAGTACCGAACCTAAAGCTGATAATCGGCGGCGACGGCGAGGAGATGGACAAGCTCATGGCCCTTACCAAGGAGCTTGGACAGGAAAAGAACATAGGCTTTACAGGCTGGCTCAAGGATGTTCCGACGCTCTTTGCCGCCTGCGACATAGACGTTCTTTCCTCCATATCGGAATCCTTCCCATATTCCATTCTGGAGGGAATAAGAGAGGGCTGCGCCGTCATCACCTCCGACGTGGGCGGCATGAGAGACCTTATCGAAAGCGGCAAAAGCGGATATATCTTCCCTCCCGGCGATTATGAGACCTTCGCCTCCTATATCGTCGATTTGGCGAAGGACAGCGATAAAAGGAAGCTGTTTGCCGACAGGCTTTACGAAAAGGCCTCGGCCATGTATTCCCTCGACAGCATGGCCGCCACCCAGCAGCAGATATATGAAAATATTCTAAAGCTGGAAAAGAGAAAGAAGGGCCGCGACGGGGTTCTTATCTGCGGCGCCTACGGGCGCGGCAACGCCGGAGACGAGGCCATTTTGAAGGCCATTCTCGACACCATGCGCGCCATCGACCCCCTGCTCCCCATATGCGTTATGACGCGTCAGCCGAAAAACACCCGTCTTTTGCACCGCGTCAACGCGGTCTACACCTTTAACCTGCCGGCCTTTCTGAGGGAAATGAGGCACTGCCGCCTGTTCATAAACGGCGGCGGCAACCTGATACAGGACGTCACCTCCAGCCGCTCCCTTTATTTTTATCTCTTCACCATATGGGCCGCCAAGCACTGCGGCTGCAAGGTGCTGATGTACGGCTGCGGTATAGGCCATGTGGGCAAGAAACGCAACAAAAGGATTGCCGGCTCGGTGCTGAACAGAAACGTCGATATCATAACACTGAGAGACCCCGAAAGCCGCGGCGAGCTGGAGGCAATGAAGGTGAGCCACCCCGACGTACGTATGTCGGCCGACCCCACCCTTTGTCTGACCCCGGCCTCCGACGAAATGGCGGCCGCCGAGCTGGCGAGGAGGGGCATCGACCCCGACGGCCGATATATCTGCTTCGCCCCCCGAAGCTGGAAGGGCATGAACGACTATACACCCTTTACCGATGCGGCCGAATATGCCTATAAAAGATACGGCCTGACGGCCGTCTTCATCCCCTTTGAAAATCCAAACGACAAGCTCCCCTGCGCCGAGGCGGCCCTCAATCTGGAGACCCCACACATCCTGATGGACGCCGTGGAGGATGTGGAGCTGATGATAGGCATACTGAGGCGCATGGAGCTTATAGTCGCCATGAGGCTCCACGCCCTTGTCTTTTCGGCGGCGGCCGGCTCGCCCTTTATCGGCGTGTCATATGACGTAAAGGTCAGAGGTTTCATGCAATACGCCGAAAATCCCCTGTGCATCGAGCTTGACGAGCTTAAAACCGACGCTCTCATCGAAATGATAGACCGTGCCATGGAAAACCGCGAAGCCCTGCTCGGCTCGGCCTCCCGTCTGAGAGAACTGGAAAACATCAACCAAGAGGCAGCAAGACAGCTGCTTTAAATAAGGAAGGAAAAGAAATATGAAAAGATTTTTATCACTGACGCTTGCCCTCTGTCTGGCGCTGTCGTCTCTTGTCTTTACGGCCGCTGCCGCCGAGAACGGCGCGGCTCTTTCGGCGGCCCACGCTCTCAAATCTCTCGGCCTTTTCAAGGGCACCGACAAGGGGCTTGAGCTTGACCGCGCCCCCACGCGTATGGAAGCCATAATCATGCTCATCCGCCTTACGGGCGTTGAAAACGACGCCCTTTCAAGAGACTGGAGCCATCCCTTTGAGGACGCCCCCACATGGCAGAACGCCGACAAATATCTCGGATACGCCTATCAAAAGGGCATGACTAAGGGTGTTGACAGCAGTCATTTCGACCCTGAATCGGCGGCCGGCGCCCGTGAGGTGGCCACCCTTACCCTCAGGGCTATCGGTTACACCGATGACGAGGAGAGGACGGTCTGGGAGGCCTGGGACTATCTCTGCGCCGATATCGGCCTTATCCCCGAAGAGATAACCACAATACCCGAAGTTTTCACCAGAGGCGAGGCGGCCCAGATATATTACACCGCCCTTGACTGCAAACTCCCGAAAGAAAACTTTGAAATAACGCTGGCCGAAAAGCTGATAAACAACGGCGTTTTCACAAAAGCCGGTTACACTCTTTCCAAAAAGATAGCCGTCAATGACATCAGCATAGAAAAAGACTCTCTCGACGCCATCGCCACGGCCATTTACGCCGGCGCCGAAGCCGATTTCAGCCATATGAGAGTATATCACCAGTCCCTTGACGCCGAGACGGCTCCCTATTACATCGGCGCCGACAACATTCCCTTTACCGACGCGATGGCGTGTGAGCCGATGATGCTGGCTCAGGCCCATTCGGTCTGTCTGGTCCGCGTCAAGGAGGGAACCGACATTGAAGCCGCCAAGTCGGCCATCCGTGAAAATGTCGATCCGCGCAAATGGATATGCGTCGGCGTTGAGGAGGAGAACATCAGGGTCGTCAACCGCGGCAACCTCATCCTCCTCGTCATGGACAACAACTGCCCCGACGCTCTGGTCGAGAGCTTCATGAGCCTTAACAAGTAACCATGAAGAAAAAGCATATAATAATAGGGGTGGCTTTGGCCGCCCTTATTTTCGGAGCTATCCTTATCGGAGGAGATTTTCCACCCTCCTCCGAAAAAGACGAAACCGCACACGCCTTGACCTGCGCCTTGTCGGCCAAGCTGACATATGAGCCGCCCACCGCGAGCGGCGGCGATAAGGAAAACGGTGAGGGAGAAAACGAAGAGCCGACCGAGGAAAAGGCCGAGCCTCCTTCGGAAACGCCCGAAGAACCCGGAGACAAACCCTCCGAAAAGCCCCTGTCCCCGTCAAAGGTCACTCCCGACGACAAGGGCATGATGAAGATAAACGGCATATATGTCGAGGCGCCAAAAGCCCTGAACACAGACTCGGCGGCGCGTTTCTGCCAAAAGCTTTCCTCCCTCAGGGACGATTATCTGTCGGGAGCAGGGGCCGTCAAGCTGGCCGTCATACCCGACAAGAGCTATTATGTCAGGGAGTTCACCGACAGCTGGCTTGACCACGGCGCCATAACGGCGGAGATTCAAAAGGGCCTCGGAGGCTGGGATATAATCGAGCTTGAAAGCTATCTTTCCATAGACGACTATTACGTCACCGACCGCCACTGGCGTCAGGAGCGCATAATGCCCGTCGCCGGGCTGATAGCCTCCTCCTTCGGCTTTCAAACAGGCAGTCACACCGAGCAGAGCCGCGACGGCTTTATCGGAGACTACCGCAGAAATATCGGCGACGGCCTTTCCGAAACCATTGTCTGGCTTGAAAACGACCACACAAAAAACGCGACGGTAGACAATTTCCAGCATCCCGAATACAAGGCCGTTTATCAGCCCTCGCTGCTGTCGACCTCCAGCCCCTATGATATCTTTCTCGGAGGCCCCTCCCCCCTTGTCACGATAACCAATCCGCAGGTGACGAGCGACAGACAGCTTGTCATCTTCTGCGATTCCTATGCAAGCAGTCTGGCCCCCCTGCTCTTGGAGGGCTACAGCCGCGTTGTGCTTGTCGATTTGAGGTATATGGCAAGCAGTCTTCTGCCCGACTATGTGTCCTTTGAAGGCTCCGACGTGCTTTTCCTTTACAGCGCCGAATTGGTCAACAACAGCTCGATTTTGAGATAATAAAAAGCCGCTGCCGTATAGGCAGTGGCTTTTGTTTTTGTTCTTAAAGCTTCATTTCATAGCAGACGAAATCACAGCCGTACTCGCTGACCTGACCCGCGCGGCGGTAGCCGATGGAGTCATACAGGTGAAGCACCAGAGGATTGGCCAGGGAGGCGTGAAAGCGTATGCCGTCATATCCCAGCTCTTTCGCCTTGGCAATGCTGGCCATCATGGTCTTACGGCCAAGACCGTGCCCCTGCAAATTGGGGGTGACGCAGAAACGGGCCATGGCGCAGGGATTTTCCGCATGGCTCCACGTTTTGATATCCTCGGCCTCGTCATCGGCTATGTAATCGGCCCACGGTCTTATAAGCATGATGGCGATTATACTGCCCTCGTGAACGACTTTATAGAGGGCACGAACGGCGATATCGTCCGACAGTATCTCACGGGAGGGATATCCGTCGTCCCAGTCGGTGGTCTGCGTTTTTTCGGCCGCCAGACGACAAAGGGCGTATATTTCATCAAGGTCGCCCTCTTCGGCCAATGTGAGAACCGGTATTATTTCTTCACTCATCTTTATTCCTCCAGCATATCTTTTATCTGTTTATAATCCTCGGCAAGGGTTGGAGTATCCCACCTTTTCTCGGCCTCCTCCAAAAGCTCTCTTGCCTCGTTTTGGCGTCCTTTGGCTATCAGCGCCCTCATTTTCAGCGCCGCCAGCGGGCCGCCGAAATCGTAGGCGTCCTTGTATTTTTCCATCATGTCGGCGCTCTTGTCGTAAAGCTCCAGCGCCTTTGCGGTCTGTCCGCTGTAAAAATAATCAAGGCAGAGATTGTGGCGCAGCACCACCTTTGAAAAGCCGCTCATGGGCCTGTCCAAAAGCTCTTCCAGAATGGGTATCGACCTGTCATACTGCCCCATACGGCTGTAGCCGGCCGCGATATTGAGCCTGAGGCCCTCTCTGAGGCGCTCTCCTTTGGCCGTCTCCAGCAGGGCCTCCATGCCTTCTATATATTCCTCGGTTCTGTTCTCATTTAACAGAGGCAGAAGGGCGGCCACCTTTTTGCGGTAGCCGTTGTTATACAATAGATTTACAGCAACCACGGCGGCCAGAAAGACGGCCGCTATTATCAAATACCACTTTATAAAGACATAGCGGTCTATCCTGAAAAACTCCATAACGGCCACCATGGCTATCCCGAGCAGGAGACCGAGGCCGACTGTCTTAAAAGCCCTCTTTTTCATCCGTATCCCTCTTTAAAAGTCATAGCCCGAATCTGCGCCCTGCTGCTCGTCAAGCTCAAACTCGACGTCATATACGGCGCCGTTTCTGTAATAAGAAAGCCCTATGACCTCGCCCGACTTGAACTGATTTCTGATGGTGCAGGCGTCGGAAATATTCCTCACGGGGCTGCCGTTGAAATGGGTGATAATATCACCCGGCTGAAGTCCGGCCTTGGCCACGGAGGAGTTGGGGGCCACGGCGTCCACCAGAAGTCCCCTCGGCAGGCCGTAGAATGTGGCGGCAAGCTGGCTGACCACCCTGACCGACACGCCCACAAGGGGCCTGCCCGAGACATAGCCGTTTTCGACAAGCTCTTCAACTATGGGCTTGACATAATCTATCGGAATGGCAAACCCCAGTCCCTCATAGCCCGAGGCCGTTATCTTGACCGAGGTCACGCCGACCACCTGACCGTATTTGTTGAGCAGGGGTCCGCCCGAGTTACCGGGATTTATGGAGGCGTCGGTCTGTATCAGCTTCATGACGTTGTTGCCGACGGTTATCTCTCGGTCGGTGGCCGAAATAATGCCGGCCGTCACTGTGCCCTGAAGCTCGATGCCGCCGGGACTGCCGATGGCTATAGCCGGCTCGCCCACAGTCAGGCTTTGGGAATCGCCGAAAACGGCCGCCTCCAGCCCCTCGGCCGGTATCTTCAAAACGGCTATATCCGACATCTCGTCGGCCCCTATCAGATAGGCCGGGCTGTTGGTGCCGTCGGAAAGGATAACGGTGATATTGTCGCCGCCCTCGATGACGTGATAATTTGTCACAATATATCCGTCGGCGCTGGCTATTATGCCCGAGCCGGAACTGCCCGTCGTAAAGCTGGAATAGCTTTCGGTGGCTATGCCGACGACGCTTTTCCCGGCCCTTTCGACAACTCCGCTGACGTCATAGGTGGTGATAAGGACGTCGCCCTTCCCGTCGTTTCCCTCGATTTTTATGGAAAATCCGCCATCGGCCTTTTGGCCGTTTTCAGGCTCTTTTACAACCTCCTCATCGCCGCTTCCGAGCATATTCATCATCTTGCGCGCGATAAAGTTTCCGCTGAAAAGTCCCAGTGTGACGCTGATGAGCAGCAAGGCGACTATGACGAGCGTGGCTATGATAAAGCCCTTGCGGTACATCCCGGCCCTTTTCCTGGCGGCCTGTATCTCGTCATAGCTTTTAAAGGGAAACTCGTTTTGCCAGGAGCCGTTCTCCTCTGTGGGGCGGTCGTTTTGTTTTCCGTTCACCATTGTCACCTCAGTTTGTCGGTATATTGAAGCAGAACTCGGTCTTGCCGCCCTCGCTTCTGGCCGTAATATCGCCGCCATGGCGGCCGATTATCGTCTTGGCTATATAAAGGCCGAGGCCCGAGCCGTTGGGGTTGCTGCCGCGGGATTTATCGCTTTTGTAAAAACGCTCGAAGATGTATTTCAGGCTTTCGGGGTCTATCTCGCTGCCTGTGTTTTGTATATTGAACTGGAGCCTGCCGCCCTTCACGGCCATAAGAATGTTTATCTCTCCCTCCTCATTGACGAACTTGAGGGCGTTGTCCACCAGATTATACACCACCTGAAACAGCGCGTCGTGATTGCCGCTTATATCGCACCTTTCGGGTATGTCGATGTTAAGATTGACCTTTTTCTCGTTTATCTTCTGCTCAAAGCTGAAGATGATGCGGTAGACCATCTCGCTAATATCGAAGGAAGCCTTGACAAGCTCGTCGTTGGCCTCCAGCTTGGAGACGGTCAGCATACCGTTGGCCAGACGGGAAAGGCGCTTTATCTCGGAGGAGACTATTTTGAGATAATATTCGCGTTTTTCCTCGGGTATGGTGCCGTCAAGTATGCCGTCGACAAAGCCGCCGATGGTGGTCATCGGCGTGCGGAGGTCGTGGGAGACGTTGGCGATAAGGTCGCGCCTCATGGCCTCGTTGTTTGATATCGACTCGGCCATATTGTTAAAGCTGACGGCCATCTCAAAAACCTCGTCGTATCTGGGCGGCAGAGGTATGCGAGCCGAATAGTCCCCCCTGGCGAACTGCTTGGCCGCCGAGGCCACCTGCTTTAAAGGCTTGACCGACAGCCATGTTATAAAATATGTCACTATAATTGTGAGTATCATGACGACAAGGGTCATGAAAAAGAAGGTGGAGAGAATGTTGACGAAAAAGGCCAGCGTACCCTCCGAGGGTATGGCGGCAAAGACGAGAATATCGGCGCTCTTGCCTCCGCCGACCGAGGCTGTCATACCCGACACAAAGTGAGAGGAGGGCAGATAACCGTTGAGGTCGCTTATCTCATAATACTTGCCCTTGCCGACAAGCTCCTTGACGGCCTTTGCCGGCACGTATCCCCCCTGCTGGGTATAACAGCCCTCGGAATTGGCCACAAGGAGCATTTCCCCATCCACATCGGTGATGAATATAAAGCCCTGACAGTCGGCGGCCAGCTGTGTTATGGCCGTGCGGTATATTCGGGCGGCCGGCCCTATGTCGGCCAGAAATGTGCTGTCCTCGAGATAGGAAACGGTGCTCTCGACGGCCCTCTCGGCCGTGTCGTTGAGCTTGTTTATCTTCTCCTGAAGAGCAAACTGATTTATCTGATAGGCAAAGGTGCTTCCCAGCGCGCCGAAGCTGACCAGTATAACAAGGGCATATATGACAAAGTTTCGGAAAAACATCCCGTTCACAAGCTATCCCCCAAGCCGTGTCCGTGGGACACCTTAATCTTCCAGCAGTTCAAACTTATATCCGACGCCCCAGACGGTTTTTATATCCCATTTGTCCGAGACGCCCTGAAGCTTTTCCCTCAGCCTTTTGACATGGACGTCAACCGTCCTTGTATCGCCGAAATAATCGAAGCCCCACACGTCGTCGAGGAGCTGGGCGCGCGTGAACACCCTGTTTGGCGATGAGGCGAGGAAATAAAGCAGCTCTATCTCCTTTGGCGGTATCTCCATCTTGTTGCCCCTGACGACGATATTATAAGATTCTTTATCTATCACAAGGCCGTCGAACTCCAGCTTTTTAGGGGCTTCTTCCTCGCCGTAACGGCGCAGCACGGCCCTGATGCGGGCTATAAGCTCCCTTATCTCGAAGGGCTTTGTCACATAGTCGTCGGCCCCCAGGTCAAGCCCGGCTATCTTGTCAAAGGTCTCCCCCTTGGCTGTCAGCATTATGACGGGAGTTTTCGACGCGGCTCTTATCTCCTTTATTACCTGCGTACCGTCCATGACGGGCATCATAAGGTCGAGCAGAACCAGGTCGGGATGTATGCGTTTAAAGGCCCTCAGGCCCTCGAGGCCGTCCTGGGCGCTTTCTATCTTATAGCCCTCCTGCTCGAGGTAAAGGCGCAAAAGCTCGCGGATGTTGGCGTCGTCCTCTATGACCAAGATGGTTTTCTGCATATGATATCTCCTTATCAAAAAGTGTACATACCTATTATAATAAAAAGACCGCCTTTTTGCATTAATTTTTTGTGAATAGTTGTGCTTTTCATGCGCCTTATGATATAATACTAAAAGATTTTAGATTGTTTTTCAAGGAGATTTGATAAATATGAAATTAGGCATCGTAGGCCTGCCCAACGTGGGCAAGAGCACCCTTTTCAACGCCCTGACCGATTTGAAGGCACAGTCGGCCAACTATCCATTCTGCACCATCGACCCCAATGTGGGCATCGTGCCCGTCCCCGACAGCCGTCTGGACGAGCTTGCCAAGATATACAACCCGAAAAAGATAACTCCGGCCATCATCGAGTTTGTCGATATCGCCGGCCTTGTCAAGGGGGCCTCCAAGGGCGAGGGCCTCGGCAACAAGTTTCTCTCCCACATACGTCAGGTGGACGCCGTCGTCCATGTTGTCAGGTGCTTTGAGGACGACAACATCATCCACGTCGACGGCTCGGTCGACCCGAAGAGGGATATCGAGACGATAAATCTCGAGCTTATCCTTTCCGATGTTGAAATGCTTGAAAGGCGCATAGACAAAAGCGAAAAGCTGGCCAAGGGCGACAAAAAATATCTGGCCGAGGTCGAGCTGCTCAAAAATCTCAAGGCCCATCTGGAAAAGGGCCTTACGGCGCGCACCTTTGAGGCAAACGAAGAGGAAAAGGAGATAATCTCAACAGTCGACCTTTTGACCGACAAGCCGGTCATCTATGCCGCCAATATGAGCGACAGCCAGCTTGCGGATTATGAAAACGACCCCGGCTATCAGGCCGTCAAGGCCTTTGCCGACGCGGAGGGCAGCGATGTCCTGCCCGTCTGCGCCGAGCTGGAAAGCGAAATGGCCGGCATGAGCCGCGAGGAAAAAGCCGAGTTTTTGAGCGAGATAGGCTTTGAAAAATCAGGCCTTGACAGGCTTATAATCCTTTCCTATGAGCGTCTGGGGCTTATATCCTATCTGACGGCCGGCGAGCCGGAGGTCAGGGCATGGACGATAACAAAGGGCACAAAAGCGCCGGGCGCCGCCGGAAAGATACACACCGATTTTGAGCGCGGCTTTATCCGCGCCGAGATAGTGCCCTATGAAAAGCTTATTGAGTGCGGCAGCTTTGCAAACGCCAAGGAGAAGGGGCTTGTCAGAAGCGAGGGCAAGGACTATGTCATGCAGGACGGCGACGTCGTCCTCTTCCGTTTCAATGTATAAACAAAAATGTAAAACCCCCACTTTGAAAGTGGGGGTTTTCTTTCATCCTTTTACAATGTCGAGGAGCCTGTGTCCGAGGGCGTCAAGCTCAACCTCGCCGTCGGCTATGACGGCCACGCCGACCTCCAGCTCGGGGATAAAGGCGATATAGGCGCTGCCCCCATCGGCGGAGGCCGATTTAAAACAGACCGTCTGCCCGTCGCTTTGATAGATATCAAAGGCGAGGGTCATTTGGCTCTCGGGGTCTTTTCTGGCAATCTCCACCGTGCGGCTAAGGCTGTCGTCATACTCCAGCATGGAGCCGCAATAGCCCACCACCTTCATCAAATCATAGCAGGAGGATTCAAAGCCGTCGAAGGAAGCCAGAATATCGCGCCTGAAAAAGGCGGAATCCTGCAAATCCATTTTGACGACCACCTGATTGCTTATCAGGTTGACAAAATCGGCGTTCATGTTATAGGACTGCCTGAGGCACTCGCAGAGAAAGGCATAGGCCAAAGAGGAGGGTTCACCCTCCGTTCTTACCTCTACAGGGGCTTCAAAGCCCTGATGGAACATCATTCCGGATGTGAAATATCCGTTTTCGTCCCTCTTTGCCTCCCCCCAGTCGGCCAGACCGCATACCGCCTGCCGTACGGTGGTATTCTCGCCGCCCGTCGGAACTCCGGCGGGGCTGTTTATCCAATCGGCCATGATTTCATCGCGGCTGAGCCAGCCGTTGTCCTCGAAATTGGCAACAAGCAGGCCGACAAACATGGTGGCAAGCTGACCGACGGGCAAAACCGTATGCTCGTTCATGCCGTCGCCGATACTGCGGAAGCAGGTCTCCCTGCCGCGCATGACGCCGACGGAGATATTCTGTCCCGAATATTCGCCCAACGCCGTCTCGACCAGAGACTGAATGTTTTCATCGCGGATATTCCTGAATGGGGATGTGCCCGAAAAATTGAGGTTGACCCCTCCGCAGCCCGTCGCCGAAAGTGACAGGGCCAAAACAAGGGTCAGCGCCAAAAGTTTTTTCATATGCCCCTCCCCATATAGTCGCTTTTGAGGATGGCGTACATATTGCAGTCCTGATAGCCCTGAGAGCAATAGTATTTCTCGCGGCACATACCCTCATACTGCATTCCGCAGCGGCGCATGACGGCCCCCGAGGCAGGGTTCCTTGTAGAGTGATACGCCTCGATTCGGTTCAAACCCACCTGCTCGAACATAAACTTTATTACGGCGGAAACGGCCTCGGTCATATAGCCCTTGCCCCAGTGCTTCTCGGCCAACTGATAGCCCAACGCCCCTGCGGCGTCGGCATCCCAGCCCTCTTTATCACAGCCGACGGTGCCTATCGGCTCGCCGTTCTCTTTCAGGACAATGACCCAGAGGTAAAAGTCGGTTTTTTTATAGCTCTCGGTCCAAATATCGATTATCCTGTCGGTCTCGTCCAAATCGGGATGAGTCTCATACCTCAAAAACTTTGTCACATTGGGGTTGCCGAAGCAGGTCTCAAAAAGGACGGGGCCGTCCCCCCTCGTTATCTGCCTGAGCTGAAGCCTTTCTGTGTCAAGGGTCTTTGTGCCCTGATGTTGTACCATTTTTATCACTCCTTATGGGATATATCTTCCAAAAGCTTTCTGTCTTCCTTTGTCAGTTCTATCTTTTCAAACATATCGGGACGGCGCTCCCTTGTCAGCTCGAGGGATTTTTTCCGTCGCCATTTGCGAATATTCTCGTGGTGACCCGAGAGAAGAACCTCCGGCACCCTCTCCCCCTGCCAGACCTCGGGACGGGTGTATTGGGGATATTCCAAAAGGCCGGAAAAATGGCTCTCGTCCTCAAAGCAGGCCTCCTCGGCCAGCACGCCGGGAACCATGCGGCATACGGCGTCGGCCACGGCCATGGCGGCTATCTCGCCGCCCGTCAGGACAAAATCCCCTATTGATATCTCCTCATCGACATACTTGTCTATAAAACGCCTGTCAATGCCCTCATAATGACCACAGACAATAATAATATGTTCCCTCTCCAGCAGGTCTTTTGCCTTTTCCTGGTCAAAAACAGCCCCTTGGGCGCTCATCATGACCGTATGGACATGGTTTCCGCCCGTTATGGCCTGATGACAGCGGTAAAGGGGCTCGCACTGCATGAGCATCCCCTGGCCTCCGCCGTAGGGGTAATCGTCGGTGCGGCCGTGCTTGTCGGTAGTGTAGTCCCTTATATGGTGAGCCTTTATATCGACAAGCCTCGCCTCCCGTCCCCTGCCGATAATGCTGCCGCTGAGAACGGCCTCTATCATCTCGGGGAATAGGGTCATGATATCAATTTTCATCATCTATCATGCCCTCTATGGTCTCGACGGCTATTCTCCTCTCATCGAGAAAAACGCCCCTGTCAAAGGCGTCGTTCAAGGGTATCATGGCCTCGCGGCCGTCGACGTCCACAATATACATCTCCCCGGCCGGATAGCTGTCGACCCTTTTGAGCCTTCCTATGACCCTCCCGAGCCTCTCGTCATAAACCTCGAAGCCCTCAAGGTCGCTGTAAAAATAATGCCCCTCGCCAAGGTCGATATCCTCGCGCGGAGTTGTCAGCACCTTGCCGCGCATGAGCCGCGCGCTGTCCATATCGTCAATGCCCTCCAGCTTGAGCAGCACGGCCCCCTTGTGCCCTCTGGCCGAGGCTATTTTATAGCTTTCGCCGTCAATGCGGATATTGTCCACGAGCTTGTACAGGGAGAGAAAATCCACCCACGGCGTGACCTTCAGCTCTCCCCTGACGCCGTGGGTTCCGCTCACGACGCCCCATTCTATTTTATCTGACATCTATAATTCTCCTGTAAAATATATATAGAAATCATAGCTCATTGCCTTGTCCTTTGTCAACATTATATTGTAAATATTTGACCCCTCGGCGTCAATACGGCTATTGCGGTTTGGGGCAAAATACTTTATAATATATATGACCCGTGTACTTGATGGCCGTTATCAAGGAGGGAGTATGGAGCAAAAGGGAGATAAGATATGACAGCTAATGAGAAAAAGCAGCTGACGGCAGCTGCCTGCAAGGTGCGCATGGGCATTATCGAGGGCACCCACAGCGCCAAAGCCGGTCATCCCGGCGGCAGTCTTTCAAGTGCCGATATGATGACCTATCTCTATTTCAAAGAGATGAACGTCGACCCTAAAAACC
>CANSNO010000006.1 GCA_947648385.1 uncultured Clostridia bacterium
CCGAGCCGATAACTCCGGCCGTTCCCCAAAAAGTCCAAGGACTTTTCGGGGTCCCCTTTGGCATTAAATAGATTTTGCCGAAATCAATTCGGCAAAATCGTTGCGCCGCACTTGCGGCGTGGCGCTGACGCGCCCGTGGCCGGACAGCCTTATCCGAATATCGTCAGCAGGAAGCCCGCGGCGACAGCCGAGCCGATAACTCCGGCCACGTTGGGGCCCATGGCGTGCATGAGCAGGAAGTTGGAGGGGTTGGCCTTCTGGCCCTCGACCTGAGAAACCCTGGCCGCCATAGGCACGGCCGAAACGCCGGCCGAACCGATGAGGGGATTGACCTTGCCGCCTGTCAGCTTATACATCAGCTTGCCGAGGAGCAGTCCGCCGACCGTGGAGAAAGCAAAGGCTATAAGGCCGAGAATGACTATCTTTATTGTCGACCATGTCAGGAACCTTTCGGCGACAGTCGTGGCGCCGACGCTGAGGCCGAGGAAGATGGTGACGATATTCATCAGGGCGTTCTGGGCCGTGTCGGACAGACGGTCGACAACGCCGCACTCCTTAAACAGGTTGCCCAGCATAAGGCAGCCGATAAGGGGAGCCGTATCGGGCAGCAGCAGGATGACAAAAATGGCGACGACGATGGGGAAGATTATCTTCTCCTTTTTCGAGACCTCGCGGAGCTGGTCCATTTTGGTCTCCCTCTCCTTTTTGGTGGTGACAAGCCTCATCAGCGGAGGCTGGATAAGGGGTATCAGGGCCATATAGGAATAGGCGGCGATGGCAATGGCTCCCAGAAGATGGGGGGCCAGCCTGCTGGTTGTCAGAATGGCCGTGGGGCCGTCGGCTCCGCCGATGATGCCGATGGATGCGGCCTCGGGGCCTGTGAAGCCCAGCAGAACGGCCAGAATCAGGGCGCAGTAGATGCCGAGCTGCGCGGCGGCGCCCAAAAGCAGGCTCTTGGGATTGGCGATAAGGGGGCCGAAGTCGGTCATGGCTCCCACGCCGAGGAATATCAGCGAGGGATAAATGCCGGCCTTGACGCCTATGTAAAGGATATCAAGGAAGCCGCCCTCGGCAAATACGTCGGCAAAGGTTTTTGTGTGGTTCATGACCTCATCCCAAAGCTCGGGATGATACACGCCCGAGCCGGGCAGATTGGTCAGCAGCATACCGAATGCTATGCCCACCAGCAGCAGAGGCTCGAACTTTTTGACGATGCCGAGATAGAGCAGCACACAGGCGGCGGCTATCATTATAAGCTGCCTGGGGTCGCTGAAAAGACCGGCGAAGCCCGAGTTCTGCCATATGCCCGACATGGTTTCGGTGATAACACTCATGTCCTTACCCCCTACTGAAGTATAACAAGGGGTGCGCCCGTGTCAACGTTGGCGCCCTTGGCGGCCACCACCTGGACGACAGTGCCGTCTCTGGGGGCCACTATCTCGTTCTCCATCTTCATAGCCTCGAGGATGCAGAGGACCTCGCCCTTCTTGACGGCCTGACCGTTATTCACCTTGACGGCGACGATAACGCCGGGCATGGGAGCCGCGACGGCGTCGCCCTGAGCCGTGACGGCAGGGGCGGCCGGGGCGGCAGGAGCCGCTGTGGGAGCCGGAGCGGCGGCAGGAGCGGCCGCCACGGGGGCGGCAGGAACGGCAACGGGAGCGGCCGCCTGATATTCGTCTATCAGCATGGCCTCGCCGCGCTCGACCTCCACCTCATAGGTGGTGCCGTTAAGTGTAACTTTATATTTCATAGCTTAACACCTCAAATATATGTTTTTGTATGCCTTAATCGACGGCCTTGATGCTGATAAATCTCAGCTCGTTTATGGGCGCGCCCAGCTCATCGGCGACAATGGCCATTATCATGGCGGCCGTCTTTGGCTCGACATTATAAAGGTCGATATCGCCGGCCGTGCCGGGGGCCTTCTCCTTCTTTACGGCCGGAACGGGGGCTGAAACGGCAGGGGCAGGAGCCGAGGCGGCCTTTTTATTGGCCATGGCCTTGCCCATTATTACTATGATGACCATAAGGATGATCAGCATAAGAAACACAACGCCGACGCCCAGCACCGAATAGCCCAATGCTTCGGGAATTCCGATTTTATCGCTGAACATAAAGCCCCTCCTATGCCTTTTCTATCGTATACTTGACTGTGTTCTTCTCCCTCTCGGCCCTCTCCTGAAGGAACTTCTCGGCTATCTGGGGGAAGGCGACATAGGAAAGCACGTCTTCCTCGCTCTTGGCAAGGTCGCCTATCTCGGCTCTGGCGGCCTCAAGGCCGGGCTGGAGCAGGTCGGCATAGCGGCACTCGACGACAGGCTCGTCGCCCAGCACCTTCTTGCGAAGCTCCTCGTTGACCTCGCCGGGGGCGCGGCCGTACTCGCCGTGGAGATAAGCCTTTATCTCCTTGGAGACGTTCTTGTATCTCTCGCCCAGCAGGACGTTTGTCGTCGACTGGACGCCCACCATCTGGGAGGAAGGCGTGACCAGAGGAGGATAACCCAGGTCTTTTCTGACGCGGGGAACCTCGGCCAGAACCTCGGGCAGTCTGTCAAGGGCCTTCTGAGCCTTGAGCTGTGCCACCAGATTGGACAGCATTCCGCCGGGCACCTGATAAACCAGGGCGTCGGTCTCGGTGTTCATGACGATGGGGCTGAGCAGTCCGTCGGCGATGGCCTTGGACTGGATGGGCTTGAAGTGGTCGTTTATCTCCTTGAGCTTCTTCTCGTCAAGGCCCGTGTCATAGCCCATCTCCTTCAGGGTGTAGTGGAGGGACTCCGTGGGAGGCTGGGATGTGCCGCCGCTGAAGCAGGAGATGGCCGTGTCTATCGTGTCGGCGCCGGCCTCGACGGCCTTGAGCAGTGTCATGGCGCCCAGACCTGTCGTCGAGTGGGTATGGATGACAACGGGAATGGAGACGGCCTCCTTGATGGCCTTTGTCAGGTCATAGGCCACCTGAGGGGTCATAATGCCGGCCATATCCTTGATGCAGATGGAGTGAGCGCCCATCTTCTCCAGGTCGCGGCTGAGCTGGACAAACATGGGTATGTTGTGGATGGGGCTTGTGGTGTAGCACAAAGCACCCTGAACATGGGCGCCGGCCTTGACGGCCTCGTCGACGGCCACCTCGATGTTCCTCAAATCGTTGAGGGCGTCGAAAATACGGATGATGTCGATGCCGTTTTCAACGCTCTTGCGGACAAAGGCGCGGACGACGTCGTCGGGATAGTGCTTATAGCCGAGAATGTTCTGGCCGCGGAGCAGCATCTGCAGTTTTGTGTTCTTGCAGTGCTTCCTGATGGTGCGAAGCCTTTCCCAGGGATCCTCGTGGAGGTACCTGAGGCAGGAGTCAAATGTGGCGCCGCCCCAGCACTCGATGGAATAATATCCGGCCTGATCCATCGTGTCAAGGATCGGCTCAAAATCCTTGATAGGCATACGGGTGGCTATCAGGGACTGGTTACCGTCCCTGAGAACGGTTTCCGTAAAATTGATTTTCATGAGATCTCTCCTTCTGATGAAATCTAAAATACTATTTATCTCCAACCATGATAACACACTTCGTCAAAAAGTAAAAGTGATTTTTGCCAGCTTTTTAACCAAAAATCAACGATTTTCACGCCCCTTTCCTGCCTTTTGCACAGTAAACCGGCGGCAAAACCGCCGTTCCCCTGACCTTGCCGAAGGCTATCAGATGAAATGGTCCCGGATAGGATTTGCGAGATTGCCGAAGCCGTAGGCGCAGGCAACGATTTTGCCGAATTCATTTCGGCAAAATCTATTTAATCCATAGGGGACCCCACATAAATCGAAGATTTTGTGGGGATTCGTTTGCAAATCCATACGGGAATCGTCTTTGACACCTATCGTTGGGGGTCAGGATTTCAAGCAACAGTGCAAAATTAAGTTTTGCAATCTATATATAATGTGTTATAATGGTGTGCGAGGCTATGTCCGTCTTTCAAGCGCCTCGCAAACAAAACCCGAAAGAGGAACCGCCCGTAAAAATGAAGAAGGATGTTATTCTGGATATACAGGGCCTGCAAAGCCTTGGCGGCGAGCTGTCCGACGAGGTTTCCCTGACCACCGAGGGACGCTTTTATAAAAAAGGCTCCGTCTATTACGCCGTGTATGAGGAGACGGCCGTCACCGGCTTTGAGGGGGGTCACACCACCGTCAAGTCGGACGGAAAGGTCGTGACGGTCATCCGCACAGGCAAATACCCCTCCTCCCTCACATTCGAAGCAGGACAGCGCCACCTGGCCTCCTACAACACCGCGTACGGCTCCATCGCCGTCACCACCGTGACAAAAAGCCTTTCGTCCGAGCTGGACGACGACGGAGGACGAATCGAGGCGGAATACGACGTCGAGATAGAAGGCTCCTATATGAGCACCAACAGGCTGACGATAAACATCCGTCAGGCAAATAAAACCGAAAGGAATCAGTAATATGAACGCCATGCAGCTCGCGACGGCCCAGGCCGCCGAGATAATCGAAAAATCCTGCGCCGAGGCCTTTAAAAAGGGCCTGCTGCCCTCCCTGCCGGAAACCAAGCCCGGCGTCGAGGTGCCGAAAGACCCCAAAAACGGCGATTACGCCTCATCCTACGCCATGCAGTGCGCCAAGGTTTTCAAAATGGCCCCCGTCAAGGCGGCCGAGATAATATGCCAAAACGCCGAGCTTGAAAACACAATGTTCTCCTCCATAACCTTCGCCCCTCCCGGCTTTATCAACCTGAAGCTGGGCCACGGCTGGTATGAAAAGGTGCTTGAGGCCATCGGCGAGGAGGGCAAGGACTTCGGCCGCTCGGTCTGCCCCGAGCCGAAGAAGATAATGGTGGAGTTCGTATCGGCCAACCCCACCGGCCCCATGCACATGGGCAACGCGCGCGGCGGCGTGCTGGGCGACACGCTGGCCGAGGTTCTGTCCCGCGCCGGCCACAATGTCAGCCGCGAGTTCTATGTCAACGACGCCGGCAACCAGATAGACAAGTTCGCCCACTCCATCGAGGCCCGTCTTTTCCAGCAGCTTGACGGCGAGGAGGCCTTCCCCTTCCCCGAGGACGGCTATCACGGCGACGACATAAAGGAGCTGGCCTCGGCCTATCTGGCCGAACGCGGCGACGCCATAAGAAATCTGCCCCAACAGGAAAGGCTGGACGAGCTGGCACGCTTCGGCCTTGAGCGCAACATACCCAAAATGCAGGCCGACCTCAAGCGTTACGGTATCGTCTATGACAAGTGGTTCTTTGAAAGCCAACTTCACAAGGGCTATATTGAGGAAACGGTCAAAATGCTGACCGACAGGGGCTACACCTATGAAAAGGACGGCGCCCTGTGGCTCAAGACCTCCGATATACTTTATAAAATATATAAAGAACAGGGCAAGAGCGACGAGCAGATTGAAAAGCTGGAGCTGAAGGACGACGTCCTGCGCCGCGGCAACGGCTTTTACACATATTTTGCCGCCGACATCGCCTATCACCGCAACAAGCTGGCCGAAAGGGGCTTTGACATAGCCATCAACATCTGGGGTGCCGACCATCACGGCCATGTGGCGCGCCTCAAGGGCGCCCTCGACGCCCTCGGTCTCGACGGGGAACGCCGTCTGGAGATAGTGCTGATGCAGCTTGTCCGCCTCATGCGTGACGGCGAGGTCGTCCGTATGTCAAAGCGCACGGGCAAGGCCATCGCCCTGTCCGACCTGCTGGACGAGATACCGATAGATTCGGCCCGTTATTTCTTCAACTCCCGAGTGTCGGACAGCACCCTCGACTTTGACCTCGACCTTGCCGTCCGTCAGGACAGCGAGAATCCCGTCTATTACGTCCAGTACGCCAACGCGCGCTGCAAAAGCATCCTCAAGGCTCTGGCTCAGGACGGCATCGACACCGACCCGAAGAATCCCGACCTCTCCCTGCTGACCGACGATGCCGAGCTTTCCCTGATACGCAAGCTGGCCGCCCTGCCCGAGGAGATTCGCCTTGCGGCCGAGGCTCGCGACCCCTCCCGTCTCAACCGCTACGCCTCCGATTGCGCCACCGCCTTTCACCATTTCTATTCCATCTGCCGCATAAAGGAGGCCGCCACCCCCGAGCTGCGCGACGCCAGAATATACCTTGTCAACTGCGTCTCACAGGTCATCTCCAACACCCTTGACACCCTCGGAGTATCGGCCCCCGACCATATGTAATGCTTTTTTCGCAAAAGCATAATTTGATTTACGCCTGAGCGCCGCAAAGCGGCGTCCGCCGGCAGTCCGGCGTTACGGTTTTGGCGGATCCATTCCGGCAAAATCTATCCAATCAAATAGGGGCCCCCGCAAAATCATAGATTTTGTGGGGAAGAAAGGATTTAAAATGAAAAAAAGAATTACAGCCTTTTTATGCGCCCTCTGCCTTTTTGTCTCGGCCATTGTGCCGTCGGCAGCCGCCGAGCTGACCTCGGAGCAGCGCATGGAGAGGATAGGACAGATAATTTCCCTTATTGAAAGTCAGGCTCTTGAATATGAGGGCGAGGACGTGCTTCTCTACGGCCTCGACCGTCTTTTCGAGCTTTACCCCGACAGCTATGACGCCTTTCTCGACGCCATGCTGACCGGCTATGACGCCCACTCCATGTATGTCCCCGGCTCTTATGAAACGGCCTTCCCCATGGGCACCGACAGCTATGTGGGCGTCGGCATCAGCATGAGGAACGAGGACAGCGGCGCCGTCACCGTCAGCTCGATAAGCCCCTACGGCCCGGCCTACGGCTCGGGGCTTATGGTGGGCGACAGGATTGTGGCCGTAAACGGGGTAAACCTTCTCGGCGCCCCTGCCTCCACCATGGCCATACTGCTCAAGGGCGAAGAGGGCACAAAGGCCACGATAACGGTCGCGCGCGGCCCCGTGCTTCTGACATATGAGGTGACGCGCGCCGCCGTCACCACCCCCAACCTCGAGGGCAGGGTCATGGGCGACGGGCTTTATTACCTCAAAATATCCCGTTTCACCGACGCCTATACATATATGCTCTACTCAAACGCCCTCAAAGAGATGACCGAGGCCTCGACCAAGGCTCTCATCCTCGACCTGAGGGGCAACCCGGGGGGCGACGTGGCAATGGTGCTGACCTTCCTGCGCCAGCTTATCCCCGACGAGGGCCGCAAATATTTCACCATTGCCGCCCGCGACACCGAAAACGGCCCCGATATTGACGAGCATTATTCCACCGGCGCCGGCCCCCGTCTCAACAAGATAGTCATTCTGACCGACGGTCAAAGCGCCTCGGCCTCCGAGATAATGACCTCCTCTCTCCGCGACCTTGGCTATGCCGTAACGGTCGGAGAAACCACCTACGGCAAGGCCAGAGGCCAGTCCCACATGGTCTTTGAGGACGGAGCCGCCGCCGTGCTGACCACCGTCGCCCTTGTGCCTCCCTCGGGGGTCGATTACGAGGGCGTGGGTTTAAGGCCCGATTATCCCGTGGAAAATTACACGGCCAAGCATCCGGCCGCTTCCTGTCAGGCCGTCCCCGTCCGCCGCTACTCCCTCGGCGACATGGGCTATGATGTGACCCTTTTGCTCAAGGCCCTCAAGGCCATGGAGCTTGTGCCGAGCGACTATGAGACCACCGTCTTCGACGGCAAGCTGCTGGACGGGGTCAACGCCCTGCGCCGTGCCATGGGCAAGGAGGACATGGGCTTTTTGAACACCGAGACAGTGGAGGATATAAACATCATCCTCGAGGCTCTGTCCACCCGTCAGGTGGAGGTCGACGCCCAACTTGAAAAGGCCGTGCAGGTGGCCTCGCGCTATACCTCCGGCCCCCTGAAATATATGATTTATCAGGGCCGCTGGCAAAACCTGACGGATAAATAAAACAGTAAAAAAGGCCACGACGTTCATATAAAGTCGTGGCCTTATGTTATTAGCGTTCACCTGTCAAAATAATGTATAGGCCGGTAGAAAGTTCTTCGCCAAGAGAGTAAATATTCGTGCCCTCGTCGGTCGTCAGCTGAATCAGCCCGGAAGCCGAATCAATTAGATACTGACTCTTGCCTTGGACAAACCCTTCGGGTACATCGTCAAAAAAGCCTAAAATAAAATCAGTGTTGTCTATTTCAAGCCTGATATCATATTCAGGGATCAAATCACCGCTATATTCTCCGGCACTGACCGCGCCATTTAAGCTGTCAAGGATGCGAAGCAAGTCAACGCAAGTTATTTCTCGGCTTTTTTGAGCGTCAACCGGATGATAAGCCAAAGCCGCCGTCGTATTTTTGGCTTCTACATCTATATCGGTTAAAAGATCAGAAAAGCTTTTAAAGGGAGGCTCTTCGATATCTCTGTGGTATATCGTTTTTTCGCCCTGATCGTTTTCTACCCAAAGTGTCTGAGAAAGAGGCTCAGAGGTGACATGGCTGCCAATGGAAACTCGCCAGCCGCCGTCAGGCAACTTGAAATAGAGATTATCAGCGTTTGAAAAACTCATTGTTTCATTGAGCCACTTGTCATCCTCTGTTTTCTCAAAACCGGTAAAGTCAAACTGTTCAAGCGCTGACAGCGCGTCCTGCTCGGCCCCGTCCTGCACCTTGAGAAAACACATATGGTTTTTGATAATGCCGCTGCCGACGCCCAGCTCGAAACTTTCGGAGTTTTCAAGCTCCGGAATTATGTCGTAAATGCTTTCCGGCCTGTTGACTATGCTCTCTTCTTGCCCACATGCAGTAACAGCAAAAGTCAGGGACACAACCAGTCCCAAAATCAACAATTTCTTTTTCAATATGCAACTTCCTTCCTCCATTATTTCCTGTAAAATGAACCGAATATGCCCATGTGGTAATTATATACCACATTGGCATTGTATGTCTATCGGGTTACTTTTAATGTTGTAACACCATCGTTATTGAACAACGATGTTTTTATTTCAGATTTAACCAAAACCTCAGATACGGAAATGACAGCATCAGCATCGTTTATTATATCCTCAGCGTGCACGCCCTGCCCATTGGCATCACCGTCTTTCCGTATATCAAACACGCGTGTCATTTGCAAACTATAGTTTTCGTATCAGTGAGCGAGCCGGAAGAACTGCCCTTTTGGCCCACGCCGTAAATCTTTATCTGATACTCTCTGCCGGCAACGCCGGCATAATAGGTGCTTCCGGTATAATAAACTCCCTTTCCTTTTCTGTCCTCTCAAAATTATCCTTCACCCTTATATCCATCGAGGAGGGCAAAATGTGACGGGTCAAAATAACAAAATTTTCATCCCTATTTTTGTGCGCTTTGACGGCGCAAAAAAGCCCCGCCGAAAGGCGGGGCTTTTTTATCTCGGCTCCCCTGTGTAAGGGGAGCTGTCAGCGAAGCTGACTGAGGGGTTGTAGTTTTTACTGCGTTGCAGATTGGCAATCCCTCCGCCACGGCTTCACCGTGCCACCTCCCTTTACACAAGGGAGGCATTTAACTTTTAATTACTTATTCAAATCATATCCGGCTTTGCCGATAAGCTTGACGATGGGGGGAATAATGGCTATGTGCAGGATGATGCCGGGAACAGCCGTCGTCACGGCCCCCGAAATGAACATGGCGAAGGAGAACTCGGTGGCGCCCAGGCCGGCCATGGCGAACTTGACGGCTCCCCAGACCAGCCTGCCCAAAACCATCGAGCTGACAAGGGATATGTAAAGGTTGGCCGTCGTCTTGGGCAGTTTCTTATAAAGCATACCGGCAAAAGCGCCATAGGCCGCCAGCTCAAATGCCATAGGGATGGCGACGAACATAGGGGGCATACCGAATATGACCGAGTGGAGCAGAGGGGCCACGGCTCCCACTGCCAGACCCCAGGGCCAGCCGCAGACAAAGCCGCATATCAGCGCGGGGATGTGCATGGGGGACAGCATGGAGCCTATCTCGGGTATCTGCCCTGTCAGAAAGGGAAGTACCAGCGCCACGGCCAGAAATACGGCCGAAAATACCATTTTCCTGTTGTTGTCAGACATTTCTTATCACCTTTTAGTAATTGTATTTTCCCCGAATATAAAAAATAAAGATACTCCGAAGCCCCTTCAGGGGAAACGGAATATCTTCATGATATCCTTATATAAAATCTCAGGGAATGGCGGTTTTAAAGCCCGGCTTCTGCCGGACGAGGGGGGGCTTCTGCCCTTTCGCGTTGATATTTTACCAGATAAAGCCACCTTTGTCAATACGGGCGATTTTACAATTACGCCACAAATTGTTCACGACTTTTCAGCAAATGATAATATTAAACGTTTTATAATATAATTACAGCTCCCTTTGCACAAGGGGGCCACGAGAGAAAAAAAGAGGTATTTTTATGAAAGAAGTCAAAGAACCTTCAAGAAAAAGCTGGATATATTACTATGCGATAGTAATGGTGATAATCATTCTGCTCAACGCCTTTGTATTCCCCCTCTTTTCGGGCGTAAGAGTCCACGACACCGACTACGGCACCTTTATGACCATGATAGAAAAGGGCGATATCGGCAGGGTGGAGATTCAGTCCAACCAGATACTGTTCACCGACAAGGCCGAGAAATCGGTCTACCGCACAGGGCCAGTCAGCGACCCGACGCTGGCCCAGCGCCTCCACGACGCCGGGGCCGTTTTCGCCGGGGAGATAGTCACCCAGTCCTCCCCTATACTGTCCTTTATAATGTCGTGGATATTCCCCATCGCCCTCTTCGCCTTATTGGGTCAGTTCTTTTCAAAAAAGCTGTCCAGGATGATGAAGGATTCGGGCGGCTCGATGGCCTTCGGTATGGGTAATTCAGGGGCCAAGGTCTATGTCCCCTCCTCCTCGGGCATCAGCTTTGACGACGTCGCCGGCGAGGACGAGGCCAAGGAGCTTTTGAGCGAGATAGTCGATTTTCTCCACGACCCCAAAAAATACCGCGAGATAGGCGCCAAGCTGCCCAAGGGCGCCCTGCTGGTCGGCCCTCCGGGCACGGGCAAGACTTTGCTGGCTAAGGCCGTGGCCGGCGAGGCCGAGGTTCCTTTTTTCTCCATCTCCGGCTCCGAGTTTGTGGAAATGTTCGTCGGTCGCGGCGCCGCCAAGGTGCGCGACCTCTTTAAGCAGGCCAACGAAAAGGCCCCCTGCATCGTCTTTATCGACGAGATAGACACCATCGGCAAAAAGCGTGACGGCTCCATGGGCGGCAACGACGAGCGCGAGCAGACCCTCAACCAGCTTTTGACCGAGATGGACGGCTTTGACGGCTCCAAAGGTGTCGTCGTTCTGGCCGCCACCAACCGCCCCGATTCCCTCGACCCGGCCCTCCTGCGTCCCGGCCGCTTTGACAGACGCATCCCCGTCGAGCTTCCCGACCTCAAGGGCCGCGTGGATATCCTCAAGGTCCACGCCTCCAAGATAAAGACGGAAGACAACATCGACTTTGAGCCCATCGCCCGTGTGGCGGCCGGCGCTTCGGGCGCCGAGCTGGCCAATATAGTCAACGAGGCGGCTCTCCGCGCCGTCCGCGACGGACGCCAAAAGGCCACGGCCACCGACCTTATGGAGAGCGTCGAGGTGGTCATCGCCGGATACCAGAAAAAGAGCCGCGTCCTCTCCGACGAGGAGAAGAAAACAGTCGCCTATCACGAGATAGGCCACGCCCTTGTGGCCGCCATGCAGACCCACTCGGCCCCCGTGCAGAAGATAACCATTATCCCACGCACATCGGGCGCTCTCGGCTACACCTTGCAGGTCGACGAGGGTGACAAGTTCCTGATGGATAAAAACGAGCTGCTGGACAAGATCGCCACATTTGCCGGGGGCCGCGCCGCCGAGGAGCTTGTCTTCGGCGTGGCGACGACGGGAGCCTCCAACGATATCGAGCAGGCCACAAAGCTGGCGCGCGCCATGGTCAGCCGCTTCGGCATGACCGAGGAGTTCGGCATGGTGGCCCTTGAGACGGTGTCCAACCAGTATCTGGGCGGCGACGCCTCCCTGGCCTGCTCTCCCGAGACTCAGACGGCCATGGACAAGAAGGTCATGGAGATAATAGCCGCCCAGCACCAAAAGGCCATTGACATTCTCAGGGCCAATATGGACAAGCTCCACGAGCTTTCAAGCTTCCTTTACGAAAAGGAGACAATAACGGGCGAGGAGTTTATGGAAATTCTCAACAACTGATTATTATAAATTATATTTCGGCCCGTCCGGTGGCTTTTCCCCGACGCTTGTGATACAATAAAAATATAATTGAAAAGCTAAAAAGCTTTTCAGAGGCTTGCGCAGCAAGTCCTGAGCGTTTTGAAAAAACGCGTCAATGTTTTTATCTCATCGGAAATTGCCGCCCTGTCACACAGTGACAGCCGCGCAAAGCTTTACGCGCGGCAAAACTCCGTTTTGTTCGGCAATTTATGATACAATGTTGTCAACATAGATAAGGAGTGTTTCAAATATGAACGACCGCCATCCCCTTCCCTCCCCCGACGACGAGGCCAGCTTCAAGTTTTCCCCCGATATGATGCGCGACGCGCTGCAGGAAATGCAGATATACCGCGCCGCCATCAAGGAGATAACCACCAAGCTGGAGAATCTCGACGGCAGCTTTGAAGTCAGGTTTGAATACAACCCCATACACCATATCGAAAGCAGGCTAAAAAGCATACCCAGCATCATCAAAAAGCTCCGGCGTCTGGGCTTTGAGCCCAATGTGGAAAACATGAAAAAGGCCCTCCACGACGTGGCCGGCGTCAGGGTGATATGCAATTATTTCGACGATTTGGACAAGCTGGCCGATATGCTGCTGGCACAGGAGGACGTAAAGCTCATCCAGCGCAAGGATTATCATAAAAACCCCAAGCCCAACGGCTACCGCAGCCTCCATCTGGTCGTCTCGACTCCCGTCTATCTGGCCAACGAGCGCCGCGAGGTCATGGTGGAAATCCAGATACGCACCATAGCCATGGATTTGTGGGCAAGCCTGGAGCATCAGCTCCGCTATAAAAACGGCAACGACCGCCCCGTCCCTGACGACCTTTCCTACCGCCTTTTCAGCTGCGCCAAGGTGCTTTCGGAGGTGGACAGCGAGATGCAGTATATCTACGACGAGATACAAAAGCTCAACGGCAGGGAAGAATAAAGTCCGAACATAAAAAAGGCAGACGCTTTTCGTCTGCCTTTTCTTTTTCTCAAAAATGATATATTTAAAGTTATTTTTATTAAATATCAGTCAGCTTACAATATATAACGCTGTATTATGACATACAAAATTATTTTTAAGTCTTTATTTGATATTTGTTGACTTTTGGCTCGCGTGGGTATATTCTTTCATTATCAGTTTTTTAATAATGGAAGGGTGACAAAAATGATCGAAAAGGGCGACAGCCTTATAACCTCCTATGGCTCCATGGTGTTTGACGACGCGGCCATGCGCAAGTATCTGCCGGGCGACACCTATAAGCAGCTTAAAAAGACCATCAACGACGGGCGCACCCTCGACCCGGCCATATCCGACGCCGTTGCCAACGGCATGAAACGCTGGGCCATGGACAAGGGCGCGACACATTTCACCCACTGGTTCCAGCCTATGACGGGCTACACTGCCGAAAAGCACGAGGGCTTCATCAACCCCCAGGGGGACGGCACGATAATGATGTCCTTTTCGGGCAAAGAGCTTGTCAGGGGCGAGGCCGACGCCTCTTCCTTCCCCTCGGGCGGAATGAGGGCCACCTTCGAGGCCAGAGGCTACACGGCGTGGGACTGCACCTCGCCGGCCTTTGTCAAGGAGGGCACCCTGTGCATCCCCACCTGCTTCTGCTCCTTCAACGGCGATATTCTCGACAAAAAGACCCCTCTGCTCCGCTCAATGGAAGCCATTTCGGCTCAGGCCGTAAGGGTTCTGCGCTGCCTCGGCGACAATGAGACCTCGAGGGTCATACCCATGGCCGGAGCCGAGCAGGAATATTTCTTAATAAGCAAAGACCTCTACGCCGAACGCCACGACCTTATGCTCTGCGGCCGCACCCTTTTCGGCGCCCGTCCGCCCAAGGGTCAGGAGCTTTACGACCACTACTACGGCTCCATCAAGGAAAAGGTCGGCAGATTTATGCGTCAGGTTGACGAGGAGCTTTGGACGCTGGGCGTCCCGGCCAAGACCGAGCACAACGAGGTCGCCCCGGCGCAGCACGAGCTGGCCCCCGTTTACACCACGGCAAACATGGCTTGCGACAACAACCAGCTTATAATGGAAACATTGAAAAAGGTGGCCCTGCGAAACGACCTTGTCTGCCTGCTCCACGAAAAGCCCTTTGCCGGGGTCAACGGCTCGGGCAAGCACAACAACTGGTCGATAAACGCCGACGGCACGCGCAACCTTTTAAAGCAGGGCAAGACGCCCGAGGACAACGTGCGCTTTCTCCTCTTCCTCTCGGCCTACATATGGGCCACCGACGAATATGCCGAGCTGCTTCGCATGACGATAGCCGGCCCCGGCAACGACCACCGTCTGGGCGGCCACGAGGCCCCTCCCTGCATCCTTTCTGTTTTTTTGGGCGACCAGCTGACCGATATCCTCCACGAGATAGAGACCGACGGCGAATCGACCTTCCGTCAGGGGGGCAGCCTTAAAATAGGCATCACCACCATGCCGGCTCTGCCTCAGGACGTTTCCGACCGCAACCGCACATCGCCCATGGCCTATACGGGCAACAAGTTCGAGTTCCGTATGCTTGGCTCCTCCATGAGCATAGCCGACTGCAACACGGTGACAAACCTCATGATGGCCGACGTCCTCAGCAAAATAGCCGACCGTCTTGAGAAAAGCGCCGACCCCACCTCCGAGACGCGCGCCGTCATAAAGGAGATAATCCGCGACCACAAGAGGATAATCTTCAACGGCAACAACTACAGCGACGAGTGGATAGCCGAGGCCGAGCGCCGCGGCCTGCCAAATATAGACAACTCGGTCGACGCTTTCGACGCCGCCATAGCTCCCAAAACGGTCGAACTTTTCGAGCGTTTCGGCGTCCTCAGCCGCCGCGAGCTTGAAGCGCGTTACGGCATTTATCACGACAATTATGTCAGCACGATCAATATCGAGGCGCTGACAATGATAGAAATGGCCCACCGCCGCATCCTGCCGGCCGTCGTCAAGTATTCGGCCTTTCTTGCCTCCTCACTCAACAGCCTCAAGGAGACAGGACTGGCCATCGACCTTTCGGTCGAATCGGGCATACTTAAAGACGTCACGGCCGCCGGAGCCAAGTTCAAGACCAATCTCTCAAAGCTGGAGCGCCTGACGGAAAAATCCAAGGACAGCTTCAAGTCGATAAAAGACCGCTCGGTATATTACCGCGACAAGATAGTCCCGGCCATGGAGGCCCTCCGCGCCACCGCCGACCAGCTTGAGACCCTCCTCGGCAGCGAATACTGGCCCCTGTCCGACTATACGGAACTCATGTTCTCGGAGTAATTGCTTTTTGTTACTTTTTCTCAGAAAAAGTAAACCCTTTTGGTACTTTTCGGGTACGAAAAGTACGACCCTCTTCCGCCGCTTGCGGCGGACATAACGGACTTTAAAAAGCCTCCCTTTACACAAGGGAGGCTTTTATTCTAATCATACAGTGCTTGTTCAAAGACCCTCTTTTGTCTCTGCTGGGAGATAACGGTCACCTTTACATTTCTGACCTCTTGGTCTTCGGGCAGCTCGATAGTAACGCGGACATGATTGCCCGTCATCTGCATCTCGTCCGCCGCGTCATCGTGTCGGACGGTGACGTCCAATCGGCCGTGGAGGACCTCGGCCTTGGCTCTGACGGTTGTATAGCTGTCCTCCCATGGCAAAAAACAGTCCTCGATTATAACGCTGTCACCCTGACGGTATATCTCCACGCCGTCTCCGCCGTCCATGGGTTCCACAGCGGCGACGCACTCGACCCCTTGAGGCTTAAGGAGCCAAAAGGCCACCGCCGCCACAAGGGCAATTATCCAATAGGGCCATTTCACATTACTTATCCTCTTCTTCATATATTCTCCAGTCGCTGACACGCCAGTTGTCGTCAGGCAGGCGGTCTTTAACCGTTATCAGATCGAGCCTATCGACCTTATCCTTTTCCACATCGTACACAAGATAATAATAACCGTTTCCGGCGACGGGGTCTTTATCGACGAGACAATAAATCTTGCCGCCAATCATATAAGACCTGTATCCCCAATAGCTTTCCTCTGAGTTTTCAAACTCCATGCCCTCGGCCGACATTGTCCTTTCTGATATCAGCTCCAGCGACGGCGAAAAAATGTCGGCTTTCAGCCCGCCGCCGCTTGTCGTCGAACGGACAAAAAGATAGTTGCCGTTCTTCAACAGAAACCCGTCTGTGTAACCCTCCGCCTCTTTTTGACTCATGAGGTAATGGCCTCTGTAATTATAACTGCCGGTATCTTCCGTATCTTTGTCAAGCTCCGCGTTTCTCTCCATCTTGCCATCATAATACACCACACTGCGGTAGGTTGGGCCGACCTCCGTTTGAATACAGAGAGCGGGTGCGGGGCCGTCTCCCCCGATAAAATGCTCGACTGTCACAGAGGGATACCTGTAAAGCTGCCTGAAAAACGGAAAAATCAAGAGAAACATCCCCACGACGACCAGCGCGATTTTTGCCCTTTTGCCCATTTAAACCGCCCCCTTTTCTTTTATCTTACCGCTTTTCAGACCCTCGGGGCAAGGGTTTGTTCCATTCTTGTCAAATGTTTGTGAAATATGGACAGTTTACCTCCGCCCCTGTAGTGCGCTCTAACTAAAAAGCCTCAAAATGAAAGAAACAGCGATTTAGTTATAGCGCACTATATAAGTGACAAAGCACTGGCTATATTGCACGAAATTTTGATAATTAAGCAACAATCCCTTGCTTTTACCGTCATAACGGCATTAAAATAAAAGAAAAGGGGAGAGCACAATGAAAAAGAGAAAAATAATCGCGTGGGGCATGGTTTTGTTTTCGTTGCTCGGCCTTATAGTTATCGGCAAAGCAGGCTTTGATAGAAACGGCCCTAAATATTGGGACTTCATTCACGGCGTATGGCTGACCGACCTTATACCAATAGTGGGCCAAGTTATTTTCGGCATGGCGTTAGCCCTTATCTCCGGCGGCAAAAGGAGAACAAGCCCAAACAAAGTTGCACTATGCGTCGGTCTTTTAATAATCTTCCGTGAACTTCTGTATATTTTAAATGAATATCTTTTTGTGAACGGAAGCCAATGGCTTATTTCCGACGTCAATTTGTGGCAGATCCTGTCGGGCCACTATTACGACACCGTCATAACTCTTGTTCGCGTGCTGGGTGGTTTTTTGACGGTCAACAGCTTTTACGGTAAAGAGGAATAAAACAATCCCCCGAAGGCGGAGCCTTCGGGGGATTGTTACGTATCAGCTATATTTTCAGTTCTCGACTGTTTTCGGTAAAGAGCGCCTTACCGTATATCAGCATAAAGGAGAAATAGAAACCCGATGTGACGCTGAACAGCACATGGCCGGCGATTATCAGATACCCTGCGCACAGGCCGAGGGAGACGAGGCAGGCGAGGGGCATAAGGTCGTTTTTAAGGCCTTTAGTATTCTTAAAAAAGCTTATGACAAAGCCGAAGCCCAATTTGAGATATACCCACAGCATGACGACCGCGCCGAATATGCCGTAATAAATGGCCACCTCGAAGAGATCCATCTCGATAATAGCTGTCTGGGTGCCGCGGCCCACGCCGAAGATATAGGAATATACCCCTCCGTCCTTCAGGGTGCCGTAAGCCTTGGCCAGCTTGGTCTGGCGGCCCGAAAGGAGCGCCGTGGCGGCCCCCTCCTTTTCCATGGTCAGGCCGGGACTCATAAATGATTCCTTTATGCTCCCGAATATGGAGGTCTCGGAAAAGACCGACATAAGGCCGAATATCAAAAGGCAGGTGACGGCCATGACGGCCACCCTGACGGCGGCCTGTTTGTCATGACCCTTGGAGGCCAGACGCCACAGTGCGCAGCAGGCCATGACTGCCGCCGTGGCTATGACGGCAAGAAAGGCCGTCTTTGTGCCTATCAGCATGAGGCTGATAGAGGTCAGGGCCACGCTCAGGTCGTAAAAGACATATTTTTTCACGTCGGTTTTGTCAAGCTGCATAAAGGCGCACATGACGACGGGCAGGCCTATCATCAGTATGGCCGTGATGTCGTTGCCCGAATAGAAAAAGCCTCGCGCGCCGCGGTAGCCGTAACGGTCGGCATAGGTGGTATAGCCCATATTGAACATAAAGGACACAACGATGGTGGCCGAAAGGAGAAGCAGGGAGAAGCAAAGCACGTCGTTGAGCTTTTTTATAAGCTCCTCGCGGCTGACGCCCATGCGGCGAAAGACGGCCATATAGACAAGTATGACTGCCAGATTATAGGCAAAACGGGCGATATACTGTATATCTCCGTAAAGGTTAAAAGAATAGAAGAACAGCACCTCGCCGACGACCGACATGAGCCACGCCGCCCCCACGGGCAAGGCCGCCCCGATGGCCTTTTTGTCCCAGGCTATCAACGCCGACAGGGCGAAGAGAAGCAGCACGGCCATCCTTATCATCAGGCTTGGGGTGACGGGCACCGTGATGGTGTCGAAGTTCCTCTCGGTCATCGTCTCAAGGACTTTGATATATACGCCGCTTATGACGTCGAGGAAGGGGTTTATTATCAGAAAGGCCAGGAAAAACCTGTCCAGCTTTTTTGTTATCTTTTCTGCCATGATATTAACTCCGAAAGGGGATTTTTACTTATTTTAGCACAAAAGCCCCATAAAAACAACCCACGCGGAAAAACCTTAACATTTTTACCCTTGACCTTTGCTCTTGTCCTTGCCTCCCTTTGCACAAGGGAGGCGTAAAATAAAATTATGAAACTATTTTATAATAGGTTCCGGCCGTCATAGAGTATACGGCGGCGTAAAGCAAAGCAAAAACGGCAAACACCGCGCCTGTGCATTTTGCCACCAGCAGTCCGTCGGTGATGGAAAAGAGCCTGAGCAGAAGCAGCATTATGGGAAAATCAAAGGCGATGTGCATGGTGGCCACCAGCAGGGGCAGGAAAAACACCATGAGTATCTGCGCTCTGACCGAGCTTTTGACCTCCTTGTGGGACAGGCCCACCTGCTGCATTATCTTAAAACGCTCGCGGTCGTCATATCCCTCGGTCACCTGCTTGTAATAGATGATAAGGGCGGCTCCCATGACGAATATCAGCCCAAGGAAGATGCCGATAAAGAGGAAGGAGCCGTTCATGGTGTAGACCTCCCGGCGGTAGGACTCCCTGCCGTCGACGCGGAGGGACATAAATCTGTTCTCCCCGTCTCCGTTGAGCCTGTCGCGGAGATTTTCAAAGAGGTAGTTGCGGCAGGTCTCCTGAGTTTCATAGTCCTTTTTAGTCAGCTCTGTCCTGACCTCGCATCTGATGTGGGATTTTTCATCGCCGTATCGCGAGGCCTGGGCGTCATAAGCCGCCATAAGCCCACTTGCATCGGGGACGACGAGATAGCAGGTCTCGGTAAGGTCATTTGCGAAATAGCTGACGACAAAGTTCTTTTCCATGGAGAGCAGTTCAAAGGCCATGACGCCTCCGGGGCCGAAATCTATCGTCATGCGCGTGGGGCGCGTCTCTCGGCTCCACGCCATATATGCCTGACCCTTTTCGGGCGGCGTCAGCTCCGGAAAGAGAAGCTCCTTCGCCTCGTCGTAAGGTATGACGACGATATTGAATACGCCGCGGCTGTTGGTGGCATAATTTCCGCTGTCGGTAGTGAAAGCTCCCTCCCCCTGATACATGGCGGCAAAGGCGATATAACGATAGGCCGCCGTCCTTTCGACCCGGGCGCCGCTTTCGGCCGCCATGAGCCTGACCGTGTCGACTATTCCGCCCATATCCTCCTTTTCATCCTTGAATACCACCGTCGAGGTGATATCGGCCGGGCAGCGGCTTTCGATGGAATCCTCCGTGCCGACGTAAAGGGACACCGTGCCGGAAAGCATGACAAGCACCATGGTGGAGAGTATACAGATGTTGGCAAGGCCGACGGCGTTGCGCTTCATGCGGTAGAGCATACCCGAAAGGGCGATGAAATTGCGGCTCTTATAATAAAAACGCAAATTCCTTTTGAGCAGCTTCATGACGGCTATGCTGACCGTTGTAAAAAGCAGATATGTGCCGATTATGACAAGAAACACGGCGGCGAAATAAAAGGCCAGAGCCTCGACGGCCGTAGTGACATTTAGGGCGATATAATATCCGCCGCCGAGGGCGGCTATGCCTATCAGCGTCAGAAGCCAGCTTGCCTTCGGCTCTTTCTCGCCGGCCTTCTGGCTTCCCATAAGCTGTATGGTGTTGAACCTCATGACCGTCCACAGGTTGCTCAAAAGGGTAAAGCCGATTATAACGGCAAAGAGCAAGACCGTTTGAGAAACCATTTCAAATGACACATAAAAACCGAAGGGCACGGGAAAATCGACAATTTTATAAAGAGCCAGCAGGCACAGCTTATAAAACAGGACGCCCACACCGATTCCGGCCGCGACGCCGACGGCGCCGATAATAAGGGTCTCCACCGACAGCATAAGGGCGATATGTCTTTTGCCCATACCCAGAACAGAATAAAGGCCCATTTCCTTCTGCCTGCGCTTGACGACAAAGCTGTTGGTGTATATAAGAAATATGGCCGAGAAAAAGAGAATGACAGCACTGCCTATATTCATCATGGAGATGACATAGGCGTTGCCCCTCATCTCCATAATGCCGGGGTCGTTGCCCAAAGCCAGGCAAATATAATATCCGGCCACGGTCCCGATGATTGTCAGCAGATAGGGAAAGAATATCCTGCGGTTGCTTTTTATGTTCTGCACCGCCATTTTGGCGAATATGTGCTTACTCATCCTTTTCCCCTCCCGTCGTCAGGAGTGTCAGCGTGTCGGAAACGCGCTGGAACATCTCCTCAAAGCCCATCTGTCCCCTGTAAATCTGGTGGAAAATGCGGCCGTCCTTGATGAAAAGCACCCTTTTGGCGTGGCTGGCCGCCTTGACCGAGTGGGTGACCATAAGTATGGTCTGGCCGTCGCCGTTTATCTCGTCAAAAAGGTTCAGGAGATTGTCGGAGGCCTTGGAATCAAGGGCGCCCGTCGGCTCGTCGGCCAGTATCAGCTTGGGGTCGGTTATCAAGGCCCTTGCCACGGCTGCCCTCTGCTTCTGTCCGCCCGAGACCTCATAGGGGAACTTGTTAAGTATATCGTCAATGCCCAGCCTTCTGGCGATGGGGTTGAGCCTGACCTTCATCTGGGCGTAGTTGCGGCCCGAAAGGACGAGGGGCAGAAAGATATTGTCCATCAGGCTGAAGGTGTCAAGCAGGTTGAAATCCTGAAAGACAAAGCCAAGGTTCTCCCTGCGGAAGGCGGCAAGGCGGCTGTCGGGTATGGCCGTTATATCCTCGCCCATAAGCTTGACATATCCCGAGGTCGGCCTGTCAAGAGAGGCCAGAATATTGAGAAGAGTCGTCTTGCCCGAGCCCGACTCGCCCATAAATGCGACGAACTCGCCCTCCTCCACCGAAAAGCTGACGTCGGTCAGGGCCTGCACCTTGTTTCCTCCGAAACGGCTGGTATAAACCTTTTTTAAATTATTCACTTCAAGCATGACCATTTGCTTTTTCCTCCGTTTGAAACTTTATCAGCCTATTTTAACCTCGCCGTTTCTCGCGCGCCATAGCTTTAGCTTACATCTGCCTTACATTTTTGTAAGATTGCACTTATTACAGCCCACGGCGGCTTGCCGCCTGTTCAATACGCCCTTGACCTTGCCGGAGGCTATCGGAGCGAGGGGCCGCCCGCCGCTTTGCGATGCTTTTCGCAAAGTCGGTGGGGACGACTTGTACCTCTTTCTGGGGGTCAGGGGGGCAGGGCATCCCCCTGTTTGTTTTTTGTTTCTTTTTTACAAAAAAGAAAAGTCTTTTGGATACTTTTCGACTCCGAAAAGTATCGGGAGGATGGGTGAGGAAACTAAACGATTATAACTTCCAAGAAACAGAAAAAAGAACAAGAAAGAATCCCTCAGTCGCCGTACGGCGACAGCCCCATTTGCACATATGGGTCAAGGGCTTAGAGAAAAATGAAAAACAATCCCCCGACGCGCAAGAAGAACGCCATAAAGGCGAGCAAGAGATAAAAAAGCCGCCTTGCGGCGACTTTTATCTATCTTTCGCTTTGCCTTTTGGCAGCCTTATAGCTCTCCATGTCAAGAACCTTATGCTCTATCAGCGTGGCGATGGCCAGCTCCAGCTCCTTTTCGGGAAAGAGCAGCTCTATTTCCTTTGTAAGGGCCGAAAGGCGGAGCCTGTAGCCGTCCTTTTCCTCACTGCCCAGGTCGTAATATTTTATGTTCTTATAGGGCGTACTGCGGCCGTTTATATATACGCCGTAATCGCTGAGGCCGTTTTTTATGGCGAAATTGAGGACGGCCGCCAGAATTATGCCGCCCGATGCCAAAAGGACGCCGCCCCCCGTGCCCCAGCGCCTCGTCATGATGACGACGGCCGCAACGGCGAATAATATAATGCCCACCTTCTGCCCGGGCACCTTGGCCCTGACCTTTATCTTTTTGTTGGTAAAGGAGACTGCCGAAAGCTCCCAAAGGCTGAGCAGCACGCATATGCCGAAAATGGCCTTTACCGTGAAATCCGTTCCCATGCTATCTATCCTCCTGAAGCTCGTCAAGGGTAAACTCATACCGATTGCCGAAGCGCGACATATAAAGGTCGGCCTCCTCCATGCCCATATCGGCTATGGCCTGCTTGAGCTGGCCCTCGGCCCTCTCGAACTCGCGGTTGCCGCTCTTGCGCTCCTCGACGCATTTGATATAGGCCGATATTTTGTCGGCCGCCTTGATATAGCGGTAAAACTCCGGCCTGTCGGTCTCGAAATCAAATATGGCCTTGTATGTGGGGGCCATATCGTCGGGAAGCATGGCCAGCAGGCTGGCCGCGGCCCCCTCCTCCACCGAGCGGTAGGCCTCCCTTATGGCCGGATTGTTGTATTTGACGGGAGTGGGAAGGTCGCCCGTCAATATCTCGGGGGCGTCGTGAAAAAGGGCCGCCGCCGCTATCTGGCCGGGGTCGATATCCTTATTGAATATATCCCTTCCCATGACGGCCAGAGCGTGGGCGATGACGGCCGTCTCGAAGGAATGCTCCGAAAGGCTTTCGCGAAGAGAGTTTCTCATCAGTCCCCATCTCGTTATATATTTCATCCTGCCTATCATGGCAAAAAAACCGTTTTTCATATTTCTCCTTTTAAAGCCCTTTCAAGCTCGCGCGGCAGGGGGCTTTCCAGCTCGACGCGCCTGTCCTCAAGCTCTATATTTATATAACAGGAGTGGAGAGCCACGCGGTCAAAGCCCTCTATCTCCTCCCCGTACATAAAATCCCCCACAAGGGGACAGCCCATATGCGCCATATGCACCCTTATCTGGTGGGTGCGGCCCGTCTCAAGCTGTAAAGCTATAAGCGAGCGTCCCCCATGGGTCTCCAGCGTCTCATAGTGGGTCACGGCCCTTTGGCCCCCCTCAAAATCGACGCGCCGTTTTATGCCGCGCCCCTCTTCCAATCCTATAGGCAGGTCTATGACACCCTTTGGCGGACAGGGCGCGCCCTGACACACGGCCAGATACCGCCTTGTTATGTGCCCCTCATGGAGGGCATTTTCCAAGACACCGGCGGCGTGCTTGCTCTTGGCGACGCACATAAGGCCGCTGGTGCCTCTGTCGAGGCGGTTTATCGCGCGGAAAACCATGTTCTGCCCTCTCTCCTCGAACATACCGACCACGAAATTGGCGACAGTTCCGTCGGGATGCCCCGGGGAGGGGTGGACGGCCACGCCCCCCGGCTTGTCTATTATAAGCATAAGCCCGTCCTCGTAGGGGATGTCGAGCTTTCCGCGCCGGGGAATTATCCCCTTGGAGCTTTCCTCGCGGCCCTGTGAAAGGGACATGACCTGCCCCTTTTTCGGCCTGACGCTGACAAACACCCTTTCGCCGTCCAATAATATACCGTCGGGAAGCCATTTTATCTGTCTGAGCAGGGAGGCCGAAAGGCCGAGGCGGCGCCGGGCCAGTTGGCCGAGGGTCATCCCCTCGTCCTCAGGCCCGACGGTGTATTCTATCCTGTCCGACATTAAAGATTTTTGGCAAAGTATTCGAGGACACGGCGGCGGTAATAGTCGTGGTGTCTCATGGTGTGGTGCAGGTTGGGCATGATGAGCATATCAAAATCCTTGTCGGCGTTGACAAGGGCGTTTACCACCCTCATGGTGGAGGCCGGATGAACGTTGTCGTCCAGCTCGCCGTGAATAAGCAGCAGCTTGCCCTCAAGCTTATCCACATTGTATTCGGCGTTCTGCTTTTCCCACAGCTCTCGGTCGAACCTGCCCATATATCTCTCGCTCCACTCGGCCGAGTATATCTCCTGAGAATGGTTGCCGCCCGTGGAAACGCCCACCTTGTAAAGCTCGGGATGGTCGACAAGGCAGTGGAGAGTGGCAAAGCCGCCGCCCGAGTGTCCCCATACGCCGATTCTGTCGCGGTCGATGAAATCATACCTCTTGCAGAGGTTTTCTATAACGGCGGCGTGGTCGGCAAGTCCGGCGCAGTCGCCCATATTGTTATAGCCGTAGTCGTGATAGGCCTTTCCCCTCAGGGGGGTGCCGCGGCCGTCGATGACGACGGTTATAAAGTCCATGGCCGAAAAGCAGGGGGTGAAGCCCAGATTGCCCAGCGTCTCGGCAAAGGTCTGGGGAGCGCGCGTCGTCTGGTTTCCGCCGTAATAATACTCGGTGACAGGGTATTTTTTGTTCGGCTCGAAGTTGTTGGGCATATACATGACGCCGTAAACGTCGGTCTCGCCGTCGGCGCCCTTTTCGCAGAAGGGTATGGGATAGGTGAAGCCCATCTCCTCTATCTTGGAGACGTCGGCCTCGCAGAGGGTGCCGATGGCGCTGCCGTCGGTGATGTCGAATATCCTGTGGGCCGGGGGATTGTCAAAGGCCGATATGGTGGCCACAAAATAGACCCCCTCCTTGGGGAAAAAGGCGTTATGGTCGCCCTTTTCACAGCTCAAAAGCTTTATTTCAAGGGAATCGAGGTCGACCTGATAAATATACCTCTGATAGATGTTGACCCCCTCTTCCCTGCCCGAGGCCGAATAATAAAGTATGTTCTTCTCCTCGTCCAGATAAAGGAGCTGGCGCACGCAGCAGTCGCCCTCGGTCAGGCGGCGGCAGCCGCCGCTTTCAAGGTTGTATTCAAAGATATCAAACTGGCCGTCCCTCTCGCTGAGCCAGAACATGGCGTTTCTCTTTTCGGAAATGACAAAGGTTTTGGCGGCGAAATCGCTCTTCATGTTGTCTCCGGCGTTGAGTATCCTGTGATGGTCGAAAAAGAGGAAGGTGTCGCTCTTTTCGGTAAACAGTTTTCTGGCCGAGCCGTCCTTGGGGTCGATGACATATATGTCGGCCTGGGTACAGCCCCTGTTCATGACATAGCACATACCCATGTTGCCCTCGTCCGACCACTCTATCATGGAAAGCCTGTCATTTATAGGTGCGCCGAAGGAGAGGTTGGTGGGCGGAGCCTGAACCTCCTTCATTTTGCCCTCCTCCAAATCATAGAGGAGGAATTGCGCCCGCGCCACGTGCTCGTCCCCGGGCAGGGCGTATTTATATGTGTGGACGACGGGCCTGACGGCCTTTCTGCCCTCGGGCACGCTCTGGATGAGGGTGTAATCCTCCACCTGACTGAAATCCAGCAGATAGGTGAAGAACTTTTTGCTGTCGGGAGACCACCTGACCCCCGTGGGCTTTTTGACCCCGGCAAGCTTGTCGGCTATATAGCCCGACGAACCTTGATAGCGTATGCCATAGCCCTTGTCGGGGCTGCCGCCCTCGGTCAAACGGGTCGTTTCCATGGAGGGAAGCTTGATGAGATAAAGGTCGCCGTCCCCCTCATATACGGCCTTTTTGCCGTCGGGGGATATGACGGCGTTTTTCGGCAGAGACGGAATGAGCCTTGCAAGGCCCTTGCCGTCATACATCCACTTTGATTTATCCTTGAGAGAAAAGACAAAGCCGTGCCAGTTGGTCACCTTTTCGGGAATAAGGGGCAGGTCGTCGGGGTCGTAGGTCTCCCCCGTCTGCTCGCCCAAAACCTTCGCCAGATGCTCATGGTCGAACATGGGGCGCTGTTCGCCCTGTGTCAGGTCGACATAGGTGAAGGTCTTGACCTTCTTGCCCTCGTCATTCCAACTCTCCCTCTTATATACAAAGGCCCCGTAGCGGACAAAATAGGGCCTAAAATCCACGTTGGTTATGATTGGCTCCATCCTCTCGGGGGTAAAGCGCAGGGCGCTGTCAATCCTTCTTCTCAGCTCGTCCATAATGCACGCTCCTTATTTAAAGATATCTATATTTTACATCATATGGTACTATATAGTCAAATAAACATTCTCCATTTTAAATGTCCAAAACAAGGCGGCCCGTGCGTTTATATTATAAAGGAGATAATTTTATGATAGGGTTCCCACCAATCCCCTCCGAACCGCGACAAGACCTTCTCGCCTCGGTGTACGAGACATATAAAAACCTCATGTACGCCGTGGCGATAAATATACTCAAAAACTCCGCCGACGCCGAGGACGCCGTCCACGACGCCATTATTAAAATTGCCCCTTTTGTTGAAAAGCTGGAACAGCCGCCCTCTCAAAAGACAAAGGGCTTTGTCCTGACGGTGACCGAGCACATCTCCATCGACCGCCTGCGTAAAAAGCGCCGCGCCCCCTTGACCGACGACCCTGACGCGGCCGCCGAAATACATTCTCCGCCACCCGATATCTCCCCCGTAACCGTTGCCATAGCCTCGCTTCCCGGGGAATACCGCAGACTTATTCTGCTCAAATATGATGTGGGCCTGACCATGCCCGAGCTATGCCGCCTGCTGGGCAAATCTCCCACGGCAATTTACAAAACCATCTCCAGAGCCAAAAAGAAGCTGGCCGAGGAGCTCAGAAAGGTGGATATCTATGTCGATTGAAAAGCTGATAGCCCAAAACGCCGCTTCGGCAAGAGATTTATGGCTAGACAGTTTGCCTGAAAGCGTGGAGTTCACCGAAAACAGGGCCAAGCCCGAAAAAGCGCCCTCTTTTTTGTTCGGAAGAGTCGGGAAGGTGTTGGCGGCGATTTGCCTTTGTTCGGCTTTATCTTTCGTTTCGCTGGCCGAGGACGCGCCCAATAAAATAAGTATTTCCTTTAATATATACGATGACTGCTATAAAATTTCCATCGAAAGCAATTTTGAAAAAAGACTTCCGTGGAAGCAGGTTTTATTTGACTATCTGCCCGACGGATACAGGCAGGCAGATCAACATATTTTCGAATATGAAAAAACCTTTTCTTTTACGGAGATTACCGACCAACCCAATTCCTATACCGACAAATATTACGACATAACGGTTTTAAAGCTGGACATAGAGCGCCCGTCCCACGGAATGACCCATTATACAACATGGCTTCTCCCCGAGGAAAGCCGCATGGACATCGACGGAAACAATTCTCTTATTCTCTCTCGCGGCATTACAACGACAATATATATGCCCAAGGAAAACTATGTTGTCATGATAGACGGCACCTTGCCGAAAGATGAAATGATAAAGATAGCCGAAAATATATCCTTTACGGGCGACGGTCAACCCCCTGAAGAGGCAGAGGAAAACCGCGCCGCTTGGAACCCGTTAGTCATTTCTCCGATAATCAGAATATCTCTCATATACATTGCCGCCTGCCTTGCCGTCTATCTTGCGCTGGCAGTCTATGAGCGCGGAAAAGGAAGTAAAAAATGAGCAGAAAAATATTTATCGCCGCATCGGTCATCATGGTCGTTCTTTTTGCCCTCTCTGCCGCCGCAAGATATGCCGCCTCCGGCGAGTTCAAGGCTCTGGAAGCCCATGAAGAGGGGGCTGACCGTGAAAGATGGATAAGACTTACAGACATATGCACCGTCACATCACGCGCAGGCAGCTATTTGTGCCGTTTCTACCCTGCCTTTATTTTCCTTGTTTGGCTGACCGACAGAAGGTATTTCAGATGGTCTGTCGAGATTGCCGTCTTTTCCGTTATTTTTTCGGCTCTGCCATGGGCCTTTCTGCCCTATCTGACAGATGGCCACGCCGGCGGCCGCTTGCTGGCTTTTTACTGCCGCATGGCATTTACGGAGACGGCTCTCGTCTGTGTGTGCATTGGATTGACAATCTCGCTTTATAAGCGCGTAAAGACGCTTTTCTTCTATAGGTCGCCCTGAAAGAAACGGTCTTTCGCGGCAAGAAATAATACGGTATAATTTTGTTATCTCGTCGGCTAACATCAAGGAGGCGTTTACCGTGAAAAGCCGAAACTCTAAAAAAAGTATCAATAATATGCGCAGCGGCGCTTTTGGCCGCAGCCGCCGGTATTTTCTTTTGGAATCAATCGCAAAAAGGCATAATTAAAATCAAATCACCAGAAACCCTGCGTTTATATATTCAAAACGAAGCGACAATTTTTCAATTTTGCCCCAGAGCCTCATTTTCGCGACCCTTATCCGGGCGACGCGAAAGGCACATTGCGACCATAAGGCAAAAAGCGGAACAAAGACCGCCCGTGACCTTTGACACACACTGCGAGACATGGTACAATATTGTTAATCAAATGACATTTGTGCCATAATGCGGAAAGGAGCGGCCCATGAAATACACACTAAAAAAATATGTCACGATACTGTTTTCCGGATTTATTCCGGCAATAGCCTATATCATGTTCGCCTTCCTGCCCTTCGTCCTCATGGGGGCGGTATCACTGATGCTGGGCGGCGGTGATTTTCAGCATACCGAGGAGGTTCTTTCCACACTCGGCGACAGATTGATGACTGTGATAATGCCCGTTATCGCAATATTTTTGCTGGCGCGGATGTGGGCCTATATCGGCGGCATCCTGTCCGCCAAAGCGATCCCATACTGGGCGGCGGGTCTTGTGGCCGCCATTCCCTCGGCGGTCCTGTCGATGATATACCTGGCATATCCCTCAATTATGGCAAATGGCGCTTTTTCAATACTTTACGGCACATTAGTCATCTATCTCGGCGTGGCCTTCACCCCCTTTTTCCCCACATGGATAGCCTTTATTTACGTCCCCTTTATTATCGCCATTTTCTTTATGTTGGGGTGGCGCTACTGCAAAATGAAGCGTATCAGGCCGGCCGCCCTTGCAATGGCCTTTTTCGGCGGACTGCACTGGCTGTTTTTGGACCTGATGCTGCAAAATATCAGCCCCTTCCCTCTGGCGGCCCAGCTGGTCTGCCTCGCCCTGACCTCATATTTTATAATAAAGGACGGCTTTCGGTCCAAAGCGTAGCCCTCCCACCCTTGACAAAGGGCGGCAAGTCTGTTATATTTACTCTATCATCGGTTATCGGTGACAGCCCCCTATATTTTAAATCCCCTGACCGGGCCCCTCCCGTCAAATATGCTCCATCAGAGAGGGCGGCATATGCTGAGAGCCGCCTTGAGGCATGACGACGAGGCACCTCCCGTGAGGAGCGCAGGCGAAATCGCAGTAGCCTCCGCCGTCCTGCCGGCGTTACACGGCCAATGAGCGGCGGACTTTTTTAAGTCCGCAAGCAGAGTGGAACCACGGATATTCTCCGCCTCTGTGTCATTCGACACGGGGGCGATTTTTATTTGCGGCAAACGCAAACACCTTTCGGAAAGGAATGAAGAACCATGATCAACATCAAAGTAAACGGCAAAGCCATGCAGGCCGAGGACGGCGTGCTGGCCCTCGACCTCGCAAAAGATGTGTTGGGCGACGACTACAAAAAGGCCCTCTCCTGCGAGATAAACGGCCATAACATGAGCCTGCCCACCCCTCTCCGCGACGGCGACGAGGTCAAATACAACACCTTTGACGACGCCGACGGACGCTGGACCCTGCGCCACACGGCCTCCCATGTGCTGGCTCAGGCCGTCATGCACCTCTATCCCGAGGTCAAGTTCGCCATCGGCCCGGCCATCGACAACGGCTTTTATTACGATTTCGACCGCGACGAGCCTTTCACTCAGGAGGACCTCGACGCCATCGAAAAAGAGATGAAGAAGATAATCAAAAAGGGCTACCGTCTCGAGCGTTTCGAGCTGCCCCGCGCCGAGGCTCTGGAGTTTATGAAAGACCAGCCCTATAAGGTGGAGCTTATAAACGACCTGCCCGAGGACGCCGTCATCTCCTTCTACAAGCAGGACGATTTTACCGACCTCTGCGCCGGCCCCCATCTGCCCTCTGTCTCGGCCATAAAGGCCTTTAAGCTGACCTCGGTCACGGGCGCTTACTGGCGCGGCGACTCCAGCCGCAAGATGCTTCAGCGCATTTACGGCACGGCCTTTGCCGACAAGGAAGCCCTTGAGAGCTATCTGGCCGCCGTCGAGGAGGCCAAAAAACGCGACCATCGCAAGCTTGGAAAAGAGCTGGGCCTCTTTATGCTGACCGAGGAAGGCCCCGGCTTCCCCTTCTTCCTCCCAAAGGGCATGGCCCTCCGCAACACCCTGCTGGACTATTGGCGCGAGGTGCACCGCCGCTACGGCTATGTGGAGATTTCCACCCCCATAATCCTCAATCAGGAGCTGTGGCACCGCTCGGGCCACTGGGACCACTACAAGGACAATATGTATACCACCGTCATCGACGAGATGGATTACGCCGTCAAGCCCATGAACTGCCCCGGCGGAATGCTGGTCTATAAAAACCAGCCCCATTCCTACCGCGACCTGCCCCTGCGCATGGCCGAGCTGGGCCTTGTCCACCGCCACGAGCTTTCGGGCGCTCTCCACGGCCTTTTCCGCGTGCGCTGCTTCACTCAGGACGACGCCCACATCTTCATGACCCCCGAGCAGATGAAGGACGAGATAATCAACACTGTCAAAATATTCGACGAGATATACACCACCTTCGGCCTGACCTATAACATCGAGCTTTCCACCATGCCCGAGGACCACATGGGCGACGAGAAGGTCTGGGCCTTTGCCGAGGACACACTGCGCGCCGCCATTGAGGAGATGGGCAAGCCCTATGTGATAAACGAGGGCGACGGCGCTTTCTACGGCCCCAAGCTGGACTTCCATCTGGCCGACAGTCTGGGACGCACATGGCAGTGCGGCACCATTCAGCTTGACTTCCAGATGCCTGAGCGTTTCGAGCTTGAATACACGGGCGCCGACGGCGAAAAGCACCGCCCCGTCATGATCCACCGCGCCCTGCTCGGCTCCATCGAGCGTTTCATCGGCGTTATAACCGAGCATTTCGCCGGCGCTTTCCCCACATGGCTGGCCCCCGTGCAGGTCAAGATACTGCCCATAACCGACCGCACCCACGACTATGCCGCTTCCGTCGAGAAGAAGCTCTTTGACCTTGGCTTCCGCGTGGAGACCGACAGCCGCAGCGAGAAGATAGGCTATAAGATCCGCGAGGCCCAGATGGAAAAGGTGCCCTATATGCTGGTTCTGGGTGACAAGGAGGCCGAGAGCGGCGAGGTGGCCGTCCGTGACCGCAAGACGGGCGAGACCGAGACCATGACCCTCGACGCCTTTATCGCCAAGCTGACAGAGGAAGTTAAAACAAGAGCCATGTAATTGCTTTTTGTTACTTTTTCTCAGAAAAAGTAAAATCTTTTGTTTCTTTTCCATTCGGAAAAGAAAGGTCTTTTTCCGCCGCTTCGCGGCGGACATAAAGAGAATAATAAAAAGGCCCCGCCTGTCGGTGGGGCCTTTCTTTTATAACTATTTCACTTTCTTTACGAAACCCATGGCTATCAGCGTCCTGACATAGAGGTCGACGCCGTCGGGGCAATAGACGTTGAACTCATAGGCTATCTCGGCGGCTATCTCGGCCGTCGTCCTCTTGCCGTCTATCAGGTAGTCGATGGCCGAGGGAATGGCGTGGCCCAGCTTATGGCCGTATTTAGCCATGAACTCGTCCGACATTTCATTGGTCTTTTTGTCGAACATACCTGTCAGCTTGCCCATCATGGCCGGAACGTCGACCTTTCTGGCGGCCACAAGAGAATATTTCTCCCTCTGCACCTTAGTGATAATGCTCTTGACCGGCCTTGTCAGGGGATTAAAGCCGGCAATGGCCTTGACGAGGGCCAGCAGACGGGCTTTTTCGGCCTCTGTCTCGCCTTTGTCGCAGTCGGCCCAATTGGCAAAATCCTCAATGGAACTTAAGCGCCACCTTGTATATCTGGCCAGTCTGCCGTGATAGAATTTCGGCTCCAGCATACCTCTTGTCATCTTGTTCTGCATCTCGGTCAGATAGACGGCGGCTCGAGCCAGCCCCGTGTTGCATATCTCGCCCAGGTCGGCAGGCTCGATATTGGCCAGGCAATAGGCGTATGCGGCGGCCAGCGTGGCCGAGCGAGAAAGGATATAGGGGTCGATGACCTCGAGGGTATCGGAGCTTGTGTGATAGAACTTGTCGGGCCACTGTCCCAGCATGAGGCAAGGCACATGAACGGCCGGGTCGCTGAGGACGACATGGTCGCTGCCGCCGCTGTACTCGGTCATATGGCTGTTGAACATGGGGCAATAGGCGTCCTTCATCATGCCCGAGACCTGATGCTTTATCTCGTCGAGTATGGTGCCGGCGGCGTCGGAGACTATCGACGGCGTTTCAAGGGGCAGGTCGGTTATGGTTATGGGGCCGTAGCCGCCCACCTGACGGGCGCCAACCATATCGAGGTTAAAGGCGGCCTTTATCTTGTCCTTCTGGGCCTTTTTCAGGCTGTCGAGATAGGCGTATGTGCCTGTGAACTCGGGCACCAGCAGCATACGCACGCCCCTTTTGAGGGGTGCAAGCTCGCCGCGGCCTATCATATCGCGTATGGTCTTAAAAGCCTCCATGACGCAGGCCGAGCCGCTGGCGTTGTCGTTTGAGGAGCTTCTGGGGTGACACAGGTGGCCCACAAGCAGTATCTCCTCGTCTGTCTCGCCGGGCATAAAGGCCGTCACATCCTCGATATGTCCGTCATAAATGGAGGAATCGACGCGGCACTTGGCCAGCACGGGCTGTTTTTTGGCTTTCATTTGGGCGCAATAGGCGGCCAGCTTGTCGCCCTGACGGGGAGTTATGACAAATCCGAAGGCCTTTTTCTGGCCCGGCTTCCACCAGAATGAGGTATACCTGCGCGTGTCCGACTGGTCATGGCGTTCCCTGACGTGTCTGTCGGTCAGCACATAGTCGGTTATCAGACCGACTGCCCCCATTTCCTCTACGGCGACATGGTATACGGCGTTGATATCGCCTCTGGTAAAGACCATTTTGCCCTTTATATCAAGCCTTCTGATATAGCTTTCGTCCTCTTTTTCAAGCATGACTATTTCGATGGGATTTTCGGTATAGTCGCAGGGGGCGCTCTTCTGTATGACCGAGATGGCGCAGGCATCAAAATCGGCCAAACGGACCTCGCCCTCCTCTGTCAGCAGGTCGCAGTAGGCCCCCTTTATGTCCCACTCCTGAAAGGAGGGATAGGTGCCGAAGATGTCCTTTTCGGTGGCCGGGAAGGAAAGAACCTCGGCGTTTTCAAAGCCCCAGCGCCTGAGCTTGTCCGCGCAATGCTCCGCCGCGGCGCGGAAGCCCGTCGACGCCTGAATGCGGTGGAAGGTGGATATTTCGGCCACGGTCTGATAGGCCCTGTTACCGTCTATCCTTTCAAGTATTCGGCGTGTGTTTTCACGAATCATTTTTCTGCCCCCTATAATATTATTTACACTTATTGTAGTCGATTTATTAAAGAATTGCAACAATTACCGTCTTTTATATATTTTGGCTTTGATTTTCCCCTTTTACCCCTGTAAGCCTCTGGCCTGTCTGTCCATATCCTCAATTACTATATCAAAAATCTCGCCCAGCGAGGCGCAGTATTCCAGCACCTTCCACGGTTCGTTGGTGTGGAAATGTATCTTTATAAGCTCCTCGTCACCCACGGCCAGCAGGCAGTCGCCCTTGAAGTTTTTCAGGAAATATTCGTTTATGGCGTCCTCATTAAGGCCTTTGCCCTCGATCAGAAGCTGTGTGTCGTATTTGAACTCTATATTATCCATATGTTCCTCCCGATTTAAATAAGGCCCCCTTTAAGGGGGCCTTAAAGCCGTATTTTCTTATTCCTGATAGATTATCTTGCCGTCGATTATAGCCGTGGCGACGGTCGATGTGACCTCGGTCAGGGGGTTGCCGTTGTGGATAACGACGTCGGCGTCCTTGCCGACCTCAAGAGATCCGACCCTGTCGGCTATGCCGATGGACTCGGCGGGGTTGATGGTGATGGCCTTCCAGGCGTCCTCAATATCCATACCGGCGCGGACGGCCATACCGGCGCAGAGAGGCAGGTTGGCCAGAGGAATGACGGGAGCGTCGGTGATGATGCTGACCTTGACGCCGGCCCTTGTCAGCTCGCCGGGAGTGGCGAAGGACTTGTTGGCCAGCTCTATCTTGCTCTTCTTGCCCAGAGAGGGGCCGACAAAGGCCGGCAGACCCTCGGCGGCCAGCTCGTCGGCGATAAGGCTGCCGTCGGTGCAGTGGTCAAGGGTGATGCCGATGCCGAACTCACGGGCAATGCGGATGGATGTAAAGATATCGTCGGCCCTGTGGGCGTGAGCCTTGATGGGTATTTCCTTTTTCAGGACGGGAATCATGGCCTCAAGCTTCATATCGAAGGGAGGAGGATTCTTGCCCTCCTTCTCGGCCCTCTCCTTGTCCTCCATATATCTCTTTGTCTTGAAGAGCATCTCCCTCAGCAGGGCGGCCGTAGCCATACGGGTGGAGGGGGACTTCTTCATGTTGCCGTAGCAGCGTTTGGGGTTTTCGCCGAAGGCGACCTTCATGGCGACGGGATCTTTCAGAATCATCTTGTCGACCCTCTTGCCGTACAGCTTGATGGCGACAAAGGTGCCGCCGATGACATTGGCCGAGCCGGGGCCTGTGACGGCCGTTGTGACGCCGCCCTTGACGGCGTTTTCAAAGGCCTCGTCGATGGGGTTGATGGAATCTATGGCGCGGAGCTGAGGGGTGCAGGGCTCGACTATCTCGTTATAGTCCATGCCTTCCCAGCCCATGCCCTCGTTATCAAGGCCGATGTGGCAGTGGGCGTCGATAAAGCCGGGGGTCACAAGGCGGCCCTTGGCGTCGATGACCTGAGCGCCCGAGGGAGCCTCGAGGCCCTTGCCGACAGCCTTTATTTTACCGTTCTCTATCAGGACGTCGCCGCCCTCGATATCGGGGCCGGCCATTGTCTTGACGTGTCCGTTTTTAATCAAAATCATTGTCGTCAGTTCTCCTTTACATATTGATAGATATATTTTACTACTTTCCGTGTCTTTTAGCAATTCGTCAATATGCCATAGTTTTTTGTTCAAAAATTGGGCAATTTTCATACTGCGAAAAACTTTAGAAAAGGGCGGCTTGCCGCCATGCCCTTCTTGGCTCCCCTGTGCAAGGGGAGCTGTCAGCGAAGCTGACTGAGGGGTTGTAACTTGCCTGAGTTTTAGATTGACAATCCCCCTGTCGCCATTGGGCGACACCACCCTTTACACAAGGGGGGCAAGATTAAGGCAAAGGTTGTTTAAACCAGCCTGCGGTTTTTCCATTTTCCGCTTTTGAAGCGCCACCAGGAAAGGCCGCTGTTTATGGCCCAGTGGGTGCCCATGGCCAGCCACATTCCGATTATCTCGAAATCCAGCCAGATTGCGAAAACATAGGAGAAAAAGAGCCTGCCGAACACCACCGATACAATGGCCATGGTCATGGTAAAGCGGACGTCGCCGGCCGCCCTCAAGGCCGTGGGCAGAGGCCCCGAGGAGGTGCCCAGCAGAACCGTCCAGACCGTGTGTATACAGACCAGTATATAGGCGTATTTTGCCGCCTCATATGATATGTCATAGCAGGACAGCACAAGGGGCAGCGAGAGAAAGACGGCGAAATTGACGGCCATGGAGCCGAACTGGGCTATGCGCATCATCTTGCGTATGTAATAGGCGGCCATGTCATAGTCGTTCGCGCCGACGCACTGGCCGACGACGGTCGTCATGGCAAGACCGAGGGAGGAATTGACAATGGTGTTGATGTTGTCTATTGACAAAGCCACGCCGTTGGCCGCTATCTGAGCCGTGCCGAAGGTGGCGATTATGCTCGTCATAGCCACGCGGCAGACCTGAAATATGCCGCTCTCGACGCCGTTGGGTATCGCGACGCCAAGAATGCGCTTCAGCATGGAGCCGTTCCAGGCAAGCAGGCTCTTAGGCTCGATATATATCTGCCTGTCTTTATTCAAAAGCATGACGAACATGACGACCGTCGCCGCCACTCTGGCCGCAAGAGAGGCCGCGGCCACGCCGACGACCCCTATCCTGAGAACAAACACGCCGATAAAGTTTCCCACGACGTTTATGACGTTCATGCCGAGGGAGACCTTCATGGTGATTTTCGAAAGGCCCATGGCGCGGAAAAAGGAGGCAAAGGCGCTGGTGGCCGCCATAAAGGGATAGGAAAAGGCCGTGATGACAAGGTATGTCACGGCGGCCGACATGACGTCGGATTCTATTTTGCCGAAAAGCAGCTTCAAAACACCCCTGTTGCCAAAGGCCATGGCCGCCGTGAAAAGAAGCCCGGCCAGAACGGCAAAGGAGGTCAGCTGGCAGGCGGCTTTGTTGCCCCGTTCGCGGTCGCCGCTTCCGATATACTGTGATACTATTATGGCTCCGCCCGTAGCCAAAGCGGCAAAGACATAGAGAAACACGCCGTTTATCATATCGACGAGGGAGACCCCCGAAATGGCCGCCTCGCCGGCGTAGGAGACCATTATCGTGTCGGCTATGCCGACAAGCATTGAAAGTATCTGCTCGATGATAAGGGGGATTATAAGTGCCTTGAGCATACCGTTGGTGAAAAGCGGCTTTTCGGGCGCTTTCGCACGCCTCGGCTCGATGAGTTTGGCAAACATATTTGACATCTGTTCCGCTCCTTTTTAGAATTCATATCCCTGAGATTATAACACTTGGAGCACACTCCATGTCAAGTGGGCCATATTAAAAGCCTCGCCTTTCGGCGAGGCCTTTTGAATGTCCGTTATGTCCGCCATACGGCGGACAAAGACCTCTCTTTTCCAAACGGAAAAGAAACAAAAAGCTTCTTTTAGTCTATACCGTAAAAGAGTTTCGCGTTCCGTGTGGTGATATCGGCCATCTCCTCAAAAGACACGCCCCTCATCTCGGCCATCTTCTCAACGGTATACTTGAGATAGCCCGAGTGATTGGTCTTGCCTCTGAAGGGCACCGGAGTCAGATAGGGGCAGTCGGTTTCGGCCATTATCCTGTCGCTTGGGATATAGGGCACGACCTCATAGGCCCTTTTGGCGTTTGAAAAGGTTATAACCCCCGTAAAGGAGATATGAAAGCCCATGTCCAGCAGCTCCCTCGCCGTCTCGCGGCTTCCGCCGGAGCAGTGTACAACTCCCCTGCCGACCTTGGAGGCCCTCAAAATGTCCATAACGTCCTTGCAGGCCTCGCGCTCGTGGATTATAACAGGCATATCGAGCTGAGAGGCGATATCGAGCTGTCGGGCAAAGGCCTCCCGCTGTATATTCCTCTCCGAAAGGTCATAGTGATAGTCAAGCCCTATCTCCCCCAGCGCCCTTATCTTGCTTTCCGACAACATAGCGACTATGCGGTCAAGGCTTTCATTCGTCATGTCCTTGGCCTGATGTGGGTGAAAGCCCACGGCGCCGTAGACAAAATCAAAGCGGCGGGTCAACTCCAGCGTCGTGAGGGAGGTCTCCAGATCGGTGCCAACATTGGTTATATATCCGACCCCCTGTGAGGGCATGGAGGCGAGAAGAGCGTCCCTGTTTTCTCCAAATCGGTCGTCGTCATAGTGGGCGTGGGTGTCGAAAAGCATCATCCCAGAACCGAGCCTTTTTCGCAGTGGTCGGCAAATATGACACGGACGTCGTCCTCGCCGTACTCGGCCGAGAGTATCATGCCATTGCTCTCAAGGCCCATCAGCTTGGCCGGTTTCAGGTTTGAGACAATGATGACATTGTGGCCTATCAAATCCTCGGGCTTATACCACTTGGCAATGCCCGAAAGCACCTGACGCCTGTGGTCTCCCAAATCAAGGTCAAAGCGCAGCAGCTTTTTGGATTTCGGCACAGGCTCGCAGTTTACGACCTTTGCCACCCTAAGCTGAACCTTGGCAAAATCGTCTATCGTTATCTCTGGCTTGACCTCGATTTCGGGCATGGGCTTTTCGGGCTCGGCGCTCTCGCCCTTGGCGGCGTAATAGGCCTCGATTTCCTCCAGCTTCTTGGCGGCGTCGATACGGGCAAAAAGTATTTCGGGTTGGCCCACAATGTGTCCGGAGGGGATAAGGCCGAACCTTTCAAGGCTCTCCCACTCTCCGCGCTCAAGGTTGAGCTGTCTGAAAATGGCGTTGGAGGCGTCGGGCATAAAGGGATAGAGGAGGGTGGCCGCTATCCTTATTGTCTCAAGCAGGTTATAAAGGACGGTGTCCAGCCTGTCATATTGGCTTTCGTCCTTGCCCAATATCCACGGCGTCGTCTCGTCAATATACTTGTTGGCGCGGCGCAGGAGGGCGAAAACCTCGGAGATGGCGTCGGCCACCTTCAGCTCGTCCATTTTGGCCTCCACCCTTTTTGGCGTCTCGAGGGCAAGGGAAATAAGCTCGTCGTCTATGGCCTCCCTGCGGCTCCTTTGGCCGATGACTCCGCCGAAATATTTCTGTGTCATGGATATGGTGCGGTTGACAAGGTTGCCGAGAATGTTGGCAAGGTCGGAGTTGACGCGCTCAATAAGCAGCTCGTGGGTCATGACGCCGTCGCTGGAGAAGGGAATGTCGTGAAGCAGATAATAGCGTATGGCGTCGAGGCCATAGAGATTTACAAGGTCGTCGGCGTAAAGGACGTTGCCCTTTGATTTGCTCATCTTGCCGTCGCCCACAAGCAGCCAGGGATGGCCGAAAACCTGCTTGGGCAGGGGGAGGTCAAGGGCCATGAGAAGTATGGGCCAATAGATGGTGTGGAAGCGCAGGATATCCTTGCCGATGAGGTGAACGTCGGCCGGCCAGAACTTTTTATAAAGCTCGCCGTGGTTGCCGTCGATGTCAAACCCCGGGAAGGTGATATAGTTGCTCAAAGCGTCTATCCAGACATAGATGACATGGCCCGGGTCGAACTCCACGGGCACGCCCCATGTGAAGGATGTACGGGAGACGCAGAGGTCTTGCAAGCCCGGCTTTAAGAAATTGTTGACCATCTCGTTCTTTCTGGCCTCGGGCTGGATGAAATCGGGGTGGTCTTCGATATACTTCATCAGCCTGTCCTGATACTTGGACATTTTGAAGAAATAGGCCTCCTCGCTGGCGCGGACGACCTCGCGGCCGCAGTCGGGGCACTTGCCGTCCACAAGCTGGGAGTCGGTATAAAAGGACTCGTCGGGAACGCAGTACCAGCCCTCGTATTTGCTCTTATAGATATCGCCCTGGTCATAGAGCTTTTTGAATATCTGCTGCACCACCCTTTCGTGATGCTTGTCGGTGGTGCGCGCAAAGATATCATAGGACGTGTGCATGGTATCCCATATGTCCTTGACCTGTCCGGCGATATCGTCGACAAAGGCCTGGGGAGTCATGCCCTTTTCCTCGGCCTTGAGCTGTATCTTCTGGCCGTGCTCGTCGGTGCCCGTCTGGAAGAGGACGTTATAGCCGTTGAGCCTTTTAAATCGGGCGATGGCGTCGGCCAGAACAACCTCATAGGTGTTGCCTATATGGGGCTTGCCCGATGTGTAGGCGATGGCCGTGGTGATGAAATAATTTCCTTTATTCAATTTAAACACCTCTCTTATTTTGAGTGTAAAATCATTTTAAGACCCCTTGTGTAAAAGGGGATGGTCACTCTTTTCTCTTGGCCCCCTTGTGTAAAGGGGGCTGTCAGCGTAGCGGACTGGGGGACTGTCTATGCGGACGAAGTCCGCGTAGAAAGCTGTAATAATCGAGCCGGCTCGGCTCTCCAATCAAGGGGGGAACCGGCTCGGAGTTGCAAAGATTCCCCACAAAATCTTTGATTTATGTGTGGGCCCCCTGTAATTAAATAGCCTTTGGTCGGCAAAGCCTCCCGTCGGCGGTACGCGCGACTTCGCGCGGACGGCGCGAAGCGCCGCTATAAAGGTTCCCCCCTTGTACCCCCCTCCTTTGGCCACGCTTAAGGTCAAGGACGAAAGTTCAAGGGCAAAACACAAAACGCCGGTCACAATATGTGACCGGCGCGAAAAGACAATTAAAGCCGTCCGGTCATCTGTTTTCGGGCATGGGCATACGCATGGTGCACATCTCGCGCATCATGACACAGGCTGTCATGCTGAAAACACAGACCGTCATGGCTTTTCTCACTTTCTTCCGATTTATTTAATAATACCCTTTAGACGTGTAAATGTCAAGAAAAAGCCGTGCCGCAACGGTGTTTTTGCTGTGAAATATGAAAAACTTGACAGTCAAACGTTAAAGGGCTATAATGAAAGTACAAAAAGAGCCTGCCGATAGACGGTCAGCTCAAGTTTAGTTTTTCAGTTTAACGAAAAACCGTCACTTGGCAGAGTGGCGGTTTTTGCTTTTCACCGTAATGGTAATCGTATACGAAAGTATATGTACCGTTATAGTAATGGGCATAGCTTCACCTCCTTTGCGGAAGTGTAGCCGACCGCCTATCCGTTTATGGCAGACTCCGAGTATATTTTACACGACAATTCGACAATAAGCAACCTTTGCCTCTGTATGAATAAAAAAGGAGACGCTTTAAAGCGTCTCCTTTTTTACATTATTCCTCTGTTTCCTCGGGGGGATTGTCGGGTTCGGGGTTGACGACGGTACCGCCGTCATCGGGCGGATTGGTTTCTCCCTCGGAGGGGTCTGTCTCGCCGCCTGTCGGGTCGGTGACGGGAGGCTCGGTCACAGGAGGTTCAGTGACGGGAGGTTCAGTGACGGGGGGCTCGGTGACAGGAGGCTGGGGATCGGGATTGACAACGGGAGCCACATAATTGCCCGATTTTTCGGGCGTCGAGGGATTTTCCAGAATGAGCTTGTCGAGCTTTTTATAAATGCTCTTGTTCTCAAACGTCTCGGAAACCTTTTCGCCGTTTTCGTAAACTATGCGGTAGCTCTCGGTGACATAGCCCGTATAGCCGTTATTCTTGACCTTCTGGGTATCTACGGGGATGGAGGGGTCGGTCTGGTATATGACGTTAAACGGGGTGGAGGAAAGGCGCTTTGTGGCAATCTCCACAGTTTTATTGCTGACATTGGTGCCGATAAGGGATACCGTCATGGTGTTTTTGCCGTAGGTCACCCTGATCTTGACGGGGTAATCGGTGTTGTTCTGAAACCTGAAGTCCTTGCTGCCGTAGACGACGGTGGCGTCCTCGCCCAGAGGGACATAGGTTATCATATAGCTGTGGTTGTGGCGCTCGACTATCTTGAGGTCGGCGTGAAGGGCAGCCGAATAGATGGTAGAGCTGACCTGGCATATGCCTCCGCCCACACCCTCCTCGGTGGTGCCGGCCACATAGACGGTGGCGTCCTTAAAGCCCCTCTCGTATGTTCTGGGGCCGACGGCGCCGTTATAGGAAAACTCGTCGCCGGGATTGAGTATGATATCGTTGCAGAAATCGCAGGCCAGCTTGACGTTTGTCGTGCGCCCCTTGAGACCGGGATTGAAGCTCGACGTGACCGTGCTGAGGGTGTCGCGGAAGAGCTTTGACTGGAAGTCCTGCATGGACATAGTCGGCTCGGTAAACTTGACGGGGAAGGTAAACTCGGGCTCGTTTCCCGACTGCTCAAAGGCCTTTTTGGCCTCTTCTATATCCATTTCAATGCCCCTTTGAGCCTCCAGCATGACGGTGCCGGTGGGGTCGGCCTTCAAATCGAGCATGGGGTTCTGCACGGGTCTGTCTATCTCGGACTTGAGGGCCTCAAAATCCATCTCGTCGCTTGTGACGTCGGCCTCAAGCTCGACGGCGGAAAAATCGCCGACGGCAAGGCGCTCCTGAAGGGCGGCCAGCAGCTCGTCCTTTTTGACGGTGGCTCCGGCTCCGCCCTTGGTGACGGTGACCGAATCCTCGCCAATCTCATAGGAGAACTCGGCCGAGGCGCGGTTCAGCTCGGCGGCGGCGAGGTTGACCTGCCTTTCGAGAGCCTCGGCGTCATAGGTATAGGAGGGAGTTATCTCCTCGACCTCGTCCGAGCCTCCGAAAAGGCCGAAAAAGCCCGGCGTGCCGGCGTTCATGGCGTCGGATGCCATCTGCTTTGTATCGTATTTCACGGATATATCATCGGGCGCGATAGTATATTCTCCACCCAGAAAACGGACGACGATATCGTCGGTTATGGGGTTCTGGCCCACTATCTTCTCTATGCTCTTTTCAAGCTCCTCACGGGAAAGGCCGGACAGGTCGTTGCCCAAAAGGCTGACCTTGTCGGTGGTTTCGCTGCCGCAGGCTGTCAGCAGACAGAGGGCCAGCGTCAGGCAGACAAGCATAAGCCCCCTTTTAACGCGGCGTCCGCCGCGGTGGAAAAAGCCGTTCACTTTAAAGGATCCCCCTTTTGTGAGAACACATATTATCAAATCGGCTGCTCGCCGTAAAGTCCATACTGATAAATTATATATCAGAAAACCCCTTTTATCAATTACGAAGCGGTTACAGTTTAACGGCTTAACGCGCCTCGTCCGCTTCGTCCTTTTCGACCGGGATTTCTTCATTTTGTTCCGCGCCCGAGGCATTTTCGCCCGCGGCCACGGCCTCCGCGCTCTTTTTAGGATAAAATAGCTTTTTCATCTGTCTCTCCTCGGCCGGAGTGAACTCCCTGAAAAAATCCTCGTGGTTCATTTCGGTCACGGTGTAAAGCTCGTCGATATTCTCGGGCGTAACGGCGGCCCGCCATTTTTCCATAAGGGCTTTGTTGCTGGCCTTGGCCTTGTCGGCGCGGCTGGAGACAAAGGCGTGTTCCTCGCCGTTCTGTACCATGAAACAGGGATAGCAGCTTGTGCTGCCAAGCTGGTTGGCCTCTATCCACCAAAGGCTCGTCGAGCCGTCGTGGCTGACGGCCGTGTAAAAACCGTTGTCGGTTCCCTTTTTAAATATGGCGCGGAAAACCGAAACATGCTTCCTTTTTTTCTTTATAAGAGATGGTGTGCAGTTTCTAGGCATATAGTATAAAGTCCTTTCGGGTCGATTTCTTTTAATTCCGTTAAACTGTAGTATACCATTTTTCCTCGCGAATTTCAATATCAGCGGCGGCCGAGTTGACCAAAGACCTCCTCTGTGATATGATATGCCATATTTACCGCGGCAGAAAAGGAGGATAAAATGGAAATAACAAAAATTGAAAAAAACGGCGTCCTTTGCGCTCTGATCGAAAGCGGCGATAGGGCCGTAACCGACGCCCAGTCGGCTCTCGACCTGCTGATGACGGCAAAATACCGGCTTGGCACGGGAAATATCGTCATAGATAAAAAGCTTATTTCCGAGGAGTTCTTCATCCTCAGCTCGGGCCTCGCCGGGGATATCCTGCAAAAGTTCGTCAATTACGGCGGACGCATCGCCGTATTCGGCGATTTTTCACATTACACAAGCAAGCCTCTGCGAGATTTTATCTATGAGAGCAACAAGGGCAAAGACGTCTTTTTTGTCTCCACACAGGAGGAAGCCGTGGACAGGCTGACGCGCTGATATTGAGGACGTTTTCATTTAAATATTGATAATTTTATGAAAATATAGTATAATATCACAAGGTATCTGAGAATATCAAAAATACCAAAATCAAAAAGGCCCTTTTTGCCGTACTAGCCGGGGAAGCAGCGGTTCCTTGTCGCCTGAAATCCGCTATAGCAGGGGTGAATGTGCGCCGAGGGAGCTTTGCGGATATTGTTCGTCATCGAAAACGGGTTTTGAGAGATCGGTCCCGCGCAACGGACTGCCGTGAACCATGTCAGGCGGGGAACCGAGCAGCATTAAGCGGCGCTGGCTGTGTGCCGCGGCAAACCGGTTTTGAGTCCGATTTCGGTGAAACGAGACATCCGCGAGCTTTCGACGCGCAATGTGCGGCAAAAAGGGCCTTTTTGTAATCATAGTAATCCAGAGGTATATACAGTGGAAAAACTCGCCCTTTACCGCAAATACCGCCCCCGGACCTTTTCCGATGTCGTGGGTCAGAACAGCGTCGTGTCCTCTCTCAAGGCTCAGGTGGCCGAGGGGAGGATTTCCCACGCCTATCTTTTCACAGGCACAAGGGGCACGGGCAAGACGACCTGCGCCAAGATACTGGCCAGGGCCATCTGCTGTCTCGACCCCCACGACGGCGAGCCATGCAACCAATGCGAGGCCTGTCTGGCCGCCATGTCGGGCGCCATGGATATCACCGAGATAGACGCCGCCTCCAACAACGGCGTCGACAACATAAGAGAGCTTCGTCAGGAGGCCGTCTATGCCCCCTCTCAGCTCAAATACAGGGTTTATATTATCGACGAGGTGCATATGCTCTCTCAGGGGGCCTTTAACGCCCTGCTCAAGACCCTCGAGGAGCCTCCGTCCCATGTGGTATTTATTCTTGCCACAACCGAGCTGCACAAGGTGCCGGCCACGATACTCTCGCGCTGTCAGCGTTATGACTTCCGCCGTATTCCTGCCGAGATAATGGCGGCGGCGCTGGAGGACATAGCCGGGAAGGAGGGCTTTCTCCTCGACCACGACGCCGCCGACATACTGGCCGCCATGGGTGACGGCTCCATGAGAGATTCGGTCTCCCTGCTCGACAGGGCCAGAGGAGGAGCTTTCCATGTGACGGCCGACAGCGTAACCGAGGCTTTGGGGCTGGCCACCGAGAGGGAGATACTCGACATCTTCAATGCCGTTTTAAAGGGCGACGCCGCAGGCGCCGTCACAGCATTTACAAACTGTTATATGACAGGCAGAGATATTATCTCCGTTTTTGACAATCTGTTATCACTTTTGAGGGATATTTACCTCTATAAAGCCACCGCGAGCACCGACCAGCTCCTCTCCCGTTGGAGGCGCAGGGTGCCCGATTTGGCCGCCGGCTGCTCGGAGGAATGGCTCGAGAGGTGTATCGAGGCCATAAACTTCTTCCTCAGCCGCACGACGAGAACGTCGGCCAAAAGACTGGACGGGGAAATGTGCCTTATAAAAATGTCGCTGCCGGAACGCGCGGCGGCCGCTCCCACGCCCGTCAAGTCGGCCCCGGCTCCCGCTCCCAAACAGGCTGTAAAGGCCGATACGGTTACAGAAGCGGCTCCGGCCGTGAGCCGCGCCGAGGACGACGGCCCTCCCCCATGGGACGAGGACGACGCGCCGCCCGTCGCCGATGAAGCGCCTTCCGTCAATGCCGAGCCGCCCGAGAGAAAAGAATACGCACAGACCGCGGCTCCAAACGAGAGATACGACGCCGTCAGGGCCGCCCTCGACGGCAAGGTCAACTCGGCCGTCAAGGTATATCTCAAAAGCGCCGACGTTCGCGAGGACAACGGAGGCCTGTATATTGCCGTAGCCGAGGAGGGGCTTATATTCATCAACAAGCCCGACGTGGCCGGTCTTATCGACGAGGCGGCCAAGGCTCAGGGATATCGGTTCGGCAAGGTGGAGGCCAAAAAGGCCGTGGTCAAAGAAGACCCTCTTGAAAAGATACGCAGCCGCGCCGAGAGCCTCGGCGTCAACATACGGATAAAGTAAACTACTTAAAGGAGAGATTTTTATATGAAACCCGGAAAAATGCCCGGCGGATTCAATATGAACGCCCTTATGAAGCAGGCCCAGAAGATGCAGGACGACATGGCAAAGCTCCAGGCCGAGCTGGAGACCATGGAGTTTACGGCAGGGTCCGGCGGCGGAGCCGTCAAGGCCACCGTCTGCAACAAGGTGCTGAAAAATCTTGAGATATCCCCCGAGGTCATCGACCCCGACGACGCCGAGCTTTTGAGCGACCTGGTCATGGCCGCCGTCAACGAGGCCATGGCCCAGTGCGACGAGACGATGAGCAGGGAAATGCAGAAAATCACCGGAGGTATGCAGGGCCTGCCCTTTTAAGCCCCGCAAGCAGAAATGAAGCATTACGCGCCGCCCCTCGAAAAGCTGATAGAGCAGTTTGAAAAGCTGCCCGGCGTGGGGCACAAATCGGCACAGAGACTGGCTTTTTATGTGCTTTCCATGAGCCGCGAGGAGGCCGGGGAGTTTGCCAAGGCCATAACCGACGCCAAAACCGTCATAAAAACCTGCTCGGTCTGTCAGAACCTGACCGAGGGAGATAAATGTCCCATATGCTCCGACCCGACGAGAGACGGCTCGACGATATGCGTCGTCACCGACCCCAAAGACCTTATCGCCATCGAGAGGACGAGGGAATATAACGGACTTTATCATGTCCTCCACGGCGTCATATCGCCCCTCAGCGGCATAGGGCCCGACGACATCAAGATAAGGGAGCTTTTGGAGAGGGCCGCCTCCGACGAGGTCAAGGAGATAATCCTGGCCACCAACCCCGACACCGAGGGCGAGACGACGGCCATGTATATCGCCAGGCTTTTAAAGCCCTTCGGCCTGAAGGTGACAAGGCTGGCCTACGGTATGCCCGTCGGCGGCCATCTCGAGTTTTCCGACCAGAAGACCCTCTCCATGGCCATCGAGGGCCGCAGGATTATAAAATAATCGGAGAGAAAAGGCAAAAACCTCTTTTGGCGCAATGACAGTATCAAAGGAGGTTTTACACAATAAAACAAGCCGCAAGGAAACCCTTGCGGCTTTGTTTTGCGCGGCTATAACCGCGTTGGCGGAGCGGGTGGGATTCGAACCCCTACCAGAGTTGTGACAACTCCTTATTTTTCAGCGTTTCCGTTTCTTTAAGTTGCTTTTTGAGTTGCATTTATCAAAAGCATCTGACGGAATGGTACGGCGAAAAAATAAAGGAGGCTGTATCATGACACAAAAAGAACTGTTATTACAGGAGACGCTTTACCAATTTGGGATCAAACGGACATCAAAAATCTACAATGTGATTTTTGCGGCGGTAATGAAGGTCATCGATGATCCGGATATGCTTTATCTAGTAAGCAAACGGTTGTATATGGACCTGGCCAAGGAGATGCACTCGTCTTATGCAAGCGTAGAGATCAGTCTGAGGCGCAGCGCAAATCAAGCGTGGGCAACAAACCCCGATTATCTGCGAAAAATAACCCGTCTTGACCTGGAGACAAAGCCTGAGACAAGAGAGTTTATTGACTTTCTCGCCATATACATAGAGAGGTCTTGCATAAACGATAAAATGGCAGTTTCCGTTTAAGGCCAGGCACTCTGAACGGGAAAAGTGGTTTAGAAGACACATAGGCAAAACAGCCCCGAGGGTTATCCTCGGGGCTGTTTTTATTTCTTTATTGCCCTGGCGACAATGATGACGACCTCCTGGCGGGTACCAAATGGCACGACCATACTATGGTATATCTTTTCAATGGATTGCTTGTAGCGGTTGTGTTCGCGCAAAAAGACTGAGGGTGAAATCATCCTTAGTCTTTTTTCATGCCTATATAGAGCGTAGGGATTTATTGGTTCCCCGCGCTTTTTATATTTCTGTGCCATCAGGCAAAATGAAACGAATATCAACTTTGCAACCGAGCGCCGCAGCCAATTCATCAATATCTCTTTCGCTAAAGTTCCCTCTTGTCATTTTATTGGAAAGATTTTGTCGTGTTTGTCCAGATGCCGAGGCAAGTTCACCCATAGTCATATTACAGCGTTTCATAATCAAGCGAACTTTTTCAGATACGGACAGCTTCATACAATCACCTCCATACCTATACTATACACTCAACGATGTCATTTGTCAAAGATAAATTTTATTTTTCACAAAAAAGTGTAAAATAATCGTTGACAAACGACACTTTTTAGTGTATAATAAATACAGAAGTTAAGGAAAGGAGGTGATAAAAATGGACAAAGAAAAAG
>CANSNO010000007.1 GCA_947648385.1 uncultured Clostridia bacterium
ACGCTATTCTGATGGCAAGGTTGAGATATCTGAAATGCTGGTCGCTCATTATCCTGAAGGTGGTGGAAAAAAAGAAAAGCACCTGCAAAACCAGCAGCATGGCTATTATCATCGTCTGGCCGAAAACCACCTTGATGAACTTCTTCATACCGTCATATCTCCTCTCCGTCTCTATATCAAACGACCCCGAAAGATTTTCTTTCGGGGTCGTGCCACCCTTGCAAAGCAGGAATGCGGACTTTAAGTTAACCCGCTTTTATAGCAGGTGGGTCAGCTATCCGTCCTTTAAACGGCTCCCAACTTCCTGAAACGGGAGGTCTGCCATCGGGGACGGAACACGCAATCCCATTAAACACTTTGCGGTTAAATAAAGTGCTCCGCATCCCGGCTTCGCAAGGGTGAAAAAGGCTCTCTGCCCTGAATATTATCGGCGACGGCCGGCGGTTTATTCCCCGTCAGGCTCAAAAGTGTCCTCAAGACGCTCGTTGAATATCTGATACATCTCGTCATACTCATCCTCGTCGTCGAGGGTGGTCAGCAGCTCTTCCTCTCCGTCCTGCTCAAGCTTCATGATGATAAGCTCATAGCTCTCGTCAAGGTTCATCTCCACGGGGATAAAGGCATAGTATATCTCGTTTTTATACTCCAGCGTGTCCAGCAGCTCGACCTCAAGGTCGTTGCCGTCCTCGTCCTGAAGGGTCATAATGTCTCTCTCGTAAAAATCGTCCATTTAAAAGCTCCTTAAAAAAATTGACCTCGTTCTTTGTTAATAGTATTATACCAAATAGAGATGTAAATGCCAACGGTTTTTAGAGCTTTTAAAAAATATTTATTTCTTGACATAATTCATAAAGGATGATATAATACATCAGGAAAAGAAAGCAGGATATGCCATCCTCACCTCAATTTTTAAAGAAGAGGTCAACAGTTTCGCGCGAGACAATGTCTCGGGTTTTCGCGTGCTTGTTCGGACGGCAGATATCTGCCGTCCTTTTTATATTTTTGGGAGGTGTTTCAGCATTAGCACACAAGAGCATCAGATCAACGAAGAAATCACCGATAAGGAAGTTCGCCTGATAGACGCCGACGGCGCCCAGTTGGGCATCGTCACATCGGCGCGCGCCATGGAGGTGGCCGTGGAGAGAGGCATGGATCTTGTAAAGATCGCCCCCAAGGCCGAGCCCCCCGTCTGCCGCGTGATGGACTATGGCAAGTTCCGTTTCGAGCAGGCCAAGAAAGAAAAAGAGGCCAGAAAAAATCAAAAGGTTGTGGAAATCAAGGAATTGCGCCTTTCGGCCAAGATTGACACCCACGACTTTGATACCAAGGTCAAGGCGGCCCAGAAGTTCCTGAGCGGCGGCGACAAGGTCAAGGCTTCCATCCGCTTCAGAGGCAGAGAGATGGCCCACACCAACATCGGTCTCGATGTGCTCACCCGTTTCGGTGAAGCCTGCGCCGAGTTCGGCTCAGTCGAAAAGGCCCCCAAGCTTGAGGGACGCCAGATGCTGATGTTTTTGGCCCCTGAAAAAAAGAAGAAATAAGCCCCCAACAGAGAGGAGAAGAATCATGCCCAAAATAAAGACACACAGCGGCGCCAAGAAGCGTTTCAGCGTCACAAAGACCGGTAAGATCAAGCGCGCCAGCGCCAAGAGGCGTCACGACATCAAGGGCTGCAAGTCCAAGCAGAAGATGCGCCAGCTCCGCAAGGCTCTTTACGCCGACGCGACTGTCGTACCTCAGATCAAGCGTTTGATCCCCTATAAATAAACCCCGATAACGAAAGGATAGGTCACAAATGGCAAGAATTAAAGGCGCAATGATGACGCGCAAAAGAAGGAAAAAGATAATAAAGCTGGCCAAGGGTTATTGGGGCACCAAGAAGAACCATTACAAGATGGCCAACCAGCAGGTCATGAAGTCGGGCAACTATGCCTATGTGGGCAGAAAGCTCAAAAAGCGCGACTTCCGCAAGCTGTGGATCACAAGAATCTCGGCCGCCTGCAAGCAGAACGACATCAACTATTCCCGTTTCATGAACGGACTGAAGAAGGCCGGCATCGACCTCAACCGCAAGATGCTGTCCGAGATAGCCATTGCCGACAAGGAGGGCTTCAGTGCTCTCGTCGCCAAGGCCAAGGCCGCTCTGTAAAAAAGTTTAAAGCGCCGCTTTTTGTCGGCGCTTTAATTTTTATATTTAAGGAGATATAAATGGACAATCCCAAAAAAGTAATAAAAATAATGACGGTGACGACAGTCATCACGGCCATACTGGCCACCTTCGCCGCCGTTACCATGATAGCCAACGCCTCGTGGATAAATATACTGGCGACGGCCTGCACAGTTGTCTCGGCCTTTATCACCATGGTCCAGCTTCTGCTTGTCAAGCAGGCATATATAGGCTATAAAGACCCCGAGGAGGACGAATAAGCCATGCGCCGCCGCGTGAGATACACCCCCTCAAAGCCATCTATGATACTCTCCCTTGTGGTGGGGGTGTTGTTTATCATAATAGGGCTTTTTGTGGCAATACCCAATTTCGGCCTCTTCGGCATTGTCTGGACGCTGATAGCCGTGGGCATTACGGTTGCCAACGCCCTGCCCCTTTTCAGCGACAAGGCCGAATACCGCTCGGGCATGATTATAGAAGAGGACGACGCCTCCCCCGCCCCTGTGAATTACAGCGGCCGCACGAGGGAGGAGCGTCTGGCCGAGCTGTCCGACCTCTATGAAAAGCGCCTCATAACCCGTGAGGACTATGACCGCAGGCGCGAGGAAATACTGAAAGAAATATAAAGCTGGTCTCAAGCCTCCCTTGTGTAAAGGGAGGCGGCACGGCGAAAGCCGTGACGGAAGGATTGTCAATCCCCCAGTCAGCTACACTGACAGCCCCCTTTGCACAAGGGGACCAGGAAAAAAGCCGCCCTATGGGCGGCTTTTTCTATTCTTTCGGCTTTTTTATTATATCTATCAGCTTCCATATCGCCACATGGACAATAACGGCCAGCGCCATGATTATAATGACCATGCCGACAGGGGTCAGCAGCATTTGCGCCGCCCCCGGCTCGGCGTTGAGGCCCCTCGATATGGCTATCGAGGCCATCGTCGTCATAAAGAGGCCGCCCACAGCCAACAGGCGGTGGTGGGTCAGCCCCGTAACGACGGCCAAAGCAGTCATGGCAATGGCCGCCGTGGCATATCCCCTCATGCCGCCAGAGTTCATATGGCCCAGCACGGCCAGAAAACCATATGGAATTATGTAAAGGGGGCCGATTACGGCCCTTTCTATCCACGCGCGAATCTCTTTTTTGTTCATCTCTCGCCCTCCCGTATGGTTATATTATACGGCAGGGGCGGAAAAAAGTCCAGAGCGAGTAAATTGTCAGGATTGTTCCTGTTCGCCGTCATGAGGCGACAAAAATATTCTCTTGTATTTCCCGTATGACAAAGCAAATATGTATGCCATAAAGGCCGCCTCGCCAAGCACCTTTAAGCCTATACTTACCTCTTCTCCGATTGTATATAATGAGAATATTACCACCGCAACGCCGACCATTCCCAAAATTATTCCCCTAACCGTATCGGTCGTAGAACGGGAATTTGGGTTATACCCGGGGTCCTTTTGATACTTACCCTCTTTTTTCAGCCACCTTGTGACAAATATTCCGGCTATTATATCAACAATCATAAGCGCGAGAGCCGCACAGTCGCAAAGAAGCCTGACATTGCGGTTATGCGGGAAAAACGAATACGGCGCCCATGTCAACATCAGAGCAGTATAGAAAACTGCTCGGTCTGTAATAAACCATTTTTTATGGGTCATGGTAATACCTCAACTTAAAACTCAAACTTTTCATATTCTCCAAAACAAATTACCGTTTTCTCCGAGCCGTAGGTCTTGATATATTCGGCGGCTTTTTCGTCGGCAATTATAGTGTTGTAAAGCTCGTCAGCCCATCCTTTAAGACACTCCTCATCCTCTGGATCTTCGAGATAAATATTGATATAAACAATGCCGTCCTCGGCCCCTATCTGTTTCAGACAGGCGGCAGGGTAGTTGGCCAGACGGGGATAATCGGGGCCGTAATACTCCTCGTCGAGCTTTTTGGCAAAGTCATAGGCGATGGTCTGGGCCTGATATTCACCTGGAAGCTGCCAATCGACCCTTCCGCTTATCTTGTCGTAATTTGTGCCGAAATACTCGGGGACATATATCCTGTCCCTGCCGTTATACGGGCTGTCGCCGCCGACGGCGTAAAACTCCAGCTCTATCGCCGCCAGCCTGTAAAAAGAAACCGTGTCTTTCATCATGGCCTCGTCACAGGCGCTCATGATATCGTCCAGCCTATCGCCCGTCAGCTTTTTAATCTCATCATTATCCAAATATATATCGGCCGACAGCACATACTGACGCAGGAATTTCTGGTTTTGGCTCAAATTGACGTTCATCGTCCGGCGGTAGCCCAGCTCATAGCCCTGAATTGTAATATTGGGGTACTCCCCTATCCACTTGGCAAAAGCGTCGCTTATCTCCTGCTGCGCCTCGTCTCGGGAGACAAGATAGACCACTTGGGCCATATATGACGCTATATTCTCTTCGCTTACGTCTCCTGAGCAATACTCGATTATTTCCTCTCTGGTGGGGATGGTCTCGAGGTTCGGGGCGCCGTCTTTTTGGCCGTCCCCACAGGCGGTCAGAGCAAACATCATCACAAGCGCAAGCATAAATGACAAAAACCTTTTCATAGCGTCCCTCCTCTTTCTTTATACTTTAATTGTATACAATCTAAATCTCTTTTTCAAGATAAATAATATCTATAAAAATTGTCAAAGAATTAGTTAAAGTACATAACAGTTAATGGCGGCTTGCCGCCTATTCAATATCTTTTCACCATTGACCGAAGCGTGACCAAAGAGGGGGGTACAAGGGGGGGAACCATTACAGCGGCGCTACGTGCCGTCCACGCGAAGTCGCGCGTATCGCCGTCGGTAGGCTTTGCCGACCAGAGGCTATTTAATTACATGGGGCCCCCACATAAATCAGAAATTTTGTGGGGAACCTTTGCAACTCCGAGCAGGTTCCCCCCTTGAAAAGAGAGCCGAGCCATCGGCATAATTACAGCTTCCTACGCGGACCCCGTCCGCACGGACAATCCCTCCGGCCCCTTCGGGGCCACCTCCCTTTACACAAGGGAGGCAAGGAAAAAAGGCTCCGGCTTTCGCCGGAGCCTTTTAATATTAAAGCTTAGAGAAACAAGACTGAATTAGTCCTGCTCGGCCCTCTTGACAAGGCGCTCATACTTTGCCTTGGCCGTATCCTCAGCCAGAGCAAACAGCGTCTTGGCCCTTTCGGGGAAGGTGCGTGTCAGGGCTGTATAACGGACCTCGTTATTCAGGAAGTCCTGATAAGAACCTGTGGGAGCCTTGCTGTCGAGGGTAAAGCCGTTCTTGCCCTCGCTCTGGACTCTGGGATCATAGCGGAAGAGGTGCCAATATCCGGCCTCGACAGCCTTCTTGATCTCGGCCTGAGAGTTGGACATACCGCCCTTGACGCCGTGCATCTCGCAGGGGGCATAGCCGATGACCAGCGAGGGGCCGTTGTAGCTCTCGGCCTCGACCAGAGCCCTGACCGTCTGCTGCTGGTTGGCGCCGATGCCGACCTGAGCCACATAAATGTAGCCGTACTGCATGGCGATGCCGGCCAGATCCTTCTTGGCTATAGCCTTACCGGAGGCGGCGAACTGGGCCACCTGGCCGATGTTGGAGGACTTGGAAGCCTGACCGCCTGTGTTGGAATAGACCTCGGTGTCGAAGACAAAGACATTGATATCCTCGCCGGAGGCCAGAACATGGTCCAGTCCGCCGTAGCCGATATCGTATGCCCAACCGTCGCCGCCGAATATCCAAACGGTCTTCTTGTTGAGGAAGTCCTTGTTGTCATAGATGGCCTTGCACAGGTCGCAGCCGTCCTTGACGCCCTTCTCGATGATGGGCAGCAGGACACCCACGGCTTCCTTGCACTTATTGGCGTCGTTCATATTCTCGATCCAGCTCTCGCAGGCGGCCTTTGTGGCGGCGTCGCCGCTCTTCTCGGCCAGCTCGGAAATCTGGTTCTTGAGGCGTGCCCTCATCTGCTTGATGGCGGTAGCCATGCCGAGACCGTACTCGGCGTTGTCCTCAAAGAGGGAGTTGGCCCAAGCGGGGCCCTTGCCTTCCTTGTTGACCGTGTAAGGCATGGCGGGAGCCGAGCCGCCCCAGATGGAGGAACAGCCTGTGGCGTTGGCAACGTACATCCTGTCGCCGAAGAGCTGTGTTATCAGACGGGCGTAGATTGTCTCGACGCATCCGGCGCAGGCGCCCGAATACTCAAGCAGAGGCGTATTGAACTGGCTGCCCTTGACGGTGTTCTCGGCGAAGGGAAGCTCCTTCTTTGTGACCGTCTCATAGGCGTAGTCATAAACGGCCTGCTGGTCGAGCTGGCTCTCCTGAGGCTTCATGACAAGAGCCTTGTTGGGAGCCGGGCAGACGTTGGCGCAGAGGGAGCAGCCCATGCAGTCCAGAGGAGAAACCGTCATGGCAAACTGATAATCCTCGCAGCCCTTGCCCGTCATCTTGACGCTCTTGAGAGCGGCGGGGGCGTTCTTGACCTCCTCAGCGTCCATGGCGTAGGGCCTGATGGTGGCGTGGGGGCAGACGATGGCGCACTGGTTGCACTGGATGCAGTTTTCGGGAATCCACTGGGGAACGTCAACGGCAACTCCGCGCTTCTCGTAGGCGGCGCCGCCGGAGGGGAATGTGCCGTCTTCTCTTCCGAGGAAGGTAGAAACAGGCAGCTCGTCGCCCTTCTGGGCCGAAACGGGAATGAGGATATCCTTGACGAACTTGACAAGCTCGGGCCTGTTGCCCTTGACCTCATGCTCCACAGTGTCGTCCTTGAGGGAGGCCCAGGAGGCGGGAACATCGATCTTTACCAGAGCGTCGACGCCGGCGTCGATGGCCTGATAGTTCATGTTGACGATATCGTCGCCCTTCTTGCCGTAGGACTTCTTGGCGGCTTCCTTCATGTAACCCACGGCCTCGTCGATGGGGATGATGTTGGCCAGCTTGAAGAATGCCGACTGAAGGATGGTGTTGGTGCGCTTGCCCATACCGATCTCACGTGCCTTGTCGATGGCGTTGACGGTATAGAAAGCGATGTTGTTGTTGGCGATATAGGCCTTCATCCTGTTGGGCAGATGATGCTCTATTTCCTCCATGTTCCACTGGCAGTTGAGGAGGAATGTGCCGCCCGGCTTGACGTCCTGAACCATGTCGTACTTGCCGACATAGGAGGGATTGTGGCAGGCGACGAAGTCGGCCTTGGTGATGTAATAGGGACTCTTGATGGGCTTGTCGCCGAAGCGCAGATGGGAAATGGTGATGCCGCCCGTCTTCTTGGAGTCATAGGCGAAATAAGCCTGAGCGTACTTGTTGGTGTGGTCGCCGATGATCTTGATGGAGTTCTTGTTGGCGCCGACCGTGCCGTCGCCGCCCAGACCCCAGAACTTGCAGGACACCGTGCCGGCAGGAGCCGTGTCGGGGCAGTCCTTGATCTCAAGGGACAGGTGTGTGACGTCGTCGTTGATGCCGACCGTAAAGGTCTTCTTGGGATTTGCGCTCTTCAGGTTGTCATAAACGGCGAAGATGTCGGCAGGAGGGGTGTCCTTACTGCCCAGGCCGTAACGGCCGCCGCAGATGAGGTCATACCCCACGCCCTGTGTGGCAAGAGCCATGATGACGTCCTGATAGAGAGGCTCGCCCTGGGAGCCGGGCTCCTTTGTCCTGTCGAGGACGGCGATATGCTTGACCGTCTTGGGCAGGGCGGCTGCGAACTTCTCGGCGACGAAGGGACGGTAGAGGCGAACCTTCAGCAGGCCGACCTTTTCGCCCTGGGCCAGCTTATAGTCGATGACCTCCTCGATGGTGTCGACGACCGAGCCCATGGCCACGATGACGTCGGTGGCGTCCTCGGCGCCGTAGTAGTTGAACAGGCCGTAGTTTGTGCCGATCTTGGCGTTGACCTTGCCCATATACTCCTCGACGACTGCGGGCAGAGCGTCATAGAAGTGGTTGGAGGCCTCCTTGGCCTGGAAGAAGATATCGGGGTTCTGAGCGGTACCTCTCTGGACGGGATGCTCGGGGTTCAGGGCGTTGTCGCGGAAACGCTTGACGGCGTCCATGTCGACCATGTCCTTCAAATCCTCGTAGTCCCAGACCTCGATTTTCTGAATCTCGTGGGAGGTGCGGAAGCCGTCGAAGAAGTGCAGGAAGGGGACCCTGCCCTTGATGGCGGCCAGATGGGCCACAGCGGCCAGGTCCATAGCTTCCTGAGGATTGGTGGAAGCCAGCATGGCGAAGCCGGTCTGGCGGCAGGCCATGACGTCCTGATGGTCTCCGAATATCGACAGGGCGTGGGAGGCCAGAGCGCGAGCCGAGCAGTGGATGACGCCGGGCAGCAGCTCGCCGGCGATCTTGTACATATTGGGGATCATCAGCAGCAGACCCTGAGAAGCCGTATAGGTGGTCGTCAGTGCGCCGGCGGCCAGCGAGCCGTGGACAGCGCCCGAAGCGCCGGCCTCGGACTGCATCTCGACGACCTTAACTTCCTGGCCGAAGATGTTCTTCATGCCGTTTGCCGACCACTGGTCAGCAAGGTCAGCCATGGGCGAAGAGGGGGTGATGGGGTAAATGGCGGCGACGTCGGTAAACGCGTATGAGGCGTGGGCGGCAGCCGTATTACCATCCATTGTTTTCATTTTTCTTGCCATGAGTGGATGTATTCCTCCTTAATTGATTTTAAAAAAATCGCATGACATATTAAAATAATCATTGCTATGGATATTCTAACAAATAAAATCTGAAATGTAAACCGTTTTCAGCCTTAAAATGATTAGTTTTTTGACCTTTCGGGCGGTATGCCGACCTTATGGGTTAAAGGCCGCTCTTAAAGGTCTTTATTCCACCTCAAAAAAGCAGTAGGCCTTTTTTCTCTCCAGGTTGTCGTAAACGGTTCTGTAATATATTGTTTTCTCTATGCGGTACCGCCCTTCCTCAAGACCCTCGTCTCCGATATCGAAAAGCTCCAGTGAAAAGGATATCCCGTCGCCCTCGGCAAACTCTCGCCGCTCCTCGTCAAAAATGGCGTCGGTGTCATAGGCGACCCATCGTTCTCCGTTGAACCTCTGCAGTGAAAACCAATCTCCCTCCTGCGTGTATGTTCCGTTTCGCCAGCGCCAGTCGGAGGTCAGCGCCCATTTGCCCGAAACTTCAGTGACCCCGACGGGGTATGTCTCCCACTCAGGCTCTATGGTGGCAGGCCAATCGTAAAAGCCCGTGAGCATATCCCATTTTATGTAATGATAGGTCGTGCTCGGCTCATCGGTATAGACGGCGTAAACATCGGTGACGGCTCTCTTTGAATCCCAATAATACCTGACGCGCTTGACGTCCCTGCCCTCGGGCTGGGCCATGGCGTGCAGGCCGAAGGTGACATAGGCCGAGGCCTGCAGGGCTGGAGTATACCAGACAAACAGAAGCAGAACTATACTCAAAACCAGCCCGAACCTACGCTTTTTCCTGACCGAGAAATAAAGCCATATAACCAATGGGATGGAATAGAGCAACGCAAATGCCAAAGGGCTTTTCATAAGTAGATTTAACGGAAAAACAAATATAATTTCCAGTATAAACTCCAACAGCTTAACAAACATCCATATCCCTCCTTTTGAAATATTTATCCTTAATACTCCTCCCTTGTGTAAAGGGAGTTGGCTCCGAAGGGGCCGGAGGGATTGTCACATACAAATAATCCCCCAGTCAACTCGCGCTGACAGCCCCATTTGCGCAATGGGCCTTATTTAACTTCAAAATAACAATAAACATTTACCTCTTCCGCAACAGAGATACCCGTTTCCGCGTCGCTTAAAACAATCGGTTTAACTATACGGTATCGACCGGCAGGCAACCCATTATCATCCACATATGTCGGATAAATGTTGAAGGTGATTTCGCCGCCGTGCTTTACAATTTCAATATTGTGATAAAAGCCAACATCCTTGCAACCGTATCTCTGCCAGTCATCGTAATACCTTTCAAGAATAAACAGGCCACCATCTCCTCGATAGTCATAATTGTTTTTCTTGTTGGATTGCCGCTGTGCCGCCGAGACTGTCCATTCACCGGAAACTTCGGTCACTCCGACGGGATAAACTCTTTTGTCAAGTCTGATGCTGACATCCTCCAGCGCTACTACATGGCACCCCATTTCGTCCTCGGAAATTGAATTTATGAAGAAAGAATACATATAATTGTACTCATGCTGAGGGTCGTCGGCGTATTTGACCGATACGATAGTGCCGCCGTTAACTATATTAAACTGACTTATAATGGCGGTTATCTCCCTTGGTTGGGGTAAGGCCTGATTATAACGCCTTACGGCGTGTCGGCCCATCATTCCCTCGACGGGTACGGCCCACAGCATGACGATAAACACGGATAGCACCATTACGCCGACTGGGTGCTTTTTCGGCTCTCGAAAAAACTTAAAGGCGAGGGGCAGGCACAAAGCTGTAATCACAAGGGCGTATATTTCGGAGTGTTTGCAGAACCCGATAACCAGATATATCATTTTTCCTCCTCCTTTTCTCTTTTCCGTCTTAATTATATCATACTTTTCTCACCTCCGCGCTCCTTTTGATTGCCAAAAGGCGATATTTATAGTAGAATTAAGAAAAGATGTATAAAGGGAGAGGCGCTATGGTAGTCAAGGTAAATACGGCCGGAATCCTCGGCATCGAGGGCCGCCATGTCATATGTGAATGTGATGTTTCCCCCGGTCTGTCGCGCTTCGATGTTGTAGGGCTGCCCGACACATCGGTCAAGGAGGCTCAGGAGAGGGTGCGCGCCGCCATGAAAAACAGCGGCTTCGATTTCCCATTCCGCCGCGTCACCGTCAATCTGGCTCCGGCCGACATGAAAAAGGCCGGGCCCGTCTACGACTTGGCCATTCTGGTGGGCGTCATGGCCTGCACGGGTCAGATAGACACCCCCGACGACGACTGCTGTTTTATAGGCGAACTATCCCTGACGGGTGAAATACGCCAGGTGTCGGGCGTTCTTCCCATGGCTCTGGCTCTGGCCGAAAGGGGCTTTAAAAAGATATTCCTGCCCATGGGCAACGCCGAGGAGGCCGCCTTCGCGTCAAACGTCGACATTTTCCCCGTAAAGGATGTGTCACAGCTTGTGGCCCACCTGCGGCGCGAGGAGGCCATAAAGCCAATTCCCCACAGGCAGTTCGTCCCCTCAAGGGGCAATTACCCCGACTTCAAACACGTCATGGGTCAGCGCATGGCCAAGAGAGCCATGGAGATAGCGGCGGCCGGCTTCCACAACATACTGCTGATAGGCCCTCCCGGCTCGGGCAAAAGCATGATGGCAAAATGCCTGCCCTCAATTCTGCCCGATATGACGGCAGAGGAGGCCATGGAGACGACGAAAATATATTCGGTCGCCGGACTGCTGAGCGGCAGTGAGCCCGTCGTCAGCTCGCGCCCCTTCCGCTCGCCCCACCACACGGTGTCCTCCGTCGGCATGGCCGGAGGCGGCTCCAACCCCAAGCCTGGGGAGATATCCCTTGCCCACAACGGGGTGCTTTTTCTCGACGAGGTGCCCGAGTTTGACAAGCCGACCCTTGAGGCTCTCCGCCAGCCCCTTGAGGACGGCAAAATTACCATAGCGCGCGTGGCCGGAACCCACTCTTTCCCCAGCCGCTTCATGCTGGTCTGCGCCATGAATCCCTGTCCCTGCGGCTATTACGGCCAGCCGGGTGGGCGCTGCACCTGTACCGAAAACGCCGTCAGGCGTTATATGTCAAAGATTTCGGGTCCCATGATGGACAGGATAGACATACATGTCAACGTGCCGGCCGTCGACTATAAAAGTCTGGCCTCGCGCGGCACGGCCTCGGAGGAATCGTCGGCCGATATTTTAAATCGCGTCTCGGCGGCCAGAGAGATACAGAACAGGCGCTATAAGAGTCTTGGCATACACTGCAACGGCCAGCTTCCCCCCTCCCTTATGGCCGATTTCTGCACCCCCACCGCCGAGGCATCCAAGCTTTTACAGGCGGCCTTTGACAGGATGGGCCTGACGGCCCGCTCCTACGATAAGCTTTTGAGGATAGCCAGAACGATAGCCGACCTGGACGGCGCGAAGCAAATAGACACAAAGCACATAGCCGAGGCCGTCCAGCTCCGCGCCCTCGACCGCGCCAATTATTTCAGCGCCTGAGGTAATAAATATGAAAAAGAAAATATTCATCGCCGCCTCGCTTGCCGCCGCCCTTGCCGTGGGTCTGTGGCTCTGGGGCGTATACAGCGACGGCGCTTCTCTCCGCGCCGCCGACAAGGCCGTAAGAGAGGCCTGCCTGTGGGATATGTCAGACCTGTCGATAAGCTTTTATCTCCCCTACGGCAGCCGTGTTTTTACCCCCACCGACATTCCGTCGGGTCGTGGGACGGAGGAGGATTTCGACGCCCTGACGGCCTTTTTGTCCTCCATGAAGCTCGACAGGGAGGCGTCAGGCTCCGCCTGCAAATCGGGCAACACCCTTATTTCCGTCACACTGCCAAAGGGGAACGACCGCCTTGTCCTGACCGTGACCGACGACGATATATGCTATGCTCAGGCGTCTCGCGGCAGAGAATGGCTGGAGGCGGCCTATACCTTTGACGGCGACGCCCGAGACGCCCTGCTGGCAAGGGGAGGCCTGCCGACGGCGGCCGAGATAAAGGAGGCCGTGCAAAACCGCTTTAACGAGCTGGAAACCGACGTCCCCGAACAGCCGGTTTTAAAGTGAAGTTAGCTTGCCGCCGGTCGGCGGCAGGAAACAGTTTTTTCAGGCTATTCACGGAGGGATAAGATGAAAAAATATTCGGTTCCGCTGGTAATGCTGGCTCTTTTCGAGGGCATAGCCGTCACGCTGTGGCTGACAAAGGACAACATATTTTATCTTTTCAATTTCAGCTACATAGGCCTCTCCCTTTCCCTCGGCATTTTCCTCTTCGCGGTCAAATACAAATACGCGCGCAGGGTTGCCCAGCTTCTTGTGGGCGGCTATATGCTGATATACCTCGGCCTTATCAAGGGCGAGAATATGCAGATAGAGGGCTTTTGGTACTATCTTTTCACAGGGGTATTCGAGGCGGCGACGATACATTACGCCGTGGCCAAGATATTCGGCCCCCTGATTTTCGGCAGGGGATGGTGCGGCTACGCCTGCTGGACGGCCATGATACTCGACCTTTTGCCCTACAAAAGGCCGCGCGGCCCAAGGAAAAACATCGGCTGGATAAGATATGTGACCTTTTTGTCCTCCCTCGTCTTTGTCGCGGCCCTCTTCCTGGCCCATGTGGACAATATGGAAAGGGTGATGTTTCGGGCCTTTATCATAGGCAACGCCCTTTACTATATTGTGGGGACGGCTTTGGCCTTCGCATTTAAGGACAATCGCGCCTTCTGCAAATACATCTGCCCTGTGACGGTTTTTCTGAAGCCCATGAGTTATTTCGCCCTCCTGCGGATAAAACGTGACGAGAGCAAATGCGTCTCCTGCGGCAAATGCAGAGCCGTCTGCCCCATGGAGGTCGATATGACCGACAGTTCGCGCAAACGAAAAAACGGCACCGAGTGCATCCTGTGCTTCGAGTGCGTCAAAAACTGCCCCAAAGGGGCCTTATAAAAAGCAAAAGCAGGGCAAGCGCCCTGCTTTTTTATTACGCTTTTATGGGGAAAGAGAGGGTTATTACGCCCTTTTCAAGCAAAAGCTCGGCCTCCGGCCTCCGGCCGTCCCTCAGGCAGGCCATGGCCAGCGGCCCCTCGACCCGCCTCTGCACGGCTGCCCTGACGGCGCGGCCGTCGGAAGCGTTTTCAGCGAGATTTTTCGGCACATCCTCTCGCCATTTCAGTTCTATCCCCTCGCCGCCCAGCCTTTCGGCCAGAGCCGTCAGCTCCAGCACGGCCACCTGTTCAAGCTCATTACGGCCGAGGGGTTTAAAAAATACAGTCCTGTCAATGCGGCTCAAAAGCTCGGGCGAAAAGGCCGATTTAAGCGCCCTTTTCAGGCCGTCGTCGGCCTGTGACGCAAAGCCCACACTGTTCATGCCGCCCTTGCCCCCGATATTCGAGGTCATAATGACTATAGAGGAGGTGAAGTCGGCCCTGCGGCCCTGGCTGTCGGTCAGCCTGCCGTCCTCCAGAAGCTGGAGAAGCAGGCTCTGCACCTCGGGATGGGCCTTTTCCACCTCGTCAAAGAGCAGAACCGAAAAGGGTCTGCGCCTGACGGCCTCGGTCAGTTTGCCCCCCTCGCCGAAGCCGGCATAGCCCGGAGGGGCGCCGATAAGACGGGAGATGGAATGGGGCTCGCGGTATTCGCTCATATCAAAGCGCGCAAAGGCCCCCTCGTCCTCAAACAGCTCGCGGGCCAGCCTTTTGGCCAGCAGAGTCTTGCCCGTGCCGGGCGCGCCGCAAAAGAGCAGAACTCCCATGGGCCTGCCCCTGCCTCCCGGGAAGGCCATGGCCGAGGCGACGGCCACCACCGTTTCGTTTACGGCCTGCCTCTGGCCGACAACGGCGGCCGACAGCCTCTGCCTCAATCTGTCGGGGTCGACGGCGGCGTCCCTGTCTATCAGCGCGCCGAGACCGCTCATCTGGGCCACCACGCGCTTGACGTCTCCCTCTCCGATGGAGCTTCGCCCCTCGGTCATGGCCATGACGGCCGCCTCGTCAAGGGCGTCTATCGCCTTGTCGGGAAAATATCTGCCGGGCAGAAAGCGGCGGCACATCAGCTCGATGCGCCCCAGCATATCCTCGCCTGCCTCGACGCCGTAATCCCTGCGGCATATCCCCGAAAGGGAACGCAGTATGGCCAGCGTCTCATCCCTCCCCGGCTCGGGCACGTCGACGGGCTGAAAGCGGCGCTCGAGGGCCGCGTCGGGCAGGATATAGCGGCGGTATTCCTCGGGTGTGGTGGCGCCCAGCACCTTTATGTCCCCTCTGGCCAGAGCCGGCTTGAGGATATTTCCGGCGTCGATGGCCCCTTCGGCGGCACCGGCCCCGGCCACCGTGTGAAGCTCGTCGATAAAAAGTATCACGTCGCCGCAGGCCGAGGCCTCCTCTATGATGCCTCTGGCCTTTTCCTCGAACTCGCCGCGGTATTTGGTGTCCGAGACAAGGGAGGCCATATCGACGGCAAAAAGCTTCATGCCCTTTATCGGCTCGGGCACGCGGTTCTGGGAAAGGGCCAACGCAAGGCCCTCGGCTATGGCCGTCTTGCCCACCCCGGCCTCGCCGAGTAGAACGGGGTTGCCCTTGCGGCGGCGGCAGAGAATCCTCGTGACCCTCTCAAGCTCCCTCTCCCTGCCTATCATCTTGTCGTATTTGCCGAGGGCGGCGTTTGAGGTCATGTCGACGCCGTGACGCAGGAGAAGCTTCGGCTCCCTGCCCCTGGCGCGGCGGCTGACAGGCTGGGGCGGACGGGCGATATATGCCGAAAGGGCCGATGTGTCTGTCCCCATCTCGACCAGCACCCTGCGCGCGCGGCAGCCGTCGTCCTCGAGAATGGCGCGGAGCATATGGCTCGTGCCGATTGGGGCGTATTCCTTGGCGGCCAGCCCGGCCGCCCTTTCAAGCATGGCTGCCGCCTCGCGGCTTATCTCGGCGGTATAGGCGGCGCTTTTGCCCCTTCCGTCCCTTGCCAGTATCTCCCTTTCGACCCTCTGACGGGTCACGCCCACGCTCTCGAGGGCGCGGCAGGCCGGGTCGTCGGTTCGCGAACACAGGCCGAGCAGGATATGCTCCGAGCAGAGACAGCTATGTGAAAACTCCCTCGCCCCCGTAAAGGCCGAGGTCAGCGCCTGTCTGGCCTGAAAGGTAAAGGCTCCGTCGGCCATTATTTGTCCTCCTCTTGGACGGGAGGCTTTTCCTTTGCCGTCTGGGTAAAGCGGTTTTCGTGCTGGGCGGTCATTTGTATATCGTTTCCGACAGGCTTTTCAAGCTTCATGGTTTTTCCTCCGCAGTCAATAGGTTTCAAGGCTATTATCGTCAAAAAAGAATGATTATATTTACTTTTTTTCATTGCATTTTTGTTTTTTATGCTTTAAAATATACTTATCAATAAAAAGGAGGTAAGAACCAATGGCATACAAAATCGGCGAAGCCTGCGTCGGCTGCGGCGCCTGCGCGGCTCAGTGCCCCGTTTCGGCTATCGAGGATAAGGGCGGCAAGTACGAGATCAATCCTGATGTTTGCGTCTCCTGCGGCGCCTGCGCGGCTCAGTGCCCCGTTTCGGCCATCGAGGAAGAGTAATTTCGGGACAATAAAACCATCATGGGGGTTTTACTTCATTGTAAAACCCCTTTTTATAGTTATAAATACACTGCTCCAAGGAGAAAAGCCAATGGATATATCCCGTTTCACCGATTACAGAGACAAAATAGTCTCAAGCTGTTCAAGGGTCATCGTCGGAAAGGACGACGTCATCGAGCTTGTGCTGACCTGCTTCATCTGCTCGGGTCACGTGCTGCTGGAGGACGTGCCCGGCACGGGCAAGACCATGCTGCTGCGCTCATTCGCCAAAACCATCGGCTCCGACTTTAGGCGCATACAGTTCACCCCCGACCTTCTGCCCTCCGACCTGACGGGCATAAACTTTTACAACCAGCAGTCGGGCCAGTTCGAGTTCCGCCCCGGCCCCCTCTTTTCAAACATAATACTGGCCGACGAGATAAACCGCGCCACGCCGCGCACCCAGTCCAGCCTTTTGGAGGCCATGGAGGAAAAGCAGATATCGGTCGACGGCAAAACCATGACCCTTTCGGAGCCTTTTATGGTCATGGCCACCCAGAACCCCGTGGAGTCCTATGGCACTTTTCCCCTGCCCGAGGCCCAGACCGACAGATTTTTCATGCGTCTTAAATTAGGATATATGACGAGGGAACAGGAGCTGAGCGTCATCTGCCGCGAAAGCTCCTCCGACATCATAGCCTCCCTGACCCCGGCCGTCACGGCGGAAGAGACGGCATGGCTCAAGGAAAACTACAAAAATATAACCGTCCACCCCTCGGTGGCCGGTTATATGATGGATATCATCGAGGGCACGAGAAACGAAAGCGCCTTTGTGACAGGCGTCTCGACGCGCGGAGCCATCGCTCTTTACAAGGCCTCCCAGGTGACGGCCGCTTTTTCCGGCAGGGATTTCGTCCTGCCCGAGGACGTAAAAAAGGTGGCTCCACATGTGCTGGCCCACAGGATAGTCAGCGGCTCGGCCCTCTCGTCCGAGGACGCGGCCAAATATATCGACAGGATAATCTCGGCCGTGGCCGTGCCCCTTGAAAGCTGAACCATGCTTGTATATCTGTTTATATTCGCCGTCACGGCCGCCCTTTTTCAGGAATACACTTTGCGCCACGGGCTTGACAGGGTGAGCTATGACATACAGCCCTCCCTCCGCACGGTCGACCCGGGGCAGGAGTTCACCGTCACGACGGAGATAACAAACGCCAAGAGGATGCCCGTATCCTTTCTCAAGATTCAGGAATCCATGCCGCTGGAGATAGAGCCTCTGGGAGGCATAACCCTCCGCCGCGACCCCGAGCAGAGCCGCCTGACGACGACGGCCTTTCTGAGGCCGCGCCAGCGCCTTACGCGTTCCTTTGACGCCGTTATAAACCATAGGGGCAGATATTTTTTTCACGGCGCCACCCTCTCCTCGGGAGATTTTCTCGGCCTGCGCCTGACCCATGACTATTTCCCCGTCAGCCGCGAGATAGTCGTCCTTCCGGCCCCTCTGGAAGGAGTTGCTGTAGACAAAACCCTGGGCGACTTTCTCGGCGATATGTCGGTCAACCGCTTCATCATGGAGGACCCCGTGCTGACCCTCGGCTTCCGTGAATACACGGGCAGGGAGCCGCAAAAGGCCATTTCATGGACACAGAGCGCCCGAATGGGCCGCACAATGGTCAAAAACTATGACCACACCCTCGACCTTTCGGTGACGATAATATTAAATGTCGAATGTCCCGAGGGGACGGAAGCTCTCCATGAAAGGATAGAGGGCTGTTTTTCCTGCGCCCGTTCGGTATGCGAGCTGCTGGAGGAAAAGAAGATAAAATACGGTCTGGTGACCAACGCCACCTCTGCCGGGGCAATCGGTCTCTGGTCACAGGTGGGAGACGGGCTGGGCCACAGCCATCTGATGACCATATTGGAGGGCCTCGGAAGGGCCACCTACAGCTCGACAGGCTCCTTTGAAAGCATAATCGAGCGCGCCGTCAGACGGGACGAGCAGGGGCGGTGCTATATCGTCATCTCCCCTGTTATGACCCCCTCGGGCCACAGGGCCGTCGGCAGGCTGGGAAGTCTCAAGGGAGGCCATGTCAGCGTCTTTGACATATCTTGCTTGGCGCAGAATGACGGCGATGACGTCAAGGAGGAAAAAAAGTGGAGCTGACGGTTTTTCTGAAAATGTGCATCGACTGTTCGGCCTTTCTGACAGTGGCCGGATTTATACTGGGGCTTTTCACCCCCGTCTCCCTGCTGGCCCCGGCCGCCCTGCTGGCCTCGGTCTGCGCCGCGCTGGGCTATCTCCTGCGCGAAAAGGGCGCGGCGGCCAGACTTGCCCCATGTATTGCCATGCTGCCCTCCTTCGCCCTCTGCCGCGGCAAGGGCGACGCCATACTGACGGGGCTTATCCTTTGTTATCTCTTTTACATTCTGAAACAGGGGATATTCATGAATGACGACGACGATTTCAAGTCGTCATTCCGGCGTTCCTTTGCCCTCTGTCTGGGGGTCTGTCTGCTGGCCGCACTTTCTATGAAGTTCGACACGCTGAACGCCGTTCTTCTTCCCTATATATCCCTAATGGCCGTCTGCGGCATCGCCCTCATGCGAATACTGCGCCACAGCCGCGAGACGATAGACAGCCCCTCCTTCAAGCTGGCCAATCTGGCGGCTGTGGGCGCGGTATGCCTGCTGACATTGTTTTTGACCTCCGATATATTTGTCAGGACGCTGGGCGGCGCCGTCGGCTTTGTCTACAACAATGTCGTCTATAAGGCCCTCATGGCCTGCGTTTACGCCATGACCTCTTTCCTGTCCCTTTTCAGCCGCCTTTTCGCACTGATATTCCACCGCGAGGTGAAGTTTTACGAAAACTCGTCGGGCGAGGCCTCCGGCCGCGCCGACATGGCATACGAGGACGTGGGACAGACCGAGGTGCCCCCGATACTTGTCTGGATATGCGCCGCTTTGCTGGCCGCCGCGGTTATATTCATAATAATCAAGGCCTTTAAAGCTCTGGCGGGAAAAAACAGGCGTTTTGACAAAAAGGGGGCTTTTGAAACGTCACGCGACACCGTTCAAATTGCGCGCGAGCCGCGCCGCTCCCTATTTTCACGGGGCGACAACCGAAGCGAGGTGCGCAAAAGCTACCGTGGGTTTTTAAAGGAATGTCTGCGCCGCGGCATGAATATAACAAAGGATGAGGACACCTCCCAGATAGCACATTGCGCCGAGAAGTATTTCGGCCCGGCCCCCATCGGCGGCCTGAGGGAAATATATATCAGGGCGCGGTATACCGAAAAGGAAATAACGTCCGAGGACGCCAAAGAGGCCAGACGACTGGCCTCGGAAATACAAAAATCACCAGTCAAAACAGGAGACTCACAATGACAGCCCTTTCCCTTTTTGAACTGAATATTCTCGACATGATACAGGCGTTTTCCAACCCCCTGTGCGATATTATCGCCAGAGTGCTGAGCGCCGTATCGGCCAGAGGGGAGATATTTATTCTCCTCTCTCTGCTCCTCATCATCTGCAGACCGACGCGCAGGGTGGGGTTGATATGCCTGACGGCTCTGATCTTCGACGGTCTGTTACTCAACGGAGTCATAAAGCCCCTCGTGGCCCGAATAAGGCCCTATGACCTCAATAGGGCCGTGGAGATAATAGTCGCGGCCCCCCACGACTACTCCTTTCCCTCGGGACACACGGGCGTCGCCTTTGCCTTTGCCGCCGCCGTCAGGCCTCTGGGCAAAAAGGCCCACCGCGCCGCCCTTATATTCGCCGCCGTCATGGGATTTTCACGCCTTTACCTCTATGTTCACTATCCCACCGACGTGCTGGCCGGGGCGTTTGTCGGCTCCCTCTGCGGCACGGCGGCCTCGGCTGTTTGGAAAAAGATACCCCAAAAACGCCCCTGATTGAAATATCCGATAAAATATGCTAAGATATATATGTATGCTCTAATATAATAAAATAAGGTGCGATTTTAAAATGACATTACTTGAAGGCATAATTCTCGGCATCGTGCAGGGTCTGACAGAGTTCCTGCCCGTCTCCTCCTCGGGCCATCTGACCCTTGTCTCGGCCGTAATGGAGTTACCCTCCGACATACTTTTCACCGTTATCGTCCACCTCGGCACCCTTCTTGCCGTGGTGATAGCCTTTTGGCAGGACATAGTCATGCTGCTTAAGGGCCTTGTGGGCCTCATTCTCGACAGGTTCAAGACCCGCGACCTGCCCCAGCGCAGGCTGGTCATCCTGCTGGTTATCGCCACCCTGCCTCTGGCCGTCGGGGCCGTCATCGACAAATATGTGGAGGCCATGTTCGACTCGACCCTCTTTGTCGGCTGCGCCCTTTTGGCGACGGCAACCGTCCTCTTTCTGGCCGACAGGCACGGCGGAGGGTGGAAGACGGCCTCCAACGCCCGATATAAGGACGCGGCGGCCGTCGGTCTGGCTCAGCTTTGCGCCGTTTTCCCCGGCATCTCGCGCTCGGGCAGCACGATATGCGCCGGGCTTTTCACGGGTCTTTCCCGTGATTTTGCCGTCCGATTCGCCTTTCTGCTCTCCATTCCGGCCGTCACAGGCTCCTTTGTATTTAAACTGCCCGACCTTATGGAGAGCGCCGTAACGGTGGCCTCCCCCATGCCCTACATAGCCGGGTTTTTCTCGGCCCTCGTGAGCGGCTATGCAGCCATAAAGCTCGTCGGTCTGCTGATGAAGAAAAACAGCTTCCGCTTTTTCTCATATTACTGCGCCCTGGTCGGCGCCGTCACAATTATACTCAACCTTATATAGCCATCAGGAGTTGAAAAACAACATGAGCCAGAACAGGCAGACCTCGGGCCGCAAGACGGCCTCGGCCTCCACGGCAAAAAAAAGGAATACGAAAAAAACCACACAGGCTCAAAAGAGAACCACGGCCCGTCACATCCGCGCCGGAGCCTATATGTTCATGGCCCTTGTGGGCGCCCTGTCACTTTTCAATATCAGAGGTATATTTATCGACTGGTACAGGCTCGGCCTCGGCTCCCTTATAGGCTTCGGCTACTATCTGGCCGCGCCGGCCTTTCTGACGGCCTCGATAGTCGTGCTGACGCGCATAAAGGGCAGGGTACGCCTCAAGGAGTGGGCGGTGTTTTCGGTGCCCGTGCTGTTCGGGGCCATCGGACATATCGTCAGGGACATGACCTCCTACCCATCGGGCATGGAGGGGATAAAGCTGCTGGCCCAAACCGGCAGGGAAATGGCCTCGGGCGGCCTTATTTCGGGCGGTCTGGGTATGCTTTTAAAGGTGACCCTTTCGGCCGTAGGGGGAATAATAGTATGCTTTCTGGCCATAGCCGCCTGTGTTTTTATAGTCTTTGAGGTGACCCCCGTCGCCTTCTTCAAAAAGCTCAAGCCGACCCCCGAAGAAGACGAGCCAAAGGAGATAACCGAAGAGCGTGAACGCCGCAGAGCCGAAAAGGAGGAGGCGCGCCGGCGCCGCCGCCTTGCAAAGCTGGAAACGGAAAAGCTCAAAGCCGAGGAGGAGCGCCAAAGGCGCGAGTATGAGGAAAACCGTCGCCCGTCCCCTCGCAGGGAGCCTCCCGTCCTGACCCACGGCAAAACGCCGACCTTTTTTGACTTTTTCAAGGACGAGGAAAAGGAGGAGACGCCCGCCGCGGACCTCCCCGATACCTTTGTCCCGAAAGACCCCACCGAAGCCGCGAAACCCACCTTTACGGTCGAGGAGGCCGAGACGCCGAAGGGCGGCAACGACGTGCCCTTTGACGTAATAACGCCCGAAAAAGAGGACAGGCCCCACACGACGATAGAAACCGTGATAAGCCACGAGGCCTCCCCCCGTGAGACGGCCGCCAATACGCTCTCCGACAGGGCCGAAAGGGTGGAAGAGATAGCCGGGGCCATATCCGAAAAACTGGCTCCAAAGGAGCCTGAAGAGCCTACCCCGTCCAATGACGGCTCCTCCGCCGCCTTTGATATTTACACGGCCGACAATCCCCCTCCCACAGAGCTTTCCCTCGATGAAAAGCGTCAGGCCGAGGCCGAGGCCCACGAGAGGGCCGCCGAGGAAAACGACGTCTCGGGCATAATAAAAGACGCCGCCGTAAGGGGCGAGACGGGGCAGTATATATACCCTCCCCTCTCCCTGCTGACCCCGGGAGACCCCGGCATGGGGGCCGACCACGAGAGTATCGTCCGCTGCGCCGAAAGGCTTGTGGACACCCTCGGCAGCTTCAACATCGAATCGACCATCGTCAACGTGACAAAGGGTCCCACCGTCACGCGCTATGAGCTTCAGCTCAAAAGGGGCATAAAGTTCGCCAAGGTCACCTCCCTTTCGGACGACATAGCCCTGGCCCTCGGCGCCGCTTCCGTAAGAATAGCGCCCATACCGGCCAACAACTCGGTCGGCATTGAGGTGCCCAACGACATACAGGAGATAGTCACCCTGAGGGACATTCTGGGCGACGGCGCTTTCAGCGGCTCCAAATCGAGGCTTTCCTTCGCCGTCGGAAAGGACATCGCCGGACAGTGCGTCGTGGGCGATATCTCGAAAATGCCCCATATGCTGATAGCCGGTACAACAGGTTCGGGCAAATCGGTCTGCATAAACTCCATCATAATCAGCCTTATATACAAATCCTCCCCCGAGGAGGTCAAGCTTATAATGGTCGACCCGAAAATGATAGAGCTTGGAATGTACAACGGCATCCCACACCTGCTTATTCCCGTGGTGACCGACCCGAAAAAGGCCGCCGGAGCCCTCAACTGGGCCGTGGGCGAGATGATGCGCCGCTATAAGGTCATGAGCGAGGCCGGGGCCAGAAACCTCGAGGCCTATAACGAGATAATGAAGCGGAACGGCGAGGAGCCCCTGCCACAGATAGTCATTATAATCGACGAGTTGGCCGACCTGATGTTTGTCGCCGCCCGAGAGGTTGAGGAGTCGATAGCCCGTATCGCCCAGATGGCCCGCGCCGCCGGTATGCACCTTATCATAGCCACCCAGCGCCCCTCGGCCGACGTTATAACGGGTCTGATGAAGGCCAACATCCCCTCGCGCATTGCCTTTGCCGTCGCCTCACAGATAGAATCGAGGATAATCCTCGACCAGAACGGGGCCGAAAAGCTGATAGGCCGCGGCGATATGCTCTATAACCCCCTGGGAGCCGGCAAGCCCATGAGGGTTCAGGGCACCTTTATCAGCACAAAGGAGGTCGAGGACGTCATAGAGTTCGTCAAGGAAAACGGCTCGCCCGACTATTCTCAGGAGATACTCGACCATATCGAGAGGCAGGCCGAAGCCGAAGCCGCTCCCGGCGGCAAGGGCGGCCCCTCCGACGAGGAGGATGACGACCCCCTGCTGATGGACGCCATTTCGGTGGTCGTCGACCGCGGCGAGGCCTCCACCTCCCTGCTACAGCGCCGCCTCAAGCTGGGCTATGCCCGCGCCGCGCGCCTTATTGACATAATGGAGGAGCGCGGAATCGTCGGCCCCTTTGAAGGCTCCAAGCCGCGCGCGGTCACCCTGACCCCCGACCAGTGGAGCGAGATGCAGCTGAGGATGAGGGATTAGCTGCTTTTTACGCGGCTTCGCCGCTTGCCTCCCCTGTGTAAGGGGAGGTGGCCCCAAAGGGGCCGGAGAGGTTGTCAAACAATCCCCCAGTCAGCTTGCGCTGACAGCCCCCTTTACACAAGGGGGCCATACAACGAAAAGCCCACACCTTTTGGTGTGGGCCTTTTTATAAACTACTTTCTATTTATCATGCCGTCAACGATGTGGGAGGGCTTGACCGTCAGCTCGACCCAGGAGGGGATAAAGCCGCATTTGACGGCGTTTCTGACCGAGGGTATATTCGACCATGCCGAACAGTAAAAAGGGACTCTGCCCCTCTCAAATATCTCTCTTGCCAGCCTTGAAGTCAAAGCCGAGGCGACCCCCTTTCCGCGGTATTCGGGGAGGACGTCGACCCCTATCTGCCACATCTTTTCGCAGTCGGCCGAGGCTCCGGCAAGGCCGATAAGCCCACCACTGTCATATGCCCCGACGGCCAGCATATCAAGGCTCCTTCTTTCGTCGCACAATGCGTTGCTCCACCTCGGCAGATAAAGCCCCTCGAAATCCTTCGGCTCAAGGAGCCTCAATTCAAAGGGAGAGCTGCAAAGGGCCATTCTTTCAGGCTCGGGCAGGTAATATTCGGCCATAAAGCAGACCTTGTGGCCGACTTTAGCCAGCTTTTCGGAAAGCCAATTTACATTCGGCGCTTCAAAAAGGCTGTAAAACTCATACCTGCCGATATATTCGGCCACTATATCGGCAACGTCAGGGGTGACGGCTGCAACAACGTTATGGCCGTAGGAGACGAGATTGGCCGACACAGGCTCTTTGATATATTTTCTGGCTCCCTGTCCGAGGCGGAAAGGGACGACGACATTATCTTTTTTCAAAAAATCATCCGCCCTGCAGCCGATATCCTCGGCCGACTGCGCCATAGCTATGTTAAGTATTTCTTTTTTGTTCATTAGCTCTTCTTCCTTATCTGAAAAAGCCCCGCCTGACGGCGGGGCTTTTTGTGAGTCCGTTATGTCCGCCGCAAGCGGCGGAAAAAGACCTTTCTTTTCCCAATGGAAAAGAAACAAAAGATTTTACTTTTTCTGAGAAAAAGTAACAAAAAGCACCTTACGCTTCTTTTTTCGGCTTTTTCTTCTTTTTATATCTCTCTTCCTCGCTGAAGATACAGCCGCAGTATTTCTGCATATATATGTCGAGGGCGCGCGCCCGCTCCTGTCCCTCGCGGAAATAGGGGCGGAAATCCTCGGGCAGGAACCTTACGCCGTATTTTTCGGCCATTCTCTCACCGACGGCGATTATGCCCTCGTGGTCTTGATAGGGGCTGACCAGCAGTGAGGTAGTGAAGCTGTCAAAGCCCCTTTCGGCCGCCTCCCTCGCCGCACGCTCCAGCCTCGCGGTATAGCAGTAATTGCACCTGTGGTCGATGTCGCCCACCACGGCCGTGACAAACTGCCTCAGGCCGTAATCGTCCTCGACTATCAGGGGCAGGTCTATCGACGCGGCATAGGCCTTCATGGCCTCGCGGCGGCTGCGGTATTCGGTAAAGGGATGTATATTTATGTTGTACCAGAAGGCCGTCGGCTCTATTCCCTTGTTTCTAAGGGTCTCGACGCACATTATCGAGCAGGGGGCGCAACAAACGTGTATAAGCGTATTCATATCTTATTTGTGGAAAAGCTTGTTGACCTGATAGTGGGGGTCGCAGGTCAGGTTCAGCCCCAGTCTGCGGTAGATATCCTCGTCTACCGAGGAGATCAGGACGGTGGAATGGGCCTCGCAGCCGCGCAAATCCGCCAGGCGGACAAAGGCGCGCTCGGCGTTTTTGTCGGTGGCGGCCGAAATGCTGAGGGCTATCAGTATCTCGTCGGAATGGAGCCTGGGGTTTTTGCCGCCCAGCAAATCCACCTTGAGGCGCTGTATGGGGGCGATGGCCTCGGGGGAAATGAAGTGTACGGGCCTTGCAAAGCCCTCCAGCGCCTTGACGGCGTTGAGCAGGGCCGCCGAGGCGGGACCCATAAGCTCGCTTGTCTTGCCCGTCACTATCCTGCCGTCCTGAAGCTCTATGGCGATAGCCGGGCCGTTCTCCTGCTGCTCCCTCTCGTGGGCGGCGGCGACGACGGGACGGTCGCTTTCGCTTATGCCCATCTCCTGCATGAGCAGTTCTATCTTGGCCACGGCCTCCTCGGTGCCCTGTCCCTTGCGGAAATCAGCACGGGCCTTGTAAAAGCGGCGGATGATCTCCTGAGCCGAGGCCTGACACACGGCCTCGTCGTCGACAATGCAGTAACCGGCCATGTTGACGCCCATATCGGTGGGGGACTGGTAGGGGCACTCGCCGTATATCTCCTTGAACATGGCCTTGAGAACGGGAAAAATCTCGATATCCCTGTTGTAGTTGACCGTCGTCACGCCGTGGGCCGCCAGATGATAGGGGTCGATCATGTTGACGTCGTTGAGGTCGGCCGTCGCCGCCTCATAGGCCAGATTGACGGGATGCTTGAGGGGGATATTCCAGATGGGGAAGGTCTCGAACTTGGCGTATCCGGCCTGTATGCCCCTGCGGTTCTCGTGGTAAAGCTGGCTGAGGCAGGTGGCCATTTTTCCGCTGCCGGGGCCGGGGGCCGTCACGACGACAAGGGGGCGGGTCGTCTCGATATACTGGTTTTTGCCATAGCCCTCGTCGCTGACTATCTTCTGTATATTTGTGGGGTAGCCCTCGATGGGGTAATGGAGATAAACCGGCATACCCAGCCTCTCCATCTTCTGCTTGAAGGCGGCCGCCGCCGGCTGGCCGCTGTACTGGGTGATGACCACGCTGCCGACATACAGCTCGAAGCTCCTGAAAACGTCGATAAGGCGCATGACGTCGCTGTCATAGGTGATGCCCAGGTCGCTTCTGACCTTGTTTTTCTCGATATCGACGGCCGAAATGGCGATGATTATCTCGGCGTGGTCGGATATCATGCGGAGCATACGGAGCTTGCTGTCGGGCTCGAAGCCGGGCAGGACGCGCGCGGCGTGATAGTCGTCAAACAGCTTGCCGCCGAACTCCAGATAAAGCTTGCCGCCGAACTCCCCTATCCTCTTGATGATTTGGTCCGACTGTTTCTTGATGTACGCGTCGTTGTCAAAACCGATTCTTTTCATAATTACCCCCTTAAAAATACATTTATTTCTTCTCGCTTTTGGCGAAAAAATTTCTGAAAACAAGCCCTCCCACGGCGGCCAGAAGGACGGCCGCGGCGTAGCAGGGATTATAGCTGCCCATAGTGTCGAATATAAAGCCGGTCAGTATGGGATAGGATGCGCCGACAAGCCCCGTTATGCCCGAAAGGGCGCCGTAGATGGCGGCATAATCTCTTTGGCCGAAAACATTCTGTATTATAAGGGGCACGGCCACCGAGCCGAAAGCGGCGCCCAGACTGGCCCCTATGAGCACAAGCGCCAGAGAGGGCTTAAAAGAGGCCGTCAGCATACCCAGCGAGCCGAGCAGGGAACATCCGGCCGCCATGAGGGTGGCGTTTTTCGGGCCGAACTTATCAAAAATAACGCCGAGGGAATATTTGCCGAGAGCCAGCGCCGCCATACATACCGAAACCATTGCGGCGGCGAACATGGGAGAATAGCCCACATCGGTCAGATGGGGTGAAACGGTGACCACGTTGCAGTGGGTGGCAAAGCTGAGGGCCGCCACGCAGAAGGTTATCAGCCAGAAGGAGGGGGAACGCAGGGCTTGGGCATAGGGCACGCCCTCCATGTCCTCACGCGGCGAGGCGCCGTCGCTTTCCCTGTGGCTTCCGTAAGGCTCAAGCCCCTTTTCGGAGGGGTGCATCTTGAGAACGAACATGGCGAAGGGAACTATAAAGACGAACAGGCAGGCGGCCTGAATCTGAAAGGTGGCCCTCCAGCCGAACTGGGCTATGCACTTTCCGGCCACAAGGTTGAACACCATGCCCCAAACGCCGCTTCCCATGGAGGCCATGCCCATGGCCCTGCCGCGGGATTCCTTGAACCAGTTGCTAATGATGACCGAAAAGGTTATGGCGCCCAGCACGGTATAGCTCATGCCGGTTATAACGGCCGAAATATAGAGCATGGGCAGGCTTTCGGCCAGCGACAGTGAGAAATAGGCGGCGGCGAGGATAATGCCGTCTATCTTGATAAAGCGTTTAAAGCCTTTATTGCCGATTATTTTACCGGCAAAAAAGGAAAAAGCCATATGACAGACCGAGAATATGGTCTGTATCATGCTGACCGAGGCGCGGGAACATCCCATGCTCTCGGCGATGGGCTTTATAAACTGGCTCATGGTGTTGTTGACTATGCCGATACCGGCTCCCATGATGACAAAGCCCGAAAGGACTATGTACCAGCCGTAAAATACGCCCGGCTTTTTTGTCTTATTCATATTTTGTCTCTCTCTTTGTTTCTTTGCTTTTTATGCTTTTGTCTTTTTGCCTCGCGGCAGAACGATGTAAAATACCGTTATTCCCACGGCCAGAATGACGGCCCACACCGCGAATGCCGGGTCATAGCTGCCCGTTTTGTCGTAAACCGTGCCGTTTATTATGGGCGAAAGGGCGCCGACGGCCGAGCTGCAGGCCGAGATAAAGCCGAAGTTATAGCCGTAATCCTTTTTTCCGAAAAGGCTTTGGGTGACGATGGGCACGCCCACCGTGCCGAAAGAACAGCCTATGCCCTGACCGAAGAATATCAGGCAGAGGGCCGGCGTAAAGCGGCAGAACATCATCGATATGACCCCCACGAGACCGCAGGACATGGACAGTATGGTGGCCCCTCGCGTGCCGGCCTTATCGTATATGGCGCCCAGGGACATCTTGCCTATGGCCAGCGCCCCCATGCCAACCGACATCATCAGCGCCGCCGTGGAGGCCGAATAGCCGTTGTCGCTCAGATGGGGCACAAGGCACTGTGTGATGCAGCCGACGGCAGTGTTGGAAAAGCAGAGAGCCACGGCGACCACCTTGAATCTCGTCGTCCTTATCAGCTCCTTAAAGGGCAGGAAATCACCCTCCTCGTCATCCTCTTCCTCGCCGCTGTCGGTCATATGGTGGTGCTTCTCATAGCCGAGCGCCCTTATACCCATCTCCTCGGGCCTCATTTTTATCAGGAAAAAGACGGCGAAAAAGGCGGCGGCAAACATGACGAAGGACATGGCGCGATAGGCGGCGCGCCAGCCGAAATCGCTTATAATGGCCGAAACTATGGGGTTGAATATCATGCCGCCCAGGCCCGAGCCCATAAAGGTTATGCCCATGGCAAGGCCCTTTTTCTCCTCGAACCAGTTGGAAACTATCATGGAAAGGGGCAGAGTCATAAGCAGGGCCAAGCTCAGCCCCAGCGCCAGCGAGCAGAGATAAAACATCCATATCCCGCTCGACAGGGAATAGCCGAAATATGCCACGGGAAGCAGAAAGGCGGCGGCGCGCATGAGCTTTTTAAGGGAAAAATGCTGGAGTATATATCCCCATGAAAGACTGACGGCCATGTTGACAAGGGAGGTTATCGTCTGGTTGACGCTCATCTGCCCCCTTGTAAAGCCAAGCTCGGCGCAGACCGGCTTGATGTAAAGGCTGACGCAGTTCCATGCCACCCCTCCGATGGTCACCATGATGAGCAGGCCGCCCAAAACCACAAACCATCCGTAAAAAATGTTATGTTTATTACTGAAAGTTTTAAACATTTTGACCTCTAATCAGATATTGTCCTTTTTCGGCAGGGATATATAGAGAATGATTATGCCAATCAAAGTGATGACGGCGCTGGCCACATATACCGGAACATAGCTGCCATAGGTGTCAAAGACCCTGCCGCTTATGATGGGGGCAAAGGCTCCGCCGAGGCCCGTGGCCGCCGAAAACTTGCCGTAAATGGCGTTATAGTCCTTCATGCCGAAGATGTTCTGGGTTATTATCGGCATACATATGGCCCCGAAGGAACAGCCGAGGCCGACGCCCAGAATAATGACGGCCAAAGCGATATAATGGCGGCAGAAAATCATGCCGATTATACCGGCCAGCGTGCAGGAGCAGGCTATAACGGCCGCCTTTCTGGTGCCCAGCCTGTCGAACATCCTGCCCAGCAGCACCTTGCCCACGGCCAAGGCCCCCATGGATATGGAGGCCATAACGGCGGCAAAGGTGACCGAATAGCCGCTGTCGCTCAAATGGGGCGAAAGTGTCTGATAGAACATTCCTATCGACATGACCAGACCGACGCTGGTTATGGCGACGGCCCAAAAGACCTTCATATGCAAAGCCTCTTTGAAGCTGTAGCCCTCAAAGGGCTGCTTTTTCTCCGCGCCCTCCGCCGGCTCCTCTCCGTAGCCGTAAGGCTCAAGCCCCTTGTCCGAGGGCTTTTCCCTGACCACAAAAACAACACATGGCACTATGACGGCGAAAATCATGACGGCCAGCACCTGATAGGTGTGTCTCCAGCCCCAGCTTATTATCATGCGGCTTATGACCGTGTTCATCACCATGGCCCCGAGGCCCGAGCCCATGGAGGCCATGCCGATGGCGACGCCGCGGTTTTTTACGAACCAGTTTCCCACTATATATGTAAATACCAGCATGGAAATAAGGCAGTAGCAAAGGCTGAGCGCCACCGTTATGCCGTAAAACATATAGATATTTTCGGCGAAGGAATAGCAGAAATATATGCAGGGGGTCAGCAGGGCGGAGACGCACATCCATTTATGGAGTTTTATCCTTTTTGAAAGCGTGCCCCACACAAAGGCCATGCACATCTGCACCACCGACATTATGGTTTGGTTGACGCTCATCTGCTGGCGCGTAAAGCCCATGTCCTCGCAGACCGGCTTTATGAACTGACCGAAGCAGTTTGTCATTATTCCCATCGTCATGGCCACAACGGCGCAGCCGGCCGCCACCACATACCAACCGTAAAAAACCTTTTTCTTTTCCATGTTTTAATCCGCCTGTTTTTTATTTTTGCCGGGGAGAATGATGCCGTAGCAAACTATTACAAACACCAGCAGGCACATCCAGAGCATAAAGGCCGGACGGTAGCTGCCGAATCTATCGACCGAGGCGCCGTTGACCATGGGTGATATGGAGCCGCCCACGCCGACGAAAGCCGTGTAAAGACCCAGAATGGCCGAAAAATCCTTACGGCCGAATATGTTCTGTATGATTATCGTGTTGCCTACCGAGCCGTAGGAGCAGGCAAAGCCGATGCCGAGGAATATCATGCAGACAAAAAGATATGACCTGCGGCAGAATATCATGCCCGTCAGACCCACAAGACCCATGGCGGCGGCGATAAGGGCCGTCGTCCTTGTGCCCAGCTTGTCAAACATCTGGCCCAGAACCACCTTGCCCAAAGCCAGCGCCCCCATGCCAATCGACACCATGGCGGCGGCAAAGGCCGTCGAATATCCGCTGTCGGTCAGGTGGGGAGAAAGGGTCTGAACAATGGTCGAGTTGCCCATGGTCATCATCATGCCGCAGAGGACGAGAAGCCAGAACTTCGGCATACGCTTGGCCTCGGCCAGCGTACTGCCCCCCATGACCTCGGTGCCCGTCGTCTCGCCGGACGGCCTCTCCCTGTAGTCGAGGGGCTTTAAGCCCTTGTCCTCCGGTCTGACCCTGATGAGCATAACGCAGGGAATGGCCACCACGGCCATGACGACGGCCAGAATACGGAAAGACATTCTCCAGCCGTACTGCTCCAGCCATCTGCCCAACAGGGGGTTGAGTATCATTCCGCCGATACCGCTTCCCATAAAGCATATGCCGGTGGCAAGACCCCTCTTCTCCTCAAACCAGTTGGAGAGGATATAGGACAAAGGAAGCGTCGTCACCATGTTCATGACGATGCTCATTATGACAGATATGATATAGAACACCCATATCTGTGTGGCGAAGGAGAAGCAGTAATAGGCTATCGGCCCCACCACCGCCCAGAAGAGCATCAGTTTATCGAGCTTTTTGCCGAACCCGGCCAGCACCCTGCCCCACACAAGGGCCACCCCGATCTGGGTCAGGGAAAGAAAGGTCTGGTTCATGCTCATGGCCTGACGGGTAAAACCCAAATCCTCGCACACGGGCTTGATAAACTGGCTGAAGCAGTTGTAAACAATGCCCATGACGACGGCCATGACGAGGCATCCCGCGGCAACTATGACCCAGCCGTAGAAAAGCCCCTTTGGCTTTTGCGATGTTTCCATCTCGCAAACACCTCCGAGTTTAAAGAATTTCTAACCCAGAAATTATACCATAGCTTCTTTCTCTTGTAAATCTAAAAAGACCCCAAAAAGCCATTGCTTTTCAGAGTCTTTTTATGTATCTCGGCTTATCCGCCGTTGAGCACCTTGGAAAGCTCCAGCGCCCTTGAATCGCCGCTTTCTCTCGTTTTGACTATGCTGACGGCCGTTGTCAGAAAATGGGCGCACAGCATGGGCGCGCTCAGGCTTACGGGGAAAAGCCTCGTTTCGGTGGGGCAGTAAAGGCACATATCACACATGGCGGAGAGCTCGGCCCTTGTTGTGTCGGTTATGCCCAAAAGGCGCGCCCCCTTGTCCCTGGCATAATGCGCCATCTTTATCGTCATGGCGTGATAATCGGGGAAAGAGACGGGCGCCACAAGGGAACCCTCGCCTACAAAATAGAGCGCCGCCTGTACCGACTCATCCGAGCCTGTGTCGGCCTCTATACAGCTTATGCCGCAGGCGTTAAGGCGGACGGCGATATAATGGGAAAGCTGGCGCTCCGCCCCACGGCCGCATATCACCACCCTGTCGGCCGCGGCTATCATCTCGGCCGCCCTGAAATACTCGCCCGTGTCGACGCCCATGTAAAAGGCGTTGACAGCGTCCATCTCCTCCTGACACATCTGCCTGAAAAGGCTCTCGTCGTCATTCATCCCCTTTTGAGGGGTGTAAGTCATGGCATAGCGGCCGTCTTCGAACGGCGCCTGCCTTTTGGCGGCCGAATAGGCGCGGAAGGCGTATTTAAGCTCGTTGAAATTGGCATAGCCCAGCGTCGTGCAGAAATTGAGAATGGTCATTTCCGACACCCTTATCTCACGTCTGAGATTTCGGAGGGTGGAAAAGCACATATCGTCCGGATGGGACAGCATATAGTCGGCTATTTCCTTCTGTTTTCTCGTCAGGCCGGCATATTTGCCTTTTATTATATCAGCAACGCTTTCCATAGGACACCTCTCTCAAAACATAACTCAGTAATTTTACATTACGTCCCCGAAAAAGTCAAGCCGACGCCGTGCCGCGCCGGCCTTGAAAAAAATCACCTCAGGCTGTCCTTAAGGGCGTCGCGCTCCCTCTTGTACTGCCACTCCATTTCATACCTTAAATCGTCAAGGGCGTCCCTGCCTCTCTCGTATTCCAGATTCTCCCTCTGCCTGTCTCTCTCAAGCTCGGCGATATACTTTTTATAGTCGCTTTCGTCCTGCCTGTAAATATCCTCAAGGGCGTCGCGGTATCTCTGATAGTCGTCGGCCTCAAGCTTGCTAAGCAGGCCGAGGCTGTCCATATCGGCCTCAAGCTCCTCCTTGTAGACGTCATAGGCCAGCTTGTAAAGCTCGGGTATCTTGTCGGCCTGCTTGGCGCTGTAATAGCTTCCGGCCTGCTGTGCCGCCCCGATGGCATAGCTGGAGGCATAGCCGCCCGTGTTGGCCGCCGCCAGCCCCAAAGCGTCCTCCGAGGCCCTGCGTCCCTCCCTCTGGTAGGCTCTGGCATAGGCCTGATAAAGAGGGTCGCTCTCATAATCGTATGAAAAGGCCTCCCTCTCCTCCAGCCTGTCAAGCAGCTTCTGGATTCCGCTCTGATAGCCGCTTTTATAGCCGCCGTAGTAGGAAGCCGAGGGCGTGGAGGAGGAGAGATACTCGACGGCCATGTCATATATATCGTCCCTGACATACCCCTCCATGCCCTTTGTGCTTCCGGCCTTTTCCATGCGGCTTCCCAAAAGGTCGGCCACCTTTCTCTTGCTGCTTCCCGAGGATACGGCGCTTTTTATCTCATTGCCATAGTCCCTGTCGTCCAGCCATCCGGCATAGTCGGAGCTTGTCTTATAGCTCATGCCCTCGCCCTTTATCTTCTCGTTGCGCTTCTGCTCGTATCTCGCGGCGGCGGCATAGTCTCCCCTGCTTGCCGCCTCGTCCATCAGCGCCTTATAGTCCTTGTTTTTATCATAGCTCACGGATTTTCCGCTCCTTTCTCTTTTCACTCGTCCCGACAGCCGCTGTTTTTATTCGTCCCAGCGGCCGCCGTCGACATTTATCACGGCTCCCGAGCCGACCGTTATCCTGCCGCTGCTGTCAAGGAATATGGCCGCGCGGCCTCCCTCCCCGGCCAGCTCCAGAGTAAAACGGCCCCCGTCATTGCCCATCACGGCCCTTTCACCTTTGGCCCCCCTGAGGGAGATAAGCTCGCCCGATATGTTTATACTGCCTCCCGAGGAGGTAATGTCGGTCACCCCCGTGTCAAGGCTGGTTATATTCGTGCTGTCCAGATTATAAAGGGTATATTCAAGCTGCTCCTGCATACTTCTGATATAATTTTCCACAATGGACAGGCGTCGGCCGACGTCATGGTCGTCCAGCCTTCTCAGCGTGCCGCTGAATATCATTCCGTCTCACTCCCCAATTTGAATATTCTCTCAATGGCGTACACGGGACACCTGCCGCGCCCCTTAAGCCTGACGGCCAGCCTCTGCCCCCTGTTCGGCGGCAGATAAACGGGCCTTATTCCCCTGTGCCTCCCGTCAAAAAGGGCCAACTGTTTAAATGCCCCTCCGTCAAAGGAGACCTCCACGGCCATCCACGCCCTGTCCTCGGGTCTGGCGTCAATTACAAGGGACAGATATGTCACATGGCGGTTGTCGCCGTCCTTAAAGGGCCTCAGACGGGCGCTCCATTCCTCCCCGTCCTGCCCCTCGTCAAGCTGTAAAAGCCTGCCGCCGCGCTCCAGCATGAACATTCCGCCGTCGGTTCTCGCCATGCCGACGCCCTCCTCGGGCCCCCAGGGCAGCCATTTGCTCGCGGCTATGTCATATACAAGGGTTCCCAGGCCTTTGACAGACAGGTAATATTTTCCCTTCCATACGCCGCCGCAGGCCTCTTCGGCCTTTATAAAACCGAGCTGCGCGGACAAAAGCCGGGGCACGCCGCCCGAATAGGCGTAAAGTCCGCCCCCTCCGAAATAATACATATCCTCGCTGTCGACCCAAAGGGTTCCGGCGCAGCCCTTGGCCACGCCGGGTATCCTTGTGGTCATAAGCTGGTAATTGGAGGGGCGCGTGCCGTATATCTTGCAGGCCGTATCCTCCTTGAAGAATATGACATGGGAGCCGTACTGTCCGCAGGCCGTAAAGCCTCCGCTACCGACGCCGAGGGCGTAGCTGTCGGTGGAAAGGCCGTCATAGACGTAAAAATTGAGGGGGTCGCCGGGCTTTGAGGCGTATATGGTATCTCCGGCGCAGCCCCAAAGGCGGTTGCCGCTCTCGCACATGACCTCCAGCGAGGGCACGCGGCGCGCCACCGTCACCTCTCCCGTCTCGGTTCCCTCGTCAAAGGCGTTGTCGTCAAAGGTCAGCACCTGCCCCTCGGTCTTGCGGACGATGAGGGTCAGGTCGTTGCCCGGGTGAACCGAACAGCCCGATATCTCCACGGCGTCGCCGCTTCTGAAGGGCCACGGCTCTCCGCCGTTTTTGGATATGGTGTTGGAGCCGAAGACGAAGCCGACGCCCGAAACCTCGGCCTCCATGGGCAGCAGCTCCCCCTTTTTTTCATCCACATAGAGCTTGTCGGGAAATATCACTATCCTGCGCCCCACACGGGCAACCGTCTTTGGTCCCTCCGTGACCTCTCCGAGCTGCTGTCCGTCATATATGACCTTTCCGTCGTGGACGACCAACAGCTTTTCGCCTCCCAGAAAGGCCTGGGGCTTGTCATATACCCCCACCACGGCCGGAGGGAGGCGCTGTTCTATCCCCATGCCCCCCTCGGAGGAAAGGCACTGTCCGCCGTCAAGAGCGCCGTTTGAGTAATTGTCGGTCAGAAAGAGGCCGCCGAGTCTTTCCGAAACGGCCGAACGCCTGCCTCCGCTTCTCAAAAAGGGTATCCTCACCTGTATACCCCCTTATAATCCCTTTTATCGGGCAGCTCATCCCTTAAACGCTGTCTTTTGAAATCGCCTATCAGGGCGTTCAGCCCGGCCGCCGAAGCATTCCAGCCATCATACTCCTTCATGGCAAAATCTATCTGGGCGCACAGCCATAGTATATACATCTCTTCAAAGCCGTCCTTTGCCAAAAGCTCCTCCTCGCCGTTTTCGGGATAGCTCATGGTGGAATATTCCTCCCCCAGCTCCCTTCGCAGCCTCATCTCAAACTCCATGACCCACGCGGCCTTGCGGCCCTCCTCTATCATGTTGGGCCTCAGACCGTCGGCCAGCTCTATGGCCCTTTTTACCGTCATTGCCACGGCGTCACCTCCCCTTCTCCACGTCGCTTACGCGGCGGCCGAGGGACTTTATCTGCTCCTCCATCACCGGTATGCGGTGGGCAAAATTGTTGTGTTCGCGCACCTCGCGCGTCAGCTCGTCCAGTCTCGTCTCTGTTACGGCCTGGCTTTTGCCGTTGGCAACAATCACGCCGAAAAGAGTCAGTCCGCTTGTTATCAGGGCGGTTATTATGCTTTCGCTCATTGCGCGTTACCCTCCAGCGCCGCTATTCTGGCCTCAAGAGCTATTATTATGCCTTGAAATGTTTCCGTCGCCGTCTGTATGGCGGCGGCGATGGCCTTGTCGGCGTATGCCTTTGTCACCAGCTCGTTGGCCGCCGTCGGGTCGGGTATGTTGGCGGCCTTTGTCTCATTACCCACCGTCACCTTTCCGGCAAACCAGCCGTCGCCCTGCGTGCTCAGGGTATAGGCGTTGCTCCTTACGGCCGGATATCCGTTGCCGACAATGACAAGATACCTGTTCAGCTTATCCTCGATATTATACCAGCCCATGGCGTGCTGATAGCTGGGAGTGGCTATCGTGCCATAGCCCTCGGCGTGGGAGTATTTGCCCTTGGCCACACAGCGCCAACCCTCGGCATGACTGCCCAGGCCCATGGCCTTTGTGTCGGCGCCCTCGGCGTGAGAACCGTCCGCCGTGGCCAGAGTTCCTATCCCCTCGGTATGGCAGGCCTTGGCCGCCAGCGCCGCCGTCCTGTGTCCCTCGGCGTGGGAGGAATAACGCCCGTCGCTCTCGTTGCCCTCCTCCATTTCGATAGGGGCAATTATTTTGGAATAGTGTCCTTCGACCGGCTCGACCCTCAGACCGGTCGAGCCCCAAACGCTCAGCACCTTGACCGGTCGGGAAAAAGCCCCCTCCTCGTTCTCGGTTATAAGGAGAACATATTTGCCGATAAGGTCGCTTGTCGGCGGCACATAAGGCTCATACTTGGTGTCAAAGCCGAAATGTGTATAATTGTCCATCCACATATGCTCGTTGATGTCGTATATGTTGCCGTGAATGGCCACGTTGTCGCGGCCATGAGCCACGGCCCCGTTTCCGGCGGCAAAGTTGTTGAGGCCCACCGTCATCATGGTTCCCACGTCCTCGCCGTCGTATTTCATTCTGTCTCCCACCGAAAGCTCGGGCGCTGTCAGCTCCCCAGTCATCCTGTCCCCGGCCTTGGCCACCCTTTCGGCGGCCGAACCGGCAGGGTCGGCTCCAACCATCTGGGGCGTATAGTCACCCTCCTGCGGCATGACGTCCCCCTCGCGGCCGTTAAAATGCGTCACATGAGGCTCGTCGAGGGTATCCTCGGCCTGCTCCGCGGCCGTCTCGGCGCGGCCTGCCGCCGCCAAGGCCTCTTCATAATAATTTTTTGCCTTCAACGCCTCGGCCGCGGCGGCTTCCTTATAAGAAAGGGCGTCGGCCGCCCGGTCGGAAATATCCTCTAAAAGTGTGTCTATCTCCCCCTGGAGCTGTTCGGCTCTCGAGGGGGTTGGGTCGTTTTCAATAAAGGGGTCGTTGAATATGGGCGCGTCGCTGACCTCCAGCCCCACCGACAGGGAACGGGTTCTGACGTCCCCCTGACAGCCGTCTATCACCATTGTGCATCTTCCGGCATAGCCCATGGCCTCGGGAGGCACGGTTGTGACATAGACCCTTGTGCTGGCCGTTATATTCTCCAAAAGGTCGGCCGTCAAAAGCTTCTCGACGGCCTTCAGCCCCCTGGCGTCCCACCAGGTCACCTTTTTCGCCAATCCGTCCCAGCTCTGGTCGAAGCTTATCCTGACACGGGCGGCGTTGCTTTCCCCCCTGACTCCGGCCTTTTCCGAGCTAAGCTTGATAAAGCTGTCGCTGACCTCGGCTCTTATTTCCCTCATAGCTTCACTCCTTCATGGCTCCGCAGGCCTTAAGCCTGTCGATAAGCACGTTATAGGCGGCAATCAGTTCCTCGGCCGTCGCCGCGTCGTCCAGTGGCGGCACGCTTTCGGCGGCAAAGGCCAGCTGGCGCTGTCTGCCGCTTTCTTCGCACAGCACCAGCCTGTCCCCCGTCACGCCCAGCTGATAGCCCTGAATGGTGACGGCGTCAAAATCGCCCCTCGCCGCTCGGGCCGAGGCAATGAGGGCGTTGCCGCCCTCGGTGCCTATATACAGCTCCTTTGTGTCGGTGCAAAAGCCGGGCATCCTCTCGCTGAGGGCCGGCATGGACCCTTTGACGCCGCCGTAAAGTCTTATACTGCCGGCCATATCACATTTCCCTGTTCATACGGGCGTAATCCTCCTCGCCCTTTTCCATGAGGCCGGCGGCATACATATCCTGCCTGTCCGACTGCTCCAGAACCTCGGCGAACTTGCGCTTTATCATGACCGTCTCGCCGCGCTTTATCAGGCATCCCTCGCCGTTGACGGCCACGAACACGTCCTGACTGTACCTGTCGTTGTCCCTGAACAGTTTGACGGGCACATATTCCTCCATAATATCTGTCTTTTTGCTCATATTGTTGTCCTCCCTTTTCAGTTAGGCTCGCCGTCGAAGGACGAGCAGGTCTCTATCCTTATCATAAAAGGCTCCACAAGCCTCTCGGCCGTTCTGACGGCCTTCCAGCCGCAGCTGGCCCTCTGGTCGAGAGGGTCTGCCGTGCCGGAGGAGCCGAGCTGCTTGACTATGTGCTGAAGTCCGCCGCCCTGAAGCTCGGTGACTCCATAGGCGTTCTCGCCCAGCACGAGGGTGGAATAGACGGCCCTGCCCTCGGCGCCGCCCTCGCCGGGATACACCTTGTCGCCCACGGCGGTGACGGCGGCCCTGTCGAGGGTCAGCTTGGCGGCTCCGGCCGCGCCGGCCGTGGCCGAAGCTATCTTGTATTTCTCCTCCCCGATGAGGACGAAACGGCCCTCCAGCCCTGCGGCCTCGTCGGCCGTAATGGCCTCGCTGACGGGCACTGTTGTCGAGCCTGAAGCGGAAGCTGTCTTGACGGTCAAAACGGAAGTCCCTTCCGTAAGGCCCTCACCCTTGAATATCTTGGCCTCGGTCGTCTCGACAAACCTGACCCCGGCAATTTTGCCTATCTCCCCCTCGTACATATCCTTGGGGTCGCAATAGGTTTTGACGTTCTGCCACGCCGGATCGTTCATCAGGTCATAGGCCACGTCGGGATGGATGATGGCCACATAGCTGTCCCCTATCTTCTCGGCGTTCTGGGTCTTGAGGTATCTGGCCGCCTTTCTTATGGCGTCGACCGTCAGATAGTGGTTGCCGCTCGACTTGCCTCCCTTCAGGGCGGCGCGGGAGGCGACCTGGCCCTCGGCGTACTGGACGTTGGTGCCGCCGTTGAGGACTTCCCTGGTGATGGTATCCAGCGTGGCTCCGGCCTGGTTGCCCAGAAGCTTGGTGGCCTGGACAAGGTTATTGTCGATGGCCGTCAGCACAAGCATATCGGAAAGCTCGATATATCTGCCGTACTGTCTGACGGTGGCCTCGACGGTCGATACGTTGAGCTTCTGCCCGTCGGGGGTGACCCCCTCGGTCAGAGGCGTCATGGCCTTGGCCAGAGGGCTGTACCTGCGGAACTGAATGGTCTTGCCGCCGTTTTTGGGGATGGGATGCTTCTGGCCGAACTGGTCGTGAACCAGCTTGGGCACGGCGTTATCTATCAGATAATCGCTGTAAAACACCCTCATCTCGCCCGAAAGGCCGCTGTCTGCCGTTGTGTTTATCATCTGACTCATATCTTTATCTCCTTTTCATTAAAGCTTTATCTCTTCGCCGTGCAGAACCCTTTTGACGATATCGGCGCGGTCTTCCTTTGACATACCCGAGGCGCCCGACGTAAAGGGGGCCGAACGCGAGGCCGCAACGCCGTTTTCCATGACCCTGCCGGAGTTTTCGGCCAAACGCCACAGCGCCCTCTTTTCGCTCTCAAGGGCCACGCGCTCCTTTATCTCCTCCAAATTGGCCGCCTCAAAGGCCGTTTTGAAATCGAGACCGGCCCTGAGCAGCTTTTTCATCACGGGCTGCTTCATGGCGCTCCCGACGTCCATATCGGGATAAAGCTGACAGACCTCCTCAAAGCCCTCTCTCCACTGCTCGGCCTTTCCTACCGCCTGTCTCGACCTGCGGAGCATCTGCTCCTCCGCCCTTTTGCCAAGGGACGCGTCATTCTGTCTTTCCATGCTCTTCCTCTCCTTCTTCATGATTTGAAATATATTCCTTCACCCTTTCCTTTCCCTCAAAATCCATCAGCTCCAGCGCGCCCAAAGCCTGCCTTTTCAGCTCGGGCTTAAAGAAGCCCAGCCTGTAAAGCTCCTTGGCCAGCTCGTTCTGGCTTATTCTGGCAAAGGGATTCTTTTTCTGCGCCGTCACCGATATGTCGAACACCGGCCTGCGGCGGCCCTTTATTCCCCTGTTGTGATAGGTGACAAAGCTTCGGCCGTCGGCTCCCGTCACGCGAAAGCATCTGGCCCCGTCGTAAAACTGCCTTATCAGTTCTATCATGAGCTGTCCTATCCTGCTGTAGGCACGGTAGCCGGCCGATATCATATCACGGCTGGTCTTGTTTCCGGCCTCCTGAAGGGCCGATATGGCCGATGCCGCCGTCACGCCCGAGTTGACGCCGCCCGAGGAGAAGTCCCTGTTGGAGGAGGTCTCTTTAAGCTCCTCTATCTTGAGCTGCTGCACCCTTATATAGGCGTCGGATACGGGATAGGGCGTTATGGGTCTCAGCCTCTCCTCATTTATGGCCCCCTCCACATGGACGATTGGCCTGTCCCAGTCGAGGAACTCCTCCTCGTTTATGCCGGCCGCTCTGGCGGCGAAATATCTGGGGCGCGAGGCCATGAGGGAGCTTTCCATGATGTTTTTCCCCAGCCTGTCGATATACTCCTGGGGGTTCTTTGTCACGGCTATATAGCCAAAGCCCACAGGCTGTCCCTCGACGGGAAACAGGGTGTCGAACACCACGGGATAAAGCCCGTGCTCATACCAGCCCCTGTCCTTATAGGTGGGGTCAAGCTCGCTGGCATAAAGCGCCCTGTCTCCGGCGAACTTGCATATATGCAGTCTGCCTTTATCCTTGTAATACCAGTCGACGACGGTCACCTTGTCGTCCCTCTCCCTTGTCTGGGTAACGACGTCGATGATGTCTCCCACGCCCTTGGCCGAACCGGGGAAGGCCTCCTCCAGCTCGCTCCTCTCCCACCTGTGGGCGATAAAGAGGTTCCTGCTCTGCTGGATATCGGTTATTCCCGGCTCCCAAAAGATGTTCAGCAGGTCTATCGTCGATATGTCGATGTCTCCGCGCCCGTCCTCCAGGGCCTTGTTCCAAAACACGCCGTAGGCCGCCGTGCCGTGCTTGAGCTTGTACCACCATGCGTCGGAATAAACCTGCTCGAAATTTCCCCTTTCCATAATGGCCGGTATGATTTTTGAAAGGGCCTCGGCGTCCTTTATGTCCCCCGGCTCACGGGGCAATACGGCCGGGCTGGGCATACTGTCCATGGCGTCGGCGTGCTTGTTGGCGATGTTGTTGAAAAGCCATGCCGAGGCCGGATTTCTCTCCTCCCCCTCGCCGCCAAAGACCTCCCACTGCCTCAGCTGCCACCAAAGCTCCTCCTCCTTCAGCCTGGCCTCAAGGGGAGCCTTGGCTCTCTTATATTCCCTCAGCAGGCCGACGGCCTCCTCCAGCCTCTCCTTGGGAAACTCCCTGTCGATAATTACCACTCCTTTATCTTATATTTCCTATCCTCATGGCGTCATAGCGCCCGTATTCCAGCGGACTGTCCCCTATGGGCAAGGCCTTTTTGACGGTGGGCGGCGTGATGGGCCTTTCCATCAGCACATAGCGGCACTCGTCATATATATGGTCCTCGCCGTCCGTGTCGATATCCTCCACGTTTACGCTGTCGTATATAAGGGACGGCACGGTGCGGATAAAGCTCCGACAGCTTGAAAAGACATAAAGCATGGGGCGTCCGTCCCCGTCAAAGCTCAGGCGGTGGTGAAGCTGCATCTTTCCGGCGATGCGCTTGTTGTCACCCCTGTCGAAATAAATCCCCTCCCTCTCCATCATGGCGGCCACGCTTTCGCCGCGGCTCTCGTCGAAGATGGAGGGGTCGGCTATGCCTCTTACGGGCCGCCCCCTGAGATTGGGGTCGTCCTTTTCTATCTCCTTTATAGCGCGGGCTATCCTCGCCGGCTCCCACCTGACCCCCTCGTTGGGAGTTCCCGTACAGCCGTAAAGCTCCCTTATCCTGTACACTCTCCCCTCCCTGTCGACGGCGTACCAGCCGACCGAAAAGGGCCTTGTGTATCCGAAGTCGAAGCCCCTGTAAAGGCTCCAGTCGCGCGGCACCAGAAAGGGGGCTATGACATGGCTTCCCCTGCGGCTCTCATAGCCGCTCGGATTGTTGCGCCACTCGGTGAACACCTGACCGCTGAAGGAATCCCAGTCGCCGTAAAGCAGCGCCTTTTTCTCGGCCTCGGGAAGCATCGAAAGCCTGAAGGCATAGTCGGGGTCTCTCTCCATCAATATCCTGTTGTCGAATACCGTGGAGGGAACAAATACCCTGCCCTGCCTTTTGACCTGTCGGCCGCCGTTGGGCAAAACCAGCTCGGTCTCCTGCCAGACGGTGGTCATGGGTGGAGCCGGCGTTATAAACCTCTCCTTTACCCATCCGTGACCTCTGCCCCCCGGGTTGGCCGTGGCTCTGATATAGCATCTTGTCCCCTCGCCGCCCGGGCGGCATCTGGAGAACATATAGCTGTATTCCTCCCACGAGAACTGGGTCAGCTCGTCAAAGGCTATATAGTCGAACCTCTTGCCCTGATAATTTATCCGGTCCTCGCTGTGCTGCATGGAGCCGAAATATATCTTGGCTCCCGAGGGAAAAGTCCAGAAATGTCCGCCGCCGTTATATTTTGCCCCTTTCGCCGCCGCCGGAAAAAGCTCGGCGCTTCTGTCCACAAGCTGGGAGAGCTGGGGAAAGGTCTTTCGCAGTATCAGCCCCCTGTAGCCGGGCAGGTGTATCTGTCTAAGGCTCTCGGCCAAAAGGGCGTCGCTTTTGCCTCCTCCGGCGGCTCCGCCGTAAAGGGCCTCGAACTCGCCCCTCTCCATAAAGCGCCTCTGTCTCTCCTGGGGCCGCCATATAATGCTACTGGCCATCGATTTCCTCCCTTTCGGGTATGATGACCAGCCCGCTCACGGCCTCCTCGCCGCCCGACGCCTGCCCCAACAGGGAGCGCTTCAGCGCCTCCAGCTCTCTGAGGGTCTTGACAGCCTCTCCCATCGACTTGAAATCGCATTTGTCCATGACATATTCCTCGGTCACCGTGTCCTTATCCCTCTTTTCGCTGACGATATACCTTTTGAACTGGTCCTCGTCCTTTAAGGCCCTCACCATGGCCTTTTCGGCCAGCTCGGCCGCCCTGAGCTGACGCTCAAACCCCGTTTTTACCTTTTTTATCTCTACACCTCCCTCGCCCTCCTTCCCTCCCGTACTCTCTATGTCCTCTCCCCAATGGCGGCAAGGGCCGCCCTCCCTGACGGTATCGACGCATCTCATACATCCGTCGCAAAGTCCGCCGTATTTACAGGCAAAAGACATAATTTCCCTCCTTGAAATGACTTCGGAAATCCTGTATACTATGGAATATAGGGAAATAACCATGTAAATTACTTCGTATTTCCGAAGTGTGATTTTAATATACTACGGTTTTCCGAAACAGTCAATGCTTTTTGTCAATTTTAGTCGAATTAAATCGAAATTTGTGAAAGGTGTACAAATATATGTATGATATTTTTGAAAGACTTATGAAAGAACGAGGCCTGACGGCCTACCGCGTCTCCCTTGACACCGGTATCTCCCAGGCCACCTTAAGCGATTGGAAGCACGGGCGCAGTGTTCCCAAGCTGGACAAGCTCCGAAAACTGGCCTCGTATCTCGGCGTCTCCCTGTCCTATCTGATGGGAGAGGAGGAGAGCCAGTCCAAAAAAGAGAACAGACCCACCGACGAGGAGATAAAAAGGTTTCTTTTCGGCGACGCCGAAGTCACCGACGAGCTTTACGAGCAGCTCAAGGCCTACGCCAAGTTTTTAAAGGAGCAGACCGACCGTGAGCTTGCCGAGCGAGATAAAAACAAATAAAAACAGCGTCTTTTTCCGTGAGGAAAAAGACGCTGTTAAGTTTTATAACTTATTTAATTATTCATTTGCAACTATATTGCTCATCCACATATCAACTATATTGCTCATCCACATATCGCTCTTGTTCCCCAAAAAGTCTGCGACTTTTCGAGGACCCCATTTATTTTATAGCCTCCGGTCGGCAAAGCCTCCCTTCGGCGTTGCGCCGGACTGCCGGCGCGGCGCTCAAGCGCCGTCAATCGCGATATGACCTATTTCTCCGCAACTATATTGCTCATCCACATATCGCTCTTGACGAGGAAGAAGCCGAATATGGCCTTGACCAGCTCAAGCCCCTGCACCATGGTATACATAAGCGTCACGGGCATTGCCGTCATGTGAGCGGCGTAAAGGGTGGGCGGCAGTATGACAAGCCAGATAAAGCCGCTGTCCGAAATAAAGGTTATAAAAGACTTTCCTCCCGAGCGCAATGTAAAATAACAGCTGTGGTTAAAGGCCATTATTGGCAGCGCCACGGCCGACAGCCTGAGGAACACGGCCGCCAGCTCCCTGACGTCGTCGGTCGTCTTGTACATGGCCGGGAACAGGGGCGCCACGATAAACATGATTGCCCCGACTATAACGCAGAGGAAAACCGACGCGGCTATAAGCTTGTTGTCCTTGTCCTTGGCCTCCTCCATCTTGCCGGCCCCCAGAAGATTGCCGACGATAATGGCAATCGAGTTGCCGCTGGCGAAAAGCACTATTTTGAAAAGGTTGGTCAGCGTCGACGATATGTTAAAGGCCGCTATGGCCGAAAGTCCCCTTGTGGAATAGCACTGGGTTATCATGGTTGTGCCCACCGAGAAAAGCGCCTCGTTCATCAGCAGGGGCCAGCCCTTGGCGATTATCCTTTTGGCCAGAGGGGCCGAAACGGTAAACCTGCCGTATATCCCCTCGATAAACCTGTTTTTCTCCTTATGGGTGTGTGTCCAGAATATGACTATAAAGGTCTCGACAAATCTGGAGATGACGGTTGCCGTCGCGGCTCCGGCGGCGCCCAGCCTGGGGAAGCCCAGATGGCCGAATATCAAAAGCCAGTTGAAGGTGAAGTTGACCAGCACGGCCGTAACCCCGGCCTTCATGGGCAGGACGGTCTCCCCCGTCTCTCGCAGGGTGGAGACATACACATTGTTTACGGCAAAGGGAATGAGGCCGATTATCATTATTTTCAGATATTTCCGTCCCTCGGCCAACGTCACCGCCAGGTCGCCCGAGCCCTCCGACTGGTGCAGGTAAAGGGATATAAGCTGACTGTCCCATATCAGAAAGGCCGTTACGAACGCGGCGCACAGAACGCCCACCACCATCAGCTTAAAGCGGAAGGTCTGGCGCACGCCGTCGGGGTTGCCGGCCCCATGGAACTGGGCGCAGAATATGCCTGCTCCCGATATGCCGCCGAAAACGCAGAGGTTGAAAACCATTATAAGCTGGTTTGATATGGCGACGCCCGACATGGGCTCGGTGCCGAGCTGCCCCACCATGATGTTGTCAAGCATATTGACAAAATTGGTTATGCCGTTTTGAATTATCATGGGTATGGCGATGAGCAGAACCATTTTATAAAAGGCCTTGTCGCCTATAAACTTTTTTGCCGGAGACATTTTCAAACCTCCCTCTCTCTTTCGTCAGCGCGTACCGCTGATTATATCACAAATAAATATAACAGTCAACGAGGCATAAAAACCCCCGTGAAATCGGCTTTCACGGGGGTTTTCAGTGTTCAATAAAAGTAGAACCCCATAAAATCATAGATTTTGTGGGGATGGTCATGCTCTCAGAGCGGCGCTCCGCGCCATCCGCGCGAAGT
>CANSNO010000008.1 GCA_947648385.1 uncultured Clostridia bacterium
CGTTTATTTAATTTGTCCCGAAGGGACACCGCAACTTTTCACTCTTCGTTCTTCACTATTCACTAAAATTGCCCCGGCGTCCGCCGGGGCCTTGTTTTTTTACTTTGTCTTTGTAAGCTTTTCAAACTCGGTTCTGGCCTTGTCCAGATTTTCATGGACGGCCAGCATTATATAGTTGCCGTTTTTGATGATGACAGGCTCCTTCGCATAGCCCATCTTTTCATCTGTATTGTCCTTCCATTTGTCGGCGATGGCCGTCTTGCGCTTTTCAAGGGCTTCCTCCACCTGAGCCATCTTGCCCTCCTTGACCTTGGCTATAAAGAACTCAGAGGCCGTGTCCTCACCTTCGGGGGTCTGGAGGGAATAGCTGTCGATAAGGCTTTCGTCGATGCCGTAGTCACGGGCAAAAACGGCCTCGTCACCTTTGGTCGTACGGGGAGCGTCGGCGCCGAACATATTCATCAGGCCGTCCCAGACGTCCTCGGCGGCCAGCGCCGCGCCCTCGGCCACGTCGCCCACGCCCTCGCCGATGCCCTCGGCCATATCGCCGATGGGGTTGTTGTTGTCTTTGCCGTTATTGTCGGTCACGGGGTCCCTGTCGTTATTCTGGTCCTTTTCATCCTTGTTTCCGCAGGCGGCAAAAAGGGTGAAGACCACAAGACAGGTCAAAAGCAGAGCTGTCAATTTTTTCATCTTCGTTTTCCTTTCCCGAAAAAATATAGGCGCCTAAATTAACAGGCAAGGTTATTTTTTCTCAAAGGGGCGCAAAAAACACCCACCGCGGACAATAAATTTTACGAAAATCAAAAACTTTAAGTAATATCTTTATAAAATATAACAAAATCCTTTAAATACTTTGTCCGAAAGCAAAAATAGATTGACAGAGGCGAGCCAAAGATTATATAATACAAAGTGCGTTACTGTAAAAAATAAAATGCCCGTAAAGGGCTTTTGACAATCCGATTGGGGGGTGTAATAATGCTTCGTACCTATCAGCCTAAAAAGCGCCAGCGCAGCAAAGAGCATGGCTTTATGAAGCGCATGAGGACAAGGAACGGCCGCAAGGTTCTGGCCCGTCGCCGCGCAAAGGGAAGAGTCAGGCTGTCCCACTAAAGATGATTAAGACCGCTGAAAGGCGGTCTTAAATTTAGTAGTGATATAATATCAATATGGAAAAAACTGTTTCTTTGAGCCAAAATCACAGATTTCGCGCCCTTTATTCCCGAGGCAAGTCCCGCGCCGGCCGCGCCTGCGTTGTCTACTGCCAGAGGGTCAAGGGCAACGACGTTAACAGGCTGGGCATTACGGTGTCCAAAAAGCTTGGTCACGCAGTGACGCGCAACCGCATCCGCCGCCGCATAAGGGAGGCCTACCGGCTGCTGGAGCCAAAGCTTGAGGCCGGGTATGACGTTGTTATTGTGGCTCGACACGCGGCGGAAAAGGCGGTGTTTGCCGCCCTGACGGAAGAGATGGAGAACCATTTTCGCCAGCTTGGCCTTTTGAAGGGTGAAAGCCATGGCTAAAAGACTGCTTTTATGTCTTATAAGGTTTTACCGCAGATACCTGTCGGGGCTTAAACGCCATCCCACCTGCTGTTATGTTCCCACCTGCTCTCAATACGCCCTCGAGGCGGTTGAGAAGTACGGCGCCATGAGGGGCGGTATGCTGGCCCTTTGGCGGATAATACGGTGCAACCCCTTTTCAAAAGGGGGATACGATCCGGTACCGTGATTTTCGTAAGAGAGCCGTTTTCGGCTCTTCGCGGCGTCATTACGCCGTAATGTCCCGCGTCAAAACGACGCACAAGTTAAGGAGAAATTATCCGATGTCTGCAATTTTCGGCATTATCGCGACGCCCATGGGATATGTCATGGAATATATCTATCAGTTCCTCGGCAACTACGGCTATTCCATCATGGCGTTCGCCCTTTTGGCCAAGGTGCTCATGCTGCCCCTTTCCATAAAGCAGAAGCGCAGCATGATAGTCACCCAGCGCCTCAATCCCAAGCTGAGGGAGATACAGAAAAAGTATGCCGGCGACAATGAGAGGTACAGCCGCGAGATGCAGCGCCTCTATGACGACGCCGGGGCCTCCCCCATGGGCGGCTGCGGCACGAGCCTTTTGTCCCTGCCCATCATGCTTGGACTTTATTATGTCGTCACCATGCCCCTTACATACTTCATGCACCTGCCGGCCGACGAGATAACGGCTCTGGCCGAGGCGCTCAATGTGGCGACAAACAAGTTCGGCTTCCAGCTTACCATGGCCGGCCTCTTCGGCGAGAATCTGGAGAGCCTCAAGGCCATCAGCCAGAACATTTTTGCCGTCGATTTCAACTTCTACGGCCTCAATCTGGCCCTGACGCCCAGCTTTAAGCAGCTTTCGGTGCTGTGGGTGCTGCCCGTTCTTTCGGCCGCCACATCCTGGGGCTATTCCCATGTGATGAACACAATGAACACCTATGTCCAGAAGCTGGAGGGCATAACCCCGGCCGCCGAGGACGAAAAGGCCCAGCAGATGACAAAAAACATGACGCTGTTCATGCCTCTTATGTCGGGATATTTTGCCTTTGTCCTGCCGGCGGCAGTCAGCATCTATTGGATAGCCAACAACCTTTTCTCCTGCGTGCAGGAGGTCATACTGACAAAGTATGTCCTTGACAAGGAGAAGAAGGAAAAGGAGCTTTATCAGACCGGAGGAAAGAAATAATGAACAAGGCAATAGAGGCAAGGGGCGACACCATCGAGGCCGCTATACAGAACGCCCTTTCCACCCTCGGCTGCGAGCGTGACGACGTCTCGGTCGAGGTCGTGCAGAATCCCAAATCGGGTTTTCTCGGCATTGGCAAGGTACAGGCCATAGTCCGAGTGGAGTACAGCGCCTCACCCGCCGGTAAGGCCAAGGATTTTCTGGAGGGGCTGCTGATACGTTTCGGCGCCCCGGCCCATATAGAGGTCAGGGAGAACGACGAGGAAAAGACCATCCACCTGGAGCTTTCGGGCGACAATATGGGGGCCGTTATCGGCCGCCGCGGCGACACGCTGGACGCCCTCCAGTATCTGACGAGCATCGTCACAAACAAGGGCGAGGACGAGCGTTGGCGCGTCACGGTGGACACCGAGCAGTACCGCGCCAAGAGGGAGGCCGCGCTGGTGGCGCTGGCCAACAAGACGGCCCAGAAGGCCCTCAAGTACAATAAGGGTGTGGCGCTCGAGCCGATGAATCCCCATGAACGCCGCATAATACACTCGGCGCTTCAGGACGTCGAGGGTGTCACCACCTATTCGACGGGCAACGAGCCCAACCGCAAGGTCATCATAGCGCCCGAGGGCGTTCAGGCCTCCCGTCCCAGAGGCGGAAAGAGCGGCAAGGGCGGCTCGCGCCGCGGCGGACGCCGCAGGCCCCAGTCCCGCCCCACCGCCGAAGGCACAAGTATAGAAATATCTAACGAATAATTGCTTTTTGTTACTTTTTCAATTCCCCATTAAAAAAAGAGATTTTTAATGGGGTCCCCTTTAGATTAAATAGATTTTGCCGAAGTGAATTCGGCAAAATCGTTGCGCCGGACTGCCGGCGGACGCCGCGTTGCGGCGCTCTAAGGGATTAAATTGCTTTTTGTTACTTTTTCTCAAAAAAAGTAAAGACTTTTGGTGCTTTTCGTCTCCGAAAAGTACGACCTTCTTCGCCGTTCAGCGGCGAACATAAAGAGATTTTAAAAGGCCCCCGACTGCTGTCGGGGGCTTTTTGCAAATATTGACATAAATCGCCAGATGGCGTAAAATAAAAACAGGATGTCGCTGCACATGGGCGGTCAGCCACTTCCCCGTGAAAGGGGGTGGCGCTAATGGGAAATGGCTGGATGGCAAAATCCGTCCAGACTTTGATTTGTATTATCATTGTCTTTGTGATAATGGTTTACATATCACCAACAGTACATTAGCCGCCCGGGTCACGTCCGGACGGCTAATTTAATTTTTTTGCTTCCGGGCTGACCGCTTGTGCGGCGGCGTCCTTTTTGTGCTTATATTATACCGTATTATGTTCGAAAAGTCAAATAAAAAGGCCCCCGACTGCTGTCGGGGGCCTTTGAAGTCCGTTATGTCCGCCTTGCGGCGGAAAAAGACCTTTCTTTTCCCAATGGAAAAGAAACAAAAGATTTTACTTTTTCTGAGAAAAAGTAACAAAAAGCGTTAAAAGCCGGTGGGCTTTTTATTTCTCGTCGCAGAGGCGGTCGAGAACCTTGAGAAGCAGGTCAAAGGCTCTCTTGTAGGAGGCCAGGTCTACCCATTCGTCGGGGGTGTGCGCGCCGCCCGAATTGGGGCCGAGGCCGACAATGTCAAGGCCGGGGATAAGGGCGCGGAAAACTCCGGCCTCGGTGCCGCCGTGGACGGCTCTGATGACGCCCTCCTTGCCCGTCGTCTCCTTATAGACGTCCATGACAAGCTTTCTTATCTTGGAATCGGGGTCGAAGCTGAAGGCCGGATATGTGCCGCCTATCGAACATTCGGCTCCGGCGGTGACGGCGATGTCGTAAACCACCTCGGCTATCGAGCGGACAAGGCTGTCCTCGGCCGAGCGAACGGTTATCTCATACTGGACATAGCCCTCTTCCATTGTGACGACGCCGACATTGAGGGAGGCGTTTGTCAGGCCCTCGATGGCCATGCTTTTCATCATCATGCCGTTGGGCAGAACATGGCTCAGGTGGACTATCCTCTGGCTTGCCTCGATGTTGAGCATCTTTTCGGCCGAGGCCGTGTCCACAAGCACCTTGAGACCCTTGTCGGAGAATGCCAGCTCACTGCGTATCTCCTTTTCGGTCTCGGCGATTATCTCGCGTGCGCGCGCCGCCGTGCCGTCCTGAATCATGATGACGCAGTCGGCCTCTCTGGGGATGGCGTTGCCCTTGAAGCCGCCCGTTATCGAGGCGATATTGAAGCGGCACTCCTTGGAAATGTTATAGAGTATGCGGCCCAGGATCTTGTTGGAGTTGCCCTTTTCCATATGTATCATGCCGCCCGAGTGGCCGCCCTCAAGGCCCCTGACGCGGATGGAAAGACCCTCGCCCTTGGCCGAGACATAGTTGAAGGGCACCTTTATATACACATAGTTACCGCCGGCCGAGGAAGCCAGGAATCCGCCCTCTCCTCCGGCGTCCATGCCTATCATCCTCTTGGCCGTGATATGCTCGCCGCTCATCTTGCGGGCGCCCACAAGACCGATCTCCTCCATGGAGGTCATGACGCACTCCAGAGGCGGATGGCGCAGGTCATTTCTGTCCAAAACGGCCATCATATAGGATATGGCATAGCCGTCGTCACAGCCAAGAGTCGTGCCGTCGGCCGTCAGCTTGCCGTCGTCGGTTATCATCAGCTTGAGGCCGTCCTTTGCCCAGTCGTGTACCGTGTCCTGATTCTTTTCCGGCACGATGTCAAGATGACCCTGAAGCATGACGGGGGGCAGGTTTTCACAGCCCTTGGAGCCGGGCTTTTTGATGATGACGTTGTTGTGTTCGTCCACGTGAACCTCCAGCCCACGGTCCTCGGCGAACTTTTTCATATAGGCGGCTATGCCGGCCTCGTTGCCCGACGCGCGGGGTATGGCGCTGATGTCCTCAAAGAACCTGAGGGCGTCGGCCGGCTGATAGCCTTCGGTCACATATTTCATGATATTTGTGCTCCTCTCGTTAAAATATATAGTAAGTATAGTACAAATTAACGCTTTTTTCAATCAAAATTTATTTATAAAAACCAATAAGTAGGTGTTTAATTATCCATCGTTTTATGATATAATACTTAAGTTAAAAATAAACAAAATGAAGAACAAGAAAAGGAGTGATGCTCTGTGGAAGAGAAAAAGAAAGAGCAGGCCGCACCTCCTGAAAGCAAGAGGGTCGTGACGACCCTTGACTCGCTTCCCGCCGGAGATACGACCAAGCCCTTTGACAAAGCATCGGTCAAAGGCGCGCTGCCAAACGGCGTTACATCCAGGATGCTTTACGGAGACATACTCAGGATAGGCTGGCCGGCCTTTGTCGAGCTGATGCTCATGCAGCTTACGTCCATGGCCGACCTTATGATGGTCGGCAACCTCGGCCCCTGGGCCATTTCGGCCGTCGGCCTGACGACCCAGCCCAAGTTTCTTTTGTCCACCGCCTTTATCGCCCTCAACGTCGGCACCATGGCCATGGTCGGCCGCCACCGCGGCGCCGGAAACCAGGAAAAGGCCAAGCTGGTTCTGCGCCAGGCCTTTATGCTGAACGCCTTTTTCGGCGTGGTTTTCGCCGTTGTCGGCATATTCTTCTCGCGCCAGCTTGTCGAGTTCATGGGCGGCAATGTCGATGAGCATGTTATCGTCGCCGGTACACAGTATCTGAAAATACAGCTTATCGGAATGATAACCGTCTCAATGACGACGGCCATCACCAATTCCCTGCGCGGCTCGGGCGACTCGAAAACTGCTATGATATACAACACCACGGCCAATGTCATCAACATCATCTTTAACTATCTGCTGATTGAAGGCCGTATGGGCTTCCCCCGTCTGGAGGTCGCCGGCGCTTCCATCGCCACCGTTATGGGACAGGCGGCGGCCTGCGTAATGGCTATCATCGCCGTGCGTAAAAAGAGCCAGTATGTCCGTCTTGAGTTCCCCAAGGGCAGCATAAGGCCCGACGTGCCCACCATAAAGAATATCGCCAAGATAGGCGTGCCTTCCATGTTCGAGCAGCTGGCCATGCGTATCGGCGTCATCATCTTCACAAAGACGATAACCAGTCTTGGCACCGACGCCTACGCCACCCACCAGATTTGTATGAACATACAGGCCCTTACGTTTATGAACGGCCAGGCTTTCGCCACCTCGGCCACGTCGCTGGTCAGCCAGAGCCTCGGCAAGGGCCGCCCCGACATGGCCATGCACTATTCCAAACGCACCCAGCGCGTGGGTATGTATACGGCCATCGCCATAGCCGCCTTTGTCTTTACCTGCAACAAGTTCGTCCTCGGCCTCTATACCGATGACGCCGCCATTATCGCCACCGGCAGCTCGATACTCTCGATGGTCGCCCTTATCCAGCCCTTCCAGGCCTCCCAGTTCATTCTGTCCGGCGCGCTGCGAGGAGCCGGCGACACAAGGTATACCGCCATGGTCACCATGCTGACCGTCCTGCTGCTCCGCCCGGCGTTGGCTATCTTTATGATAAACAAGCTTGAGCTGGGCCTCCACGGCGCGTGGTACGCTCTGGTCGCCGACCAGATAGTCCGTACCTGCCTTGTTATCGCCAGATATATGTCGGGCAAGTGGACGACCTCCTTCAAGCCCCACAAAGAGAAACCCGTCGTCGACTGATAAAAAATAAAAATCCCTCGGGAAATGCCCGAGGGATTTTTTTAGCTGTTTTTCATTTTGTCAAAAAGCTCGATTCGTCTGTCAAAGGCCGACTTCATTTCATCATCGGCCGTGGCCCTGCCCGTGTAGAGAAACAGCGAGACCAGCATCAGGCCGCAGGCCACAACGCAGACAAGCCTTTTTAAAACCGTCATGTTCATACCTCTATTCTGTGAACCCTTTTATTAAAGGCAAATATCCTTTGTCGAACATGAGTATACTACAAACTTTTCGGAATGTCCACACCATTAACAAATTTTTAAGTATTTAAAGGCAAACCTTGTCTTTGAGGGAAAAATATAATATACTTTATGAGTACAATTATATATTTCTTTGCTTTTCCGCAAGAAATATGATATAAGGTTTGCCCCGGCAAACCTTATGGGCGGAAGGATAATAACTCTTTACATATAAAGGAGTACAAACATGGATAACAAGGCAAAACTCAGGATGCTTCCGAAAATAGACGAGATTGTGTCTCTTCTCGGGCCTTTGTGCGAAAAATACGGCCGCGACATGGTGACCGAATGCGCCAGGGAGAGGATAGACGAAAAGCGCGCCGCCCTGCTTTCGGGCGGAGACTGCGACGTCACGATAGAGGGCACGGCAAGGGAGATAGAAAGAGAGCTGGCGGCCATATTCGCCCCCCACCTGCATCCCGTCGTCAACGCCACGGGCGTCGTGCTGCACACCAATCTCGGCCGCGCCGTCCTGTCCGAAAGGGCGGCCATGGCGGCCTACAAGGCGGCCAGACAGTATAATAACCTTGAATACGACGTCGAGGCCGGACGCCGCGGCTCGCGCTACAGCCATATCGAAAAGCTGCTTCGCCGCGTGACGGGAGCCGAGGGGGCCATGGTGGTCAACAACAACGCCGCCGCCGTCATGCTGATACTCTCCACGATGGCCGAGGGCAAGGAGGTTGTCGTCTCGAGGGGCGAGCTTGTGGAGATAGGCGGCGCCTTCCGCGTGCCCGATATCATGGCCAGAAGCGGCGGATACCTTGTGGAGGTCGGCACGACGAATAAGACCCACCCCTATGATTATGAAAACGCAGTGACCGAAAACACAGGCGCTTTCCTCAAGGTACACACCAGCAATTTCAGGGTTACGGGCTTTACCGAGGAGGTTACGCTGGAGGAGATGTGCCGCATCGGCCACGAGAGGGGCATACCCGTTATATACGATTTGGGAAGCGGCCTTATGTCCTCCATGAGGGAGGCCGGAATAACCGACGAGCCCATGGTTCTTGAGGCCATGGCGGCCGGGGCCGACGTGATATCCTTCAGCGGCGACAAGCTGCTGGGAGGCCCCCAGGCCGGTATCATAATAGGCAAAAAAGAGTATATCGAGAAAATGAAAAAGAACCCCCTGACAAGGGCCTTCAGGGTGGACAAGATGACCTTTGCCGCGCTGGAGGAAACCTTGAGAGCCTATCTGGACGGCTCGGCCAAGGAGAATATACCGACCCTCGCCATGATAGGCCGTGATACCGAGTCCCTCGACAGGGCGGCGCGCAGGCTGAAAAACAGGCTGAAGGGCGTAAAGGGTCTCAAAGCCGCCGTTATAGACGAAAAGAGCCAGGTGGGCGGAGGCTCGGTACCCTCGGTGTTCTTTGACACAAAGGCCGTCGAGGTCAGCCATGACAGCCTTTCGGCGGCGGCGCTGGAGGAGAGGCTCAGAAAAGAGCATAATATCATATGCCGCATTGTCAGGGAGAGGGTCGTTTTTGATACAAGGACGCTCCTTGAGGGCGACGAGGGACGCATAGCCGAGGCCCTCAAGGACATATGTGGGGTGAAAGCATGAAAAATGTCATCATAGGCACGGCCGGGCACGTCGACCACGGCAAGACCTGCCTGATAAAGGCCCTGACGGGCACCGACACAGACAGGCTGGCCGAGGAGAAAAAGAGGGGCATAACCATCGAGCTTGGCTTTGCCAGCCTCAAGCTGCCCGGCGACGTGACGGCCGGTATAGTCGATGTGCCGGGGCATGAAAAGTTTATCAGAAATATGCTGGCCGGAGCCGGCGGAATAGATATCGCCATGCTTATCGTCGCCGCCGACGAGGGTGTCATGCCCCAGACGGTGGAGCATCTCGGCATTCTCTCCCTCCTCGATATACACAAGGGGGTCATTGTCATCACCAAGTGCGATACCGTCGAGCCCGACTGGGTGGAGATGGTCAAGGAGGACGTGGCCGGAGCCGTAAAGGGCACCTTCCTCGAGAAAGCGCCCATGATGGCCGTCTCCTCCTTTACGGGTGAGGGACTTGACGAGCTGAAACAGCTTCTTTCGGAAATGGCTTTGAGCATCGAGGGCAAAGACCTTTCCCGTCCCTTCCGCCTGCCGGCCGACAGGGTTTTCACCCTCGGCGGTCACGGCACGGTCATCACAGGCACCCTCATCGAGGGCGTTCTCCGCGAGGGGGACGAGATAGAGCTTTACCCCTCGGGCATAATGACAAAGGCCAGAAGCATACAGGTGCATTCCCACGACGTCAAGGAGGCCTATGGCGGCCAGCGCGTGGCCGTCAATCTGGCCGGAGTCAAAAAGGAGGATATCGAAAGGGGCGAGGTCATCGCCGCGCCGGGCAGCATGACACCCTCCCTTATGCTCGACGTCCGCCTGACAAGCCTTAAAGAGGCGACACGTGAAATAAAGAACAACAGCCGCCTGCACCTCTATCACGGTGCCAGAGAGATACTCTGCAAGGCGGTGCTGATGGACAGGGAAAGCCTTGCCCCCGGCGAGAGCTGCCTGGCCCAGCTCAGGCTGGAGGAGAGCGTGACGGCAAAAAGGGGCGACAGGTTTGTCGTCAGGTTCTATTCTCCCCTTGAAACGGTTGGAGGAGGCGAGGTCATCGACCCCTGCCCCCTCAAGCACCGCCGCAACGACAAAAACGCCCTTGAGGGCATGAGGATAAAGCTGGAGGGAAGCGACAACGATATACTGCTCCGCCTTATTGCCGACCGCAGTCCCGAATGGGCAAATATAGCCACATTGGCCCGTTATGGCTCCTTTTCCCTTGACGAGGCCAAAGCCATGGCCGACGGGCTGGCCGAAAAGGGCGAAGCCGTCCATGTGGGCCGCGACATATATCTCCATGCCGATTATGTGAAAAAGATAAGAAACGGCATGGTATCCATACTGAACGATTTCCACAAGAAGAATCCCCTCAAGGGGGGCATGAAGCGCGAGGAGCTTCGCACGCGCATACTTCCCGATGTGGATATAGCCTCGGTCGACGGCCTGCTTGACAGCTTTATCGAAAAGGGCAGTATAAAGGAGGTCAAGGGACTTATCTCCATAGCCTCCTTCAAGGTGGAGGCCGGGGAAAAGCTGCAAAAGCTGATGGAGCAGATAGCCGTGAGCTATAAAAAGGCCGCCTATGCTCCCCCTGCCACCGACGACATGGTCGGCGGAGACAAGCAGAAAGCTCAGGTGCTGGACGCCATGCTGGGCGACAGGCAGCTGGTCAGGCTCGACCCTCAGATATATATCGACGCCGAATGTTATGATAAGGCCCTTGAGCTGGCATATTCGATGATAGACAAGGGCGGCAGCGTAACTCTGGCCGAGTTCCGCGACAGCCTCGGCACCTCGCGCAAATACGCCGTGGCTCTTCTGGAGCATTTTGACAAAAGCCGCCTGACGAAAAAGGTGGGCGACGCCCGAGTCAGGTTTTAAAATATGATAAAGAATAAAAAGACAGCATGGCTTATCGATATGGCCCTCCTGCTTTTATGGGGCGTCGGGCTGGGGCTTATATCCCTCTATTTCGCGTCGGCCCCCGTCGAATATAATATAGCGTTGCTGAAATCCTATTTCGGCGTGACGGGGCTGGCCTCGCTCAACCTTTTCCCTTGTGTCCTGCTGGCCTTTTTCGGCTTTCTGCTGACAAACAGGGTGTGGGGCGGCGTGCTTATCTCGGGCGCGACTGTGATAGCCGGAAGCCTTGTCAACTATTATAAGATATTGCTCCGCAACGACCCTTTCCTCGCCGCCGACATGGCTCTTGTCTCGGAAGCCACCAACATGACGGGCAACTATACCCTGACATTTTCATGGGATGTTATAATGGTCATTCTCATGACGGCCGCCGCCGTGCCGGCGGCGGGCTTTTTGTGCCGCTCCAAGATAAAGAGGCCTCCCGTCAGGCTGGGACTGCTGGCCGCCGTGATAATTACGGGCGTTATAGGCGTAAACTCCCTGTATTTCAGCGATAAAATATACTCGGCCACCGAGAATATCGACGCCAACTACTGGTATATGAGCCGCTGGTCAGACCGCGACCAGTTCCTCTGCCGCGGATTTATGTATCCCTTTCTCTACAGCGCAAAAAACGCCTTTGAAAAAGCCCCCGACGGCTATGACGAAAGGGAGAGCCGTGATATTCTGGCCTCTTACGGCGACGACGACATTCCGCAGGACAAAAAGGTCAATGTCATCGCCATAATGCTGGAGGCCTACGCCGATTTTTCCGATTTCGGGACGCTCGACTTCGGCGACGACCCCTATGAGTATTTCCATAAGCTCCAAAAGGAGAGCCTGTCGGGCAGGCTGGTGACTAATATCTTTGCCGGGGGGACGATAGACACCGAGCGTTCCTTTGTCACGGGCTACAGCTATATGAGCAACTACCGACGGGAGATACCCACATACGCCTCCTATTTCCGCTCTCAGGGCTATACCACCGAGGGGGGACACCCGGGCTATGACTGGTTTTACAACAGGCGCAACGTCAACAGCTGGTTCGGCTTTGACAATTATTATTTTTTCGATGACAGGTACGAGACCGACAATGTGGGCCTTATGATGGACAAGGACTTTTTCCCCGATATACTGACTCTGTTCGAGGAGAACAAGGCCACGGGCAAGCCCTATTTCCACTTTTCCGTGACATATCAGAATCACGGCCCCTATGCCGACGGCTTTGTCTATGACCCGGCCGTATACGCCGTCAACAAGGGCTATACCGACGGAGCCTATAATATCCTCAACAACTATCTATGGGGCATAAATCAGACAGATTTGGCCATTGAGGCCCTTATAGAGAGCCTGAGGGACGAGGAGGAGCCTGTCGTCGTGGCGCTTTTCGGCGACCATCTGCCCTGGCTTGGGGACGGGGCCTATGTCTATGACGAGATAGGCGCCAACATCGACCGCTCCACCTACGAGGGCTTTTTCAATTATTATTCCACCCCCTATGTCATCTGGGCCAACGACAGAGCCAAAGAGGTGACGGGAGGCTCCTTTGAGGGTGACGGCGGCGATTTCAGCCCCTGTTTTCTGATGAACCGCATATTTGAGGAGTGCGGCTACGGCGGAACGGCCTTTATGAAGGCAGGAAACGAGCTGAGACGCAATGTCAGCGTTATCGAGCGTTCGGGCGTTTTTGTCGTGGACGGCGAGATAACCAACGACCCGAAGCCCGAGGCAAAGGAGGCCATAAAGGCCTTCAGACGGCTGGAATATTATATGAAGCACGACTTTTAAGGGCGATTATATACCGCCCTTGCGGAGACATGATAAAATGTTTGCCAAGGGCAAACATTATGAAAAACCTTAACTGAAAAGTGACAAAAATCAATTTGGATAAAATATCAGAATGAGTTTTTGTCACTTTTTTTGAGATATTTAGTCTTAAGTCTTGATTTACGCAAAAAAGGGCGGTATAATAATCAAGGCGGCTTTAGCTGCCGATGATTAAAATCGAACGGAGGTATATTGCATGAAGAAATATGTCTGCGATGTGTGCGGTTGGGAATATGACGAAGCCGCCGGCGCTCCCGATCACGGCATTGCTCCGGGCACAAAGTTCGAGGATTTGCCCGATGATTTTGTCTGCCCTCTCTGCGGCGTAGGCAAGGACAGCTTTTCTGAAAAGTAAAAAATTTTAAGGGGTCAAAGACCCCTACATAAAACGGAGGTATTTTGATATGAAAACATTGAAAAAACTCAGCGCCGCTTTTCTGGCTCTGTGCATGATCTTTGCTCTGGCTGCCTGCGGCGGAAACGACGACAAGACAAACGACAACGAGACCGACGTCGACAAGACGGCCGAGCTGCTGGAGAACATGACCGAGTTTGAGCTGCCTAACGGCAAAGCTTCCATCAAGCTCAACAAGGACTGGAGAACAGAGGACGTGGGCATGGACACAATGCTGGTCGCCGGCACACAGCTGGGCGACGAGGCCGTTTTCGTGTTCCAGTTCCCCAAGGACGGCTCCATGGGCGCCACCGACTTTGAGGGCGTAGAGTCCCTTGTCAAGCAGAGCTACAACACAAGCGACGAGAAGGATTTGGAGGCTTTTGAGGTCTCCAATGCCACAGGCGCTTACGGCTACACCTGCACAGTCCAGCCCGAGGGCAGCCAGGCCTGCGACGGCGCCATCGTCTATTTTGAGACGGAAAACGCCATCTATTCGGTCGGCTTTATCGCCGATAAGTTCGACGAGGATCATCAGGCTTCCCTTATGGCTTCCCTGTCGACATTCGCTGAGATAGCCGAGTAATAATTATGAAAACGGTCAAAAAACTGGCGGCTGCCCTTCTGGCGGCCGCCATGGCCTTATCTGTCTCGGCTTGCGGAGAAAAGACCGATGACGGGGCGAAGCTGCTGGAGAATATGAGCGATTTTCAGCTCCCCAACGGCACCGCCACGATAAAGCTCAATAAGGATTGGATAACTCAGGACGTGGGCATGGACACAATGCTGGTGGCCGGCACAAAGCTGGGCACCGAGGCCCTGTTCTTCTTCCAGTTCCCCAAGGACGGCTCCATGGGCGCCACTGATTTTGACGGCGTCGAGACCCTTGTCAAACAGAGCTATAACACGAGTGATGAGAAAGAGCTGACCGATTTCGAGGTGTCCAACGCCAGAAACGGCTTTGGCTACACCTGCACCATTCAGCCCGAGGACAGCAAGGCCGACGGGGCTATTGTCTATTTTGAGACCGACTATGCCCTTTATTCCATCGGCTTTATGGCCGCCAAATGGAGCGACAGCCATCTGGCCTCCCTCAAGGCTTCGCTGACCACTTTCAGCGAGAGCGAGGGCCTTGGCGGACAGCTTGAGGACAGCGGGATAGAAAACAGCGACACCGTCAGGTGGTTCAACGCCTCTACCGCTATCCTGACAAAGCTCAACGGACAGAATTACAACCTTTACGGCGGTATGCCCCTGAACGATTCCACACGCCAGCTTGAGATAAACTCTCTTGACGAGTGGTGGGGCGTCACCGACAGGCAGACAGCCGACGAGACCCTTGACTGGATACTGACCGAGGGTCACCGCCTTCAGTTTGCCGACGATATGGACTATCTCGAGAGCAACGGCATGGCCTCGGCTCAGGACAAAAAGGCTTTTGTGCTTGAGTGTTTTGACGTCAGCGAGGATACGGCCGAGATGATGGCCAAGTGCTATGACTATTATGTCGAGTACGGCGCGACGGCCATTGACGGCTGGGACTACTGCCGCGCCCTCAACCTGATGAGCTTCTATTACATAGCCGGTTATTATACGGCCGAGGAGGCTCTCGACAAGTCCCTTGAGATAGCCCAGACAGTCCAGCAGAAGTTCAACAGCTGGGATGAACTGGTCGACAGCTATCTCCGCGGCTATGAGTATTGGTCTGAGGAAAGCTCGCAGGAGCGCCGCGAGGTCTATGACGGACTGCTCGAGGCCGACGACAATCCCTATGAGGTCGATTTCAAGCTGACGCTGGAAAAGACCTGGTAATATTTGCGCTTTTTAAGCCGCTCGAAAAGCCTCCCTGTTTCAGGGAGGTTTTTTATATGGCTCCTTTAAACAAAGGAGGCACTAAATTCCATTCTTTTCGGGGAAAGACGCCGCCAAAGAGCCTTTGATTGTTCTTTACAAAAACAAATTGATTATGTATAATATAACTATCTATGGAATGACGTTTTAAACCGAAATAAAACCAGATAAATAAGAAAAGGACGGCCTATATGGAATCGCCTAATAAAAAACACAGAATACTTATCGCCGACGATTCGGAGATGAACCGCGCTATCCTTGAGGCCATACTTGGCGAACGCTTTGATATAGTCGGGGTCGAAAACGGCCGTCAGGCCGTAGCCGAGCTTCAGGCCCACTCCATTGAATATTCCCTCGTCCTTCTCGATATCGTCATGCCCGAGATGGACGGCTTCGAGGTGCTGTCCTATATGAACAGCTACCGCTGGATAGACGATGTGCCTGTCATTATGATATCCTCGGAAAACTCCCCCGATTTCATCGAGAGGGCCTATGACCTGGGGGCTTCCGATTATATCCAGAGACCCTTTGACGCCGCCGTCGTTCTCAAGCGCGTGCAGAACACCATCACCCTCTACGCCAAACAGCGCAAGCTGATGGGCATTGTGGCCGACCAGGTGTATAAGAGGGAAAAAAGCAGCGCCATGATGGTGGCCATTCTCAGCCATATCGTCGAGTTCAGAAACGGCGAAAGCGGCCTGCACACCTTACATATAAACAAGCTGACCGAGCTTCTTCTGTCCCGTCTGTCGGCAAAGGGCGGACGCTATTATATGTCAAAGGACGACATAACCATTGTCAGCCTTGCCTCCTCCCTTCACGATATCGGCAAGATATCGGTTCCCGACGGGATACTCAACAAGCCGGGCAAGCTGACCGACGAGGAATACGCCATAATGAAGGGCCATTCCATGGCCGGGGCCGAGATGCTCGGCAATCTTCCCCTTTGGGAAAACGAGCCTCTTGTCAAGGCGGCCTATGAGATAGCCCGCTGGCACCATGAGCGATATGACGGCCGCGGCTATCCCGACGGCCTCAAGGGCGACGACATACCCATTACGGCGCAGGTCGTGTCGATAGCCGATGTTTATGACGCGCTGACGAGCCAACGCTGTTATAAGGCGGCCTTCAGCCACGAAAAGGCCATGGAGATGATACTTGGCGGCGAGTGCGGAGCCTTTAACCCCACGCTGCTTGAATGTCTTTCGGAGGCCGGCGAGGATATCAAGGCGGCTCTTGCCGACACAAGCCAGTCGGGCTACGACGACCGCGAGTTGAGCCGCATTACCGACGAGCTGCTTCGCAAGAATGAGGTGTCTGTCACCGGACGCGCCGAAAAGCTGCTGGAGTTCGAGCAGGCCAAAACCGCCTTTACCGGCCAATATACCGACGAGCTTTTGTTTTCCTACAGCGATGACCCTGCCTGCCTGAGACTCAGCCACAGGCTGGCCGAAGTGCTGGGCGTTCCACCCTTCACTGTCGATCCGAAGAAAAAGGAGACGCTTTTCCTGTCGGCCGGCGACAGCGGCAAGGCTTTGATAAAGAAGCTGGCCGACAGCACCGACGGGGAAACGACCGATTTCGAGACCGATATAGATATGACCCTGAACGGCAGCGCGCGTCCCGTTCACGCCATTTGCCGCTCGGTGTGGAGCGATGAGCTGGACGCCAAGCGTCTCGGTATAGTCGGAAAACTTATACCATTAAAAGGAGAGTCGTCAAAATGACATTGGAAGCCGCGTACGCTGCTTTCGGCGGTGATTATCAGGAGTGCCTCGGCCGCCTCAGGAGCGAGGTTCTTATAAAAAAGTTCTGTCAGAAGTTTCTCGATGACGGCAGTTATGAGCTGCTGCGTTCCTCCATGGAGAGCGGAAATACGGAGGAGGCCTTTCGCGCCGCCCACACCATGAAGGGCGTCGCCCAGAATCTGGCGTATACAAAGCTGGGCAAGGTTTCCGCCGACCTGACCGAAGCTCTGCGCCCCGGCACGCCCTATGACGAGGCCAAGGTAAAGGAGCTTTATAAGCTTGTCTCGGACAGCTACAACGAGACCGTGACGGCCCTGAAGGCCGTATTTGAGGAATAAGCTTTTCGTGGGGAAGATATGAAAAAGACAAAGATTCTGGCGGCCGCGGCGGCCGTTGTGGTTATCCTTGCCCTTTTTTCGGTATTTGAGCGCAAGGACGATATCATGGCGGCCTTTGGCATAAGCGACAATATGACCGAGGCCGAGTATATCGAGGCTTTAAACGGGTTGAGTGATGAAATATTCAGGCTTCAGGCCAAGACCGACGGCATAGACGCCGACGATACCGAAGGGGCCAAGGCCTATTTAGATGAGCTTAAAGCTCCCTTTGACGCTTTTGCCGCCATTGACACGCCTCCCAAGGCCTTTGCCGAGGGTCATGTCGAAATACAGTCGGGTTGTCGGGCCATGACCGAATATCTCGACGTAGTCAAGAGCATCGTCGGCGAAACCGACGAGGAGAAGCTGGCCTCGGCCGCCGATTTGATGGTCGTCAAGCTGACAGACGCCATGGATAAGCTCAGTCGGGGCACGGATATGGTGGAAGAGGCCGCCAAGTAAAGCTTGTCACTCCTTGCCCCACGGCGAAAAAGGGGAGATTTTCCCTCCCCTCTTGACTTAAAGGCCCTGACAGTGGTATAATCTTTAAGCTGTATGCCGGTGTGGCGGAATTGGCAGACGCCCGGGACTTAAAATCCCGTGAGGTAACACTCGTACCGGTTCGATCCCGGTCACCGGCACCATGTTTTTAAGCTGTCCGTCAAATTAAATACGGGCGATTAGCTCAGCTGGGAGAGCGCAGCGTTCGCAACGCTGAGGTCGTGGGTTCGATCCCCATATCGTCCACCATTTTAAAAAGAACCACAGGTAGGGAGGAGAACAATGCAAAAGGTTGTCTATATAAGCAACAGCCGCGATTATACCGAACAGAATGATATTAACGACAATAAATATCTTGTTCGTATCAATAAGCTGTTGGAAGACGGCTGGACGATTTCTCAGATGAATACACAGACAGTCGATGTCGACCCTAAGCTGGAAAACTATTTGCATAAAGAAACTCTTGTGTCCTTTGTCATTCTTGAGAAGCCCGAAGAAAAATAACAGCAATACAAAAAGCCGTGAAGCATACGCTTCACGGCTTTTTTTAGCTTAATTTTTAATGCTTACTTGGCGTCGCGGTAGAGGAATGTGACTATCTGGCCGCGCGTGCAGTTGTCCTGAGGAACAAAGGCAGTGTCCGTTATGCCCTTTGTGATATCATTCTCGGCGGCCCAGGAAACGGCGTCGGCATAGTAGGCGTCGGAGGCGACGTCCTCAAAGCCGCTGCCGGAGGAAACGGGCGAGCCATTTGCGCGGAAGAGGAATGTGACCGTCTGGGCGCGCGTAACGGTGGCGTCGGGCCTGAACTCGTCGGCCGTCACGCCGTTGGTTATGTTATGCTCCACAGCCCACAGAACGGCGTCGTAATAATAGTCGCCTTCTTTAACATCGGTAAAGGGATTGGCGATGGTTGCCTTGGGCGAGCCGCTGGCGCGCCAGAGGAATGTGACCGTCTGGCCGCGCGTGCAGGCGGCGCCGGGTCTGAACTCATCGGCCGTTATGCCCTTGGTGATGTTATTCTCGACGGCCCACAGAACGGCGTCATAGTAATAGTCGCCCTCGGAAACATCGGTAAATATCAGGCTATCGGAGGGGACGCTTTCGACGAAGGAAACCTCGACGGTCACCTTGCCCTCGGGCATTTTGAAGGTATACTGGGTATCGCTCTTCTTTGTCAGTTCAACGGCTTTGCCGTTTCTGTCGAGGACGGTCAGCTTGCCGAGCTTATAGCCCTTGTCGGGCTTGACGGTCAGGGTGACCGCATCGCCCTTTTCAGCCGACTTGGGGCTGACGCTGACAGAACCGTTTTTGGCCCCGGGGACGCTGATCGTATAGCTGTCGGAGCTGTCGGAACTGTCCGAACCGCCGCTCGATTTGGCCGTCACGGTGACGGCGCACTGGGCGCTTTCTGCCTCGGCGCTTACGGTATCGACGGTTGTCGTAACCTTAAGGGTGTACTTTCCGGCGTCGTCTGCCGTGACATTCTTTATCTCAAGGGTCTTGTTTGTCTTTCCGTCCAGCTTGACGCCGTCCTTGTACCACTGGTAGGTCTGGACGCCGTCCTTGGGAGCGTCGGACACGGTGGGCGCGATTGTCAGGGTGCCGCCGACGGTGACGCTTCTGCTTGTGGGCATGGAGGTGATGTCGGCCTTTTCGACGGTCGGCTTGACGGGGGCTTCGCCCCTCGCCTGCTCTTTCTCCACGACATAGGTGGCGACAAAGTTGGCGTTGACAATGTTGTTGCCGCCTATGTCGTCATAGCTTACCGTCACGGTGGCGGAATCGCCGTCGGTCAGTTCTATCTCCCTGCCGCATACGGTGATTGACTCTATCTGATAGCCGGCGTTGGCGGTATATGTGACCGTTTGGCTTTCGTTCTCGTTCAACTTAACTATGCCGGAGGCGTCAAGGCCGTTGCCCGAGACCGTGCCGCCGTCAGAGGCGGTGACAATGGCCGTTCTTTCAGGGGTCACGGTCTCGTCCTTCTCGACGGCCGCTATCATAAAGGGAGAGAAGGCGTCGCAGGTGATGACAAGGCCGTATTGTGTGACGACACAGTCGATTTCCTCGACGTCGGTCACATTGCCCTGACTGTCTCTTGAGAAATGGTAGGCCTTAAAGGTGACTCCCTCATCGTCGGGGCCGTAGCCCTTGGGGAAGCCGAGGCGGACCTTGACCCTGTCGCCCGTTTTGATTATCATGGACTTGCAGACCGAAAGAGCGATGTTGTAGGTTTCGCTGCTGATGATGTTGTCGGTCACCTTGTTTTCCACCTGTTCGGCTATCTGCTCGTTTTGGGTCTCGGTGGTCCTGGTGGTGACCAGAGTCAGACGGTGCGAAAGAAGCTCGTCAACGGGCTGTCCGTTGGAGGTTTCCCATCCGCTGAGCGAAAGATCGTCGCCCTCAAGCAGTGTGGGCTTGGCAAAGACGTCCCAATTGCCGTCGCGCTCCATGATGGAGGGGCAGGGGCCTTTTATTCGGGTGGTATAGACGATGGGATTGGGAACCTTGCGGCTGTTCTGACCCACAAGGCCCTCAAGATGGATGTTGTAGATGACGTTGCTGTCGGAATACATCATGGAGAACTTCATGTCGAACTCGACCTTTTTGTCGCCGTCCCATGTGACATTCTTTATTTCGGAATATTCGGCTCCGGTGACGCCGGCGCCGTAGCGGTCGCGGCACTCGATCCTCGCGCCGATATCATCGACCGCGACCAGAGTCTCGTCGAACTCGGCCGTTATGTGATAGAAACGGTCGCTCAAATTGATGGTGGCAGTCTGTGCGGGGGACTGCCTTAAAACAAAGGGAGGGGGCGCGTAGTTGGACTGGTTATTGTTGTAAATCATGCCCGTTCTGGCTATAAGGCCGGAATCGTCGCCCTGATATATGAGGTTGGCAAAAGGCTTATTTGCCGGGGGATCTTCTTCGGGGGGTACGGTGGTTGCCGCTATTTCCACATAGGGAACCGTGCCCTCCTGAACTGTGGAATAGCCGTTTTCTTCCTTGATGCTGTAGGCGTCAGGGTCGAGATAGAACCAGCTTCCGTATTGGTTATAGATAGGGGATATAACGCCGTCTTTGTCTTCATAATAGCGCCAGACAATATAGATGCCCTTTTCCTTCGCCTGGGTGACCGTCATTCCGAGGTAGTTAAACTGATACTCGGTTACAGTCCCCTCGGAAGCCGCGCCTGTGACATCTTTTGCCACGACCTTGAAGCCGTCAAGGTCATTGCTGACGGCGGTGACCGTATAGTCGTTGTCCTCAAGCCGAGGATAGCTAAAATGATAGCCTCCGGCGGCGTTTACCTCCTCGGCCTCAAAGTGCTTGTCGTTCATGGTCAGCTGACCGGCCAGCAGATATTTTTCCTGCTCAAAGCCGTCGTCGCCGTACTGCTCGAAATTGTTGTGATACTTGTTGTGTTCCACCGACGTGCTGACTATGGGGATCTCCGGGTCGTCCAGCGTGGCGTCTACGGCATACCATTTGCCGTCGGCGCGTGCCGCCGAGCTGTCGGTTATCTCGACATAGTTCCACATATGGTTGACGGCCAGCTCGCCGTCATACTGGTGGACGCCCTGAACAAGGATGCAGTTTATGCCAAGCTCGTCCATGACGGCCTTGAAGGCGCGCGCGTAGCCCTCGCAGACGCCCTGCTTTTTTACAAGCACGCCGTAGGGAGTGCCCAAAAGAGAGGCGTTGCCGTAGGCGGCCGTGTCCTCCAGACGGTAGGAGACGTTTTTGATTATCTCGTTATGTACATATTTTATCTGCGCGGCCTGAAGGCTCTGGCCATCTTCGGCCGTCACGGCCTCGGCGCCGTCGGCAAGCTCGGCCACACGGGCGTCAAACTCGGCTATGGCGGCGTCGACGTCAGCCTTATTTGCAAAGGCGTCGATAAAATAATTGGCGTTTCGGCCCGAGCCGATGTATATGTGCCTGTTGCCGCTTGCGTCCTGAGTCGTTCTCAATGTCAGCTTGGGGAAGCTGACATAAAACACCTCGGGGTGGTCGGCGTAATAGGCATACCTCGCCGCGTTCATCGCCCTGTTCAGCTCGGTGTTCGAGGGCACGGCGGCCAGGTCTTGCGCCAGGTCATATTCGGCCGTGCCTGTCGTCAGGTCTATTTGGCCGATGCCGTTATAGACGGTCTTTTCCAGAGCGTCCAACTGGTCATAGTGATAACCGGTCTGCTCCGCTGCGGCCGCAACCGATGCGAAATTGCCCGTAAGGCTGAAAATCATGAGGGCCGATAAAAGTCCGGCGATCAGTTTTCTTGCTTTCATGAACAAATTCCTCCGTTTATTATATATATGTGTGAAGCCACACATTTCGGTCATGAAGGTTTATCCTCCTGTCCGGGAGTTAAATATAGCACTTTTTTGTGCGAAATGCAATTACATTTTGTAACCTTTTCGAATTTTCGCGCGTCGCTCCTAAAAGCTTCAGCCACAAGAGCAAAATTCTGCATATACGGTGAATATAATGAATAATTAAAAGTTTGCAAAATCAACAAAGCGTGAAAAATAAGGGCTTTAATAAATTTCAAAAAATGCTTGACAATGAAAAATTATGTAGTATAATAGGCCTATACTTCAATAGGAACTATTGAGATACATAGCAAGAAAGGAAGATATCCAATGAAAAAGTATTTGGCGCTTCTGCTGGCGCTGGCCATGACCCTGAGCTTCGCGGCCTGCGGCGGCAAGGACGACGAGGCCAAGCAGCCCGGCGAGGAAGGGACGGGCGGCAATTCCTCCATCAAGGTTGCCGTCGGCACCCAGTTCACCACCCTTGACCCCCATATGAACACCGAGGTGGCCAACAGCCACGTTCTGACCCACATTTATTCCGGCCTTTTCCGCTCCGATGAGAACGCCGTTCCCCAGAAGGAGCTTTGCGAGGATTACACCGTCAGCGAGGACGGCAAGACCTATACCTTCACACTGAAGGACGGTCTGGTCTGGAGCGACGGCTCTCCCCTGACGGCCTATGATTTTGAGTATGCCTATCTGAGGGGCCTGTCCTTCGGCGCCGACGCCGTCTATAACATGACGACAATGGTCAACTATGTGGAGGGCGCCGCCGAATATCAGGAAAAGGCCCTTGAAATGGGCAATGATTTTGACTGCACCACAGAGGACCACAGCTATGTGGGCGCCACGGCTCTTGACGAGAAGACCTTTGAGATTAAGCTCAAGACCCCCTGCCCCCATCTGCTCCAGCTGCTCTGCGGTTACACATGGACAGCCGTGCCTCAGTCGACTCCCCAGCATGACGGCCTCTGGTCTTTTAACTGCGACTACCCCACAAGCGGCCCCTTCACCATTCAGGAGATAAACGCCAACGAGAAGGCCGTTTTGGTAAAGAACCCCAACTATTATAAGGCCGACGAGGTCACCTGCGAGGAGCTGACCTATATGGTCATGACCGATCAGGCCTCACAGCTGCTCTCCTTCCAGAAGGGAGACGTCGACGTGGCCCTGTCGGTCAGCCTTGACGACGCCTCGGGCTATGCCGGCACCGACACCCTTTGGAGCATAAAGGTCGCCAGCACATATTTCCTGGCTGTCAACAGCGCCTCCCACGGCCCCGAGTGGGCCAAGGACCAGAGGGTGCGTAAGGCTCTGGCTCTGGCCATCGACAGGGAAGCCCTCACCGAGGTTCTCGGCGCCGATTTCTACACTCCCCTTTACGGCCTTGTCCCCTACGGCTGCTCCGACGCCGAGGGCGACTTCCGCACAAACCGCGATTCTCAGCCCTATGAGATAAAGTACGATCCCGACGCCGCCAAGGCCCTGCTGGCCGACGCCGGATATACCGAGAGCAATCCCCTTTCCATCAAATATAAGTACAGCAACAACTCCATCCACGGCGACGTGGCCACAATGGTCGAGCAGTATTGGTCGGCCATCGGAGTCGACGTCGAGTTCGAGTGCGTCGAGTCGGGTGTTTTCTATGATCAGCTTGACGCCGGCGACTTTGAGATAGCCCGTTACGGCTATAACAGCTCGGTCGCCATGCAGCAGCTTCAGATTTGGACGACAGCCAACCAGATTGAGGCCGCCGTCGACGACGCTCATTACAACGAGATGTACGAGCAGACCCTTCAGATTTCCGATACCGAGGAGTATTTCAAGAGCGCTCATGCGCTGGAGGATTATCTTATTCAGGAGCAGGTCTATCTGATACCCATGTTCAACTCCAACACGGCCGCCCTCCGCAGCACAAGCTTTGAGGGCTACACCACAAACGGATCCACACCCTTCTTCGCTTATATTCACTAAAATCAAATAAAGCTGACAATCCCCAATGACTTGGGGATTGTTTGCGCTTTTAAAACAGAGAAAGGACATCTTTTTTTATGCAGAAAATGACCATTGAGGATATAGGCAGGATAAAAAACGCCGGCAACGTCGTCATAAGCCCAGACGGAAAACACGCCGTTTTTACCGTCAACACTCCCGACGTCAAAAAGAACGGATACGATTATAACCTCTGGCTTTATGATATGGAGAGCGGCGAGGCGAGCCAACTGACCTTCCTCGGCAAAGACAGAAGCGCCATATGGGACGACAACGAGACATTGCTGATACCCACAACAAGAACTCCCGATGATATCCCCGATAAGCTCCGTCCCAAAAGCACATTTTACCGCCTGAATATAAAGGGCGGCGAGGCACATAAGGCCTTTCAGCTTGCCGAAAGGGTCGGCCGGACGGTCAAGGCGGGCGACGGTCTTTACGCCATGACCATCCTGAGAAACAGGAATTGGCTGAACCCCGACGAAAACGACAGAGAGGTCTGCGAGGAGGAGCTTGACTATCATGTTATAGATGAGCTTCCCCTCTGGGGCAACGACCGCGGCTTTGTCTCGGGCGACAGAACAGGCCTTTATCTCTATAACGAAAAGACGAACGAGCTGAAAGAGCTGACCGACCCCTATTTTGATATCAGAAGTCTGGCGGTAAGCGGCGGAAGGATAGCCTATACCGGATGCAGCTGGCAGGATATGCTGCCCAAGACGGTCGGGCTGTATATCCATGACACGGCCACGGGCAAGACGACCGAGGCCGTAGCTCCCGGCAAGGTCAAAATAGGCCCCATAGCCTTTACGGGTTCCACTCTTGTCTATACTGCCTCCGACATGGAGAAATGGGGAAGCGGCCAGCTGACCGATATCTACCGCTATGACCTTGAAAACGGCAAGTCTCAGATGGTCTGGCAGAACACCCCCGAGCTTGCCGTCGGCCGCGGCATAACAAGCGACACGGCCATGATAGGCGGCCAGACCTTTTTGGCAAAGGAGGGCGTCGTATATTTCGTCGGTCTGTCCCACGCCCACGCCGAGATATATTCCTTTGACGGGAATAACGAGCTGAAAAAGGTGGTGCCTATGGACGGAGGCGGAGTTATCGGCTTTGACGTTTACGGCGGCACTGTAGTCATGAACGCCCAGCCGGCAAACGGCGCTACCGATATCTTCACGGCAAAAACCGACGGCGGCGGAAAGCTGACAAAGCGCACCGACATAAACGGAGAGCTGTTCAGGGACAAATATATCGCCAAGGCCGAGTATATCCCCTTTACCGACAGCGACGGGGTGGAGATAGACGGCTGGGCCCTTAAGCCCATAGACTTTGACCCCGATAAAAAATATCCGGCCGTTCTGGAGGTCCACGGCGGCCCCCGTATGGCCTATGGCACGGCCATGGTGCACGAGATGCAGATGATGGCGAGCGCCGGATACTTCGTGCTTTTCTGCAACCCCAGAGGAGGAGAGGGCTACGGCGAGGAGTTTGCCGACCTTAGGGGCAAATACGGCACGGTCGATTTTAAAGACCTTATGGAGTTTGTCGACCACGCCCTTGAGAAATATCCCCAGATAGATAAAAACCGCCTTGCCGAGACGGGCGGAAGCTACGGCGGCTTTATGAGCAACTGGATCGTCGGTCACACCGACCGCTTTGCCGCCATCGCCAGCCAGCGCAGCATAAGCAACTGGATAAACGATTTCGGCGACAGCGAGATAGGCTTTTCCTTTGACGCCAACGAGACGGGGGCCACACCCTGGACCGATATGGAAAAGATGTGGGAGCAGTCCCCCTATAAATACGCTTGTAATGCCAAAACCCCCATACTCTTCATCCATTCTCTCAACGATTATAACTGCACGGTAAATCAGGGGGTCGAGATGTTTGTCGCCATGAAGTATTTCGGCGTTCCCAGCAGGATGTGCCTGTTTGAGGGGGAGACCCACAGCCTCTCGCGCATCGGCAAGCCCAAGCACAGGGTGCGCAGGCTCAGGGAGATAATGGATTGGTTTGAAAAATATGTTTAATAAATAGGAGCGTTCCCTGTCATGCAGATGTGGAAATACATACTGAAAAGATTGTTTTTCGGGCTTGTGACCCTCTTTGCTCTGGCGGCCATAACCTTTTTTCTGATGCACGAGATCCCCGGCTCGCCTTTTGCCGGCGAGACCAGCCATGTGTCGGCCGCCGTGCGCGAAAAGCTCATATCCCATTACGGCCTGGATAAATCGACGGGCGAGCAGTTCGTCATATATCTCGGCAACGCCCTGAAGGGCGATTTCGGCACCTCCCTCAACAGAAAGGGCATGATGGTGGCCGATATTATCTCAAACGGCCTGCCCGTCACGGCGGCCCTCGGGGCCTGCGCCTTCGGCCTGGCCATATTCGTCGGAATACTGCTGGGCACTGTGGCCGCCTTTACAAAGCGCCGCTGGGTCAGCAGCTGCGTGACCTTTTTCGCCACCGTCGGCGTCAGCGTGCCGGGCTTCCTCTTCGCCCTCTTTCTCATGGTCATCTTCGGCCTTCTTCTCGATTGGCTGCCCCTTGTGGGCCTGACAAGCTGGAAGCATTATATAATGCCCTCCATAGCTCTGGCCCTCGGGCCGATAGCCAATATATGCCGTCTTACGCGCTCCAGCCTTCAGGAGCAGCTCAGGCAGGACTATATGGTTCTGGCCCGCAGCAAGGGCACAAGCCAGATAAAGGTCATCGTGAGGCACGCCCTTAAAAACGCCATGATTCCCGTCGTCACAAGCGCCGGCCCCCTGCTGGCCACCCTTTTGACGGGCAGCTTCGTCGTCGAGAGTATGTTCTCTATTCCCGGCATCGGGGCCGAGTTTGTCAACAGCGTTTCAAGCCGCGATTACACGATGATAATGGCCCTGACCATCATGTACGGGGCTATGATAATCGTCGCCGGCATCCTGACGGATATCATCAGCGCCATGCTCGACCCAAGGGTCAGGCTTAAATAAGGAGGCAGCCATGGAAAATCAATTTGACAAAAAGCTTCAGGACATAGAAGCGGACGACGCTCTTTTTGAAAAGCTGGAGGATAGCGAAAAGGACAGCGAGTTTATCGCCGTGGAGGCCAAAACATATTTTCAGGACGCCTGGAAGAACTTCAAAAAGAACAAGCTGGCGACAATAGGCCTTATATTTATCTGCCTTATGCTGCTGCTCGCCGTTTTCGGCCCCATTTTCAGCCCCTATACCTATGACCAGCAGGACCTGACCAGCCGAAACGCCCTGCCCAGCCTTCAGCACCCCTTTGGAACCGATAAGTTCGGCAGGGATATATTTGTCCGCGTCATGTACGGCGCGCGTATCTCCCTTTCGGTGGGCTTTGCCTCGGCATTTATCAACCTGATAATAGGGGTGGTCTACGGCGGCTTCTGCGGCTATTTCGGCGGCAAGCTGGATATGGTGCTCATGCGCCTTGTGGAGATAATCTATTCGGTGCCCACTCTGCTCTATGTTATCCTTGTCATGCTGATATTCGGAAGCAATATCTTCTCGGTGCTGCTGGCCATATGTATCAGCGGCTGGGTCGGCATGGCGAGGCAGGTCAGGGCCCAGGTCATGAGCCTCAAGGAGCAGGAGTACGCCCTGGCCGCCAAGGTCATGGGAGCCGGCGACAGCCGTATACTCTTCAAGCACCTTGTCGTCAACAGCATCGGCCCCATTATCGTCACAACGACCCACATGGTGCCCAGCGCCATCTTTACCGAGTCATTTCTGGCCTTTGTCGGTATAGGCATCAGCATACCCCAGGCCAGCTGGGGCACCATGGCCAGCGAGGCCCGCGGTCTCATCATGAACCAGCCCATACAGATGGTTTGGCCCGTACTGGCCATATGCCTGACGATACTCAGCCTCAACTTTATCGGCGACGGCCTCAATGAAGCTCTCGACCCTCGCAAGAGGGTTTAAGGAGGATATAGATGGAACAGAATGAGATATTAAAAGTCAACGGCCTGACGGTGGATTTCGCCACCGAGCAGGGAACCGTCCACGCCGTGCGCGACATAAGCTTTGCCGTCCGCGAGGGCGAGATACTCGGCGTCGTCGGCGAGTCGGGCAGCGGAAAGTCGGTCTCCATGTATTCGGTCATGGGCCTGCTGGCCGACAACGGCACGGTTACGGCCGAAAAGATAGAGTTCGACGGCCAGAGTATAAACGCCTCCGACTATGACGGCAAGAGAAGCTATGAAAAGACCATGCAGTCGGTGCGCGGCAACACCATGAGCATGATATTTCAGGACCCCATGACCTTCCTGAACCCCACCATAACAATCGGCAAACAGCTCACGGAGCCGATACTCAACCACACAAAGCTGACCAAGGGGCAGGCCAGAGCCAGGGCCGTCGAGCTTATGACCCTTGTGGGCATACCCTCCCCCGAGACCAGGCTTGACCAGTATCCCTTTGAGTTTTCGGGCGGTATGCGCCAGAGAATAATTATCGCTATGGCCCTTGCCATGAGCCCCAAGCTCATAATCGCCGACGAGCCGACGACGGCTCTTGACGTCACCATTCAGGCTCAGGTTCTCGACCTCATAAAGGAGCTCAGCAAGAAGATGGGCAGCGCCGTTATAATGATAACCCACGATTTGGGCGTCGTCGCCAGCCTCTGCGACCGCATAAACATCATGTACGGCGGCAAGATTGTCGAGACGGGCACAGATAAGGAGATATTCTATACGCCAAACCACCCCTATACAAAGGGCCTTTTGGCCTGTATCAAGAACCCCGAGGAGAACGACAAGGACCTTGTCCCCATCCCCGGCTCGCCTCCCGACCTGCTCAAGCCCCCGGCCGGCTGTCCCTTTGTCGACCGCTGTGAGAGCGCCATGAAGATATGCAAGCTGAAGATGCCGCCCGAGACGGTGTTCAGCGACACCCATAAAAGCGCCTGCTGGCTCAACGACGCCAGAGCCGAGAAGGGAGTGAACGCCCATGCCCGCTAATATAGTCAAGGACGAGGTCGTATTGAAGGTCGACCATTTGAAAACATATTTTGACGCCACAAAGGGCCTTTTCGCCAAAAAACAGACGGTCAAGGCCGTCGACGACGTCTCCTTTGAGATATACAAGGGGGAGACCTTCGGCCTTGTGGGCGAATCGGGCTGCGGCAAATCGACCCTCGGACGCACGATAGTCAAGATATACGAGCCGACGGCCGGCTCCATCGAGATAAACGGCAGGGATATCGCCGGGATAAAGGGCGATGAGCTGAAAAGCTTCCGCAAGGATATACAATATATCTTTCAGGACCCTTACGCCTCCCTCGACCCCCGTATGACGGTTGGCGAGATAATAAAGGAGCCGATGAAGATACACGGCATCTATAAAACCGAGGAGGAGATGGACGCCCGTGTCAGTCAGCTTCTCAGGACTGTGGGACTCAAGCCCGACCACATCCGCCGCTATCCCCACGAGTTCTCCGGCGGCCAGAGGCAGAGGATTTCCATTGCGCGCACGCTGGCCCTCGACCCCAAGTTTATCATCTGCGACGAGCCCATATCGGCTCTCGACGTCTCCATTCAGGCCCAGATTATCAACCTGCTTGAGCAGATACAGAGGGAGCTTGACATTTCCTATCTTTTCATTGCCCACGACCTCAGCATGGTCAAGCATATTTCCCACCGCATAGCCGTCATGTATCTCGGCCAGATAGTCGAGCTTGGCGAGAGCCACGAGGTCTATACAAACCCCATGCACCCCTACAGTCAGGCCTTGCTGTCGGCCGTGCCCGTTCCCGACCCCGTCAAGGGCAAGGAGAAGGAGCGCATCATGCTTCAGGGCGAGCTGCCCAGCCCCATCGATCCCCCCAGCGGCTGTCCCTTCCGCACGCGCTGCCCCTATGCCATGGAACGCTGCGCCGGAGAGAGGCCCCAAATGAAAATGTACGGCAGCCGTCAGGTGGCCTGCTTCAAGGTCGAAGAGGAAAACAGCTGACAATACAAAAAGTCCCCGAGGTCACTCGGGGACTTTTTATTATTGCTTTATGTTCGCCCACGGCAAAATTAAGACCTTGCTTTTCACAATGGAAAAGCAACAAAAAGCATTTTACGCTTCTCGATTAAAGGCCCATTTCCTTTTTGACCTCGGCAAAGCACTTGACGGCAAAGTCAAGGTCTTCCTTGCTGTGGCCGGCCGAAATCTGTGTGCGGATCCTGTCCTTGCCCTTGGGGACGACGGGATAGCAGAAGCTGACGACGTAAACGCCCTTTTCCAGCATACGGTTGGCGAACTCGCCGGCAACCTTGGGATCGTACAGCATGATGGGCACGATGGCCGAGTCGCCTTCGAGGACGTCAAAGCCCAGCTTGCTCAGCTGGCCGCGGAAATACTCCACATTCTCATGCACCTTGTCCTGAAGCTCGGTGGAGGCCGACAGAATCTCGAATGTCTTGATGGAAGCGGCGCAGATGGCCGGGGACAGCGTGTTGGAGAACAGATAAGGACGGGAGCGCTGGCGCAGGATGTCGATTATCTCCTTGCGGCCGCTTGTAAAGCCGCCCGAAGCGCCGCCGCAGGCCTTGCCCAATGTCGATGTGATGACGTCGACGCGGCCCATGACGTCGCAGTATTCCTGCGTGCCCTTGCCGTGCTTGCCGATAAAGCCGGTGGCGTGGCTGTCGTCAACCATGACCAGAGCGCCGTACTCGTCGGCCAGGTCGCAAATGCCCTTCAGGTTGGCGATATAGCCGTCCATGGAAAAGACGCCGTCGGTGGCTATCATCTTGATGCGGCAGTCTTTGGCCTCCTCCAGCTTGGCGCGGAGGTCGGTCATGTCGTTGTTCTTATAGCGCAGCCTCTTGGCCTTGCAGAGACGGACGCCGTCGATGATGGAGGCGTGGTTCAGCTCGTCGGAGATGATGGCGTCCTCGGGGCCGAGAAGTGTCTCGAACAGGCCGCCGTTGGCGTCGAAGCAGGAGGAATAGAGGATGGTGTCCTCGGTCTCCAGGAAGTTGGAGATGGTCTTTTCAAGCTGCTTGTGAATCTCCTGTGTGCCGCAGATAAAGCGGACGGAGGAAAGGCCGAAGCCCCATTTGTCATAGCTCTCCTTGGCGGCCTCGATCAGACGGGGATCGTTGGCCAGGCCAAGATAGTTGTTGGCGCACATATTGACGACGTTTTTGGCCTTTGTGGTGTTGATGCGGGCCTGCTGCTGTGTGGTGATGATGCGCTCGTCCTTATATGTGCCGGCTTCCTTTATACCCTCGACTTCCGAGTGGTAAAAGCTCAGTGCTTCTTTGGCGTTCATTCTGTATTACCTCTTTTCAGATTTTTATTTCTTTGTCGTCCAGTCGAGAACCACCTTGCCCGAGTTGCCCGAAATCATGGCCTCAAAGCCCTTCTCGAACTCGGTGTAGTGGTATCTGTGGGTGATGATAGGCTCCAAATCAAGGCCGCCCTGAACCATGGCCTTCATCTGATACCATGTCTCGAACATCTTTCTGCCGTAGATGCCCTGGAGCCTCAGACCCTTCATGATGATCTCGTTCCAGTCGGTCTCCATGGGCTTGCCCATCAGGCCCAGCAGGGAGACCTTGCCGCCGCACATCATAGCGCCCAAAAGCTGCTTGAAGGCGGGAGCGGCGCCCGACATCTCAAGGCCGATGTCCCAGCCCTCGACGATGCCCAGATCCTTCATTACGTCGTTCAGGTTCTCCTTGGCCACGTTGACGGCCCTTGTGACGCCCATCTTTCTGGCCAAATCAAGGCGATACTCGTTGACGTCGGTTATCGTGACGCTTCTGGCGCCCGAGAACTTGGCGATGGCCGCGGCCATGATGCCGATGGGGCCGGCGCCTGTGACAAGCACGTTCTTGGCCGTCAGATCCCACATAAGAGCCGTGTGGGTGGCGTTGCCGAAAGCGTCGAAGAAGGAGACAATATCGTCGGGCAGATCGTCCTCAATGGGAATAACGTTTGTGGCCGGGATGCAGAGATATTCGGCAAAAGCGCCGTCACGGTTGACGCCGACGCCCTTTGTGCCCTTGCACCACTGGCCGTTGCCCGTGCGGCAGTTATAGCACTGGCCGCAGACGATGTGGCCCTCGCCGGAAACGCGCTGGCCTATCTTGAGGCCGGTGACGCCCTCGCCAAGCTCGGCGACTTCGCCGATATACTCATGACCTACGGTCAGAGGGGGATTCAGGTTCTCCTGCGCCCAGCCGTTCCACTCGTAGATATGCACATCGGTGCCGCAGATAGCCGTCTTGCGTATCTTGATCAAAACCTCGCCGGGGCCGGGAGTGGGGACGGGCACCTGTGTCAGTACCAGACCGGGAGCTCTTTCGGGCTTAACCAGCGCATCCATCATTTTTGCCATGATATACATCTCCTATATTAAAATTTTTAAGACGTTCGTACATATCCGTACAGGTTAATTTTATCACTATAATCAATAATAAGCAAATTTTTTTGTTCAAAATAAGAAAAAAGCCTTTACTGTAAAATATGCTTTGCTCCGCAAAACACATTTTCCCTTCTCTCTTCTCTTTTCACTCTTCTCTGCCCGTCAGGTGTCCCTCGGCGCTGAGGCCGGGGAAATCAAGCTGGCGCAACGCCTCGTAAAGTATGACGGCCACCGAGTTGGAAAGGTTGAGGGAACGGGCGGCCTCCACCATGGGTATGCGGATACAGCTTTCATAATGGGCCTTTAAAAGGCTTTCGGGCAGGCCCCTCGATTCCTTGCCGAACATGATGTAGTCGCCATCGCGAAAAATGGCTTCGGTATGCTTTCTCGGGGCCTTGGTGGAGGCGTAGTGTATCCTCGCGCCCTCATTTCGGGACATGAAGTCCTCAAGGTTTTCATATTGTGTAATGTCGACAAGATACCAGTAGTCCAGCCCGGCTCTTTTCAGGTGCTTGTCGGTTATCTCAAAGCCGAAGGGCTTTATAAGGTGCAGGCGCGTGTGGGTCGCGCCGCAGGTGCGCGCGATGTTGCCGGTGTTGAAGTGTATCTCCGGCTCATGCAGGACGATGTTCAGCATTTTTCCATCTCCGAATTAAAAAAGCTGTGAAAGCACAGCTTTTGACTTACATTTTGTACTTTTTTTGGGAACTGTAATGATATGGGCGGCCCTCGATCCGATAGCCTTCGGCAAGGCCAGGGGAATAAAGGATAAAAATTATTTTATGTCGCCTAAACCGGCCGGCATACCGCAATCCGTCTCTGTAATAAGACAAATGACCTTTGTACGGGTGGTAAAGCAGACCTCGACAGAAAAGACCTTGCCCACCCTGTCGTATATTCTGGAGGCCGTCAAAGTCCCGTTGGCCTTTGAAGCGGCGTTGTTGGCCAGATAGCCCACCGTGCGCCCGTCGGTTGCGATGACCTTTACGGCGTCATCGTCATAGGGGTTTGTCGGTTCCTTGACGCAGATGAGGCGAGCGCCGATGGCAAAGGGAGCCAGATTGAGATAATTGCTAAAGCCGGTCACGGTTACAAAAAGACCCTCCAGCATATCAGGCCCTCCTTTCCGATTTTATGCCCTTATTTTACCAAATACGACGCCCTTTTGCAATAGGCGGCAAATATATTTTGATGTTGACAAGTCTGTATTTAGCATCTAAAATACTCTTATATTAAAATATAAAGGAGGCACTTTTATGAAGTACAATTTTGACAAGGTACATGACCGCATCAACGACCCTTACAGCTATTCAATGAAGTATGCCCTTCATCACGAGTACAAATCCGATATGATTAAAAACATGGGCGAGAGAATGGGCTATAAGGACGGCAAGGTGCCTGACGATACCCTGACCTTTTTCCTGGCCGATATGGATTTTGATATAGCCCCGGCCATCGTTGAGGCCTGCCGCAAGGCCGCCGATTTCCCCAACTACGGCTATACGGGCGCCAACAAGGCCTATTATGAGGCCGTTAAAAGGTGGTTCCATGTCCACTTCGACTGGGATTTTGATATCGACGATATCATCGAGTATCACGGCACCCATCCCGGCGTGGCCGACGCCGTCAAAAAGCTGACCCGTCCGGGCGCGGGCGTCATTGTCTTTACCCCCAGCTACGGCTTTGACAACGATATAACCCCCCTCGGCAGAAAGTTTGTCGGCATCGACTTTATCGAGCATCCCGACCACTCCTTCACCGTCGACTGGGAGGCCTTTGAAAAGGCCGCCGAGGATAAGAACAACGAGGCACTCATCATCGTTCAGCCCCACAACCCCCTTGGCTTCTGCTATACCGTCGAGGAGATGCAGCGCATTGCCGATATCTGCCGCAGGAACGGCGTTTACATGATTGCCGACATGGTTCACCTTGACATAGCCCGCAAGGGCGTCCATCCTGTGCCTCTGGCCAAGGCTGTCGGCCCCGAGATGGTCGTTTCCCTGACAGGTCTGGCCAAAACCTTCAACATCGCCGGCCTGAGCGTTTCCAACATGATTATTCAGGACCCCAAGCTGAAGGAAAAACTCTCTCGCGGCTTTTCCGGCTTCAGTCCCTTCGGCGTGGCCGCCGCAACCGCAGCCTATACGCAGTGCGACGACTGGGTGGAGGAGCTGAACCAGTATATCGACAGCCTTGTGGATTACGCCTGCGATTTCATCTCCAAGAACTTCAAGAAGCTGAAGGTCAACAGGCCGGAAGCCAGCTATGTCCTCTATCTCGATTTCCGCGGCTACGGCCTGACAAGCCAGCAGCTTGACGAGAGGATTTGCGGCAAGGCCCATCTTGTGCTTTCCAACGGCGCCCAGTTCGGCGGCGGTCACCAGCCCGAGCTGTGGAGGAGAATGTGCCTGACCTCTCCCATGGCCGACGTCAAGGAGGCCCTCAACAGGCTGAAGGACGCTTTTGCCGACCTTGAAAAATAATTTGGATTTATTTTAAAAGTTGTGCTTGCACAACTTTGGGCGCCTAATGACGCCCTCGCCGGAAGTCCGGCGTAACGATTTTGACGGATTTATTCCGGCAAAATCTATTTAAGAAAAGGGTACCCATAAAAATTGAAAATTTTTATGGGAAAAGGAGCGCCTGAGGGCGCTCCTTTTTCCTATACTTTCAGTGAAGTAAACCGCGCCTTGTCCACTCGTTTTTCGGTCATTTCCTTGACGGTTACCTTCCAGCCCTCATATTCAAAGGAATCTCCCTCGCGCGGCACGCGGCCCAGACGGCCCATTATCCAGCCGTTCAGGACGGAGGGCGCGTCATCCTCGGCATTTATGTCGAGAGCCTCAAAGACCTTTTCCGTGTCGGCGCCGCCCGATATCAGATACTCGTTTTCAGATATTTTTTCTATCTCATGGCTGACCTCGTCGTATTCGTCCCATATCTCGCCCACAAGCTCCTCCAGTATGTCCTCAAGGGTTACTATACCGACCGTGCCGCCGTATTCGTCAAGAACGACAGCCATATGGATTTTGGCGCTCTGCAATTCTCTCAACAGCGCGCCTATCCTTTTGTTTTGGGGGACAAACAGGGCAGGACGGATGATATCGTCCATTTTGCCCTCGCGGCGGTACACGCGGCTGTAAAAGTCCTTCTGGTAGATTATTCCGACGATATGGTCTATCGTCCCCTCGAAAACCGGCAGCCTCGAATAGGCCGTGTCCTCGAACAGACGGGCGACCTCCTCCTCGCTGTCATCGGTTGAGACGGCGGTGATATCCATTCTCGGGGTCAGCACATCGGAGGCGTCCCTCTCGGTAAACTCAAGGGCGCTGTGTATCAGCATATCCTCCTGCTCGTCGATGCCGCCCTCCTCTCGGGCTTCCTCGACTATCGAAAGCAGCTCTTCTCCGGTTATGCCGCTTTGGCCCGACGGTCTTATAACACGGGAGAGCAGCTTTTTCCACTGGGTAAAGGCATAGTTAAAGGGTGTCAGCAATGTCATGAGGGCCTTTAAAAAGGGGGCCGAGAACATGGCGAAGCTTTCAGGCGATTCCTTTGCGATGCTTTTTGGGGTCACCTCGCCGAATATAAGCACTGCCACCGTCGTCACGGCCGTCGAAAGGCCGGGGCCAAGCTCCTCTCCCATCAGCTTGACAAAAAGCACCGTGGCCAGCGAGGCCGAGGCAATGTTGACGATATTGTTGCCGATGAGTATGGTGGAAAGCAGACTGTCGTAATTTTCCGCCAGCCTGAGGACGAGGGCGGCCCTTTTGTTCCCCTTTTCGGCCATGCTTTTTACGCGTATTCTGTTGAGGGAGGAAAAGGCCGTCTCGGAAGCCGAGAAAAAGGCCGACATGATGATGCTTGCGATAATGATGATTAAAATGGCTTGGTCGTTCATGGTTTTCCTTTCTTTACTTTGGCGGTATTCTGAAAAAGACGACAAAAAGCATAGCTATACCTCTTTAAAAGGTATAACTATGCTTTAAAACAAAACTTATATGCGTACTGTCACTGTCCGAGCCGTCGTCCACTTTTCTTCCTCCATAACAGAATGGTAACAGTATATCATGCTGCACGCGCAAAATCAAGAGCTTTTTGCAGGGCGTTTTTCCCTTTGAAACTATTAAGTTTTTATAATATTGGAACAGAAAGGACTGTTTCGCGGTCGAAAAGGCAAAAATATTATCAGGAGGAAAAACCGAGCATTTATGAAGCGCCGCAAAAGCATATGCGTGGGGCTGGCGTTGACGGCGGCCCTGCTTTTTATAATCGGACGGCTGGCGCCACCCGTCAGCTTTATTCTGAATCTTTCGTCCCTCGTCTTTGTGGGCATGGCCTTTCTCGTATGGCTGACAGGCCCCTTTGAAAGCCGTTTTATGAAAAATATCGCCAAGGCCATATGGATATCGGCCGGAGTGTTCATCATAATCGGCCTTGTCTCCTTCATATGGATTGAGAGCCTTATTTTCGGCGGCAGCCGCGGCAACCCCACCGACAGCGCCGACGTCCTCGTCGTCCTCGGGGCCGGCCTCAACGGCGACAGGCCCTCGGCCGTCCTGCGCTCCCGTCTCGACGTGACATATGATTATATGGCGTCCCACCCCGAAGCCGTCGCCGTGCTGACGGGAAGCCAAGGCTCCAACGAGGCGGTCACCGAGGCCTCGGCCATGGAGAAATACCTTCTGGAAAAGGGAATCGACAAGAGCCGCCTCTATCTTGAGGAGGAGGCCCACAACACGGCACAGAACATCAAGTTTTCGGTCGCCCTTATGGAAAAGCTGGGGCTTGAGGGGGAGGTCATGGTCGTATCATCCGAGTTTCACCTTTACAGGGCCGAGAAGATTTTCGGCCGTTTCGGCATAGAGGCCTACAGTCTTCCTGCCCCCACGCCCGATATCGGGCTGGTGCCCCTCAACTGTTATGTCAGGGAGTATTGCAGCGTCGTTGTCATGGGGTTGAAAGACTTTATGGGATATGACGAATAAAAGCTTGACATGGAGCGCACTCCATGATGTATAATATGATTAAATAATAAAAAAGGAGCTTCGGTATGAAATCGAAAGTCTATTTCACCAGAGAAATAACCCCCGAAGGGGTGCTCAAGCTGTATAATATGCTGGGCGTCAAGCTTCCCGGCAACATCGCCATCAAGCTTCATTCAGGCGAGGACGGCAACAAAAACTTCCTCGGCCCCGACTTCTGGAAGCCTGTTATCGAGGCTGTCGGCGGCACGGTCGTCGAGTGCAACACGGCCTATGACGGCCAGAGAGACACCACCGAAAAGCACGTCAAGCTGCTGGCCAAGCACGGCTGGAGTAAGCATTTCAAGGTCGACCTGCTGGACGCCGAAGGCCCCGACATGGAGCTGGAGATACCCAACGGCAAGGTCATAAAGAAGAACTTTGTCGGCAAGGATCTGGCAAATTATGATTCCATGCTCGTCCTGTCTCACTTCAAGGGCCACGGAATGGGCGGCTACGGCGGAGCCCTCAAGCAGCTCTCCATCGGCGTCGCTTCCTCCTACGGCAAGGCTTATATCCACGGCGCAGGCGAGCCCGAGAAGATTTGGACGGCCGACCATGACAAGTTCCTCGAGTCCATGGCTGACGCCGCCGAGTCTGTCATCAACTATTTCAAGGGCAATATGGCCTATGTCAATGTCATGAAGAACCTTTCGGTCGACTGCGACTGCGCCAGCAACGCCGCCCCTCCCTGCATGGCCGATATCGGCATACTGGCCTCCCTCGATCCCATCGCCGTTGACCAGGCCTGCCTCGACCTCGTCTATTCCTCCGACGATCCCGGCAAGCCCCAGCTTATCGAGCGCATCGAGAGCCGCAACGGTATCCACACCGTCGAGTGCGCCGCCGCTTTGGGCTATGGCTCCAGAGAATACGAGCTTGTTGAGGTAAAGTAAATCCTTTTTTTGGCCACGGGAGTTTCTCCCGTGGCCTTTGTCTATAAGGAGGCAACATGAGCAAATATATCCTAAAAAAGGTGCTGATAAGAGCGGCCCTGCTATTGGCCGCCGGGTTTGTACTCTATTGGCTGCTGTTTCTCGACCCGAGAAATCCGAATGAAACTGTGCTTGCCAAGCCTGTCATACTGCTTTACCCTCAGGAGACGATAGATGTCTCAGTCAAGCTGGAGGTCGACGGCCTGACGAGCACCTATCCTAAATATGACGACGGCTGGACGGTGACGGCTCACCCCGACGGCAGGCTTGAAGTGGGTGGAAAGAATTATAATTACCTCTTCTGGGAGGCCGAAAATGATTTTCAGCCCGATTTTTCCACGGGCTTTTGCGTAAAAGGCGAGGACACGGCGGCCTTTTTGGAGGAAAAGCTGGCCTTTTTGGGCCTCAACGAGGACGAGGCAAATGATTTTATCGTATATTGGCTGCCCCGCATGGAGGGCAACCCCTATAATATAATATCCTTTCAGACGGACAATTACCACAGGGCCGCCCCACTTGAAATAACGCCGAAGCCCGACAGCCTGCTCAGGGTATTTATGGCTTTCAAAGGCTCGGACAGATTTTGCGAGATACCCGAGCAGGAGCTTGTCCCCTTTGAGAGGGTCGGCTTTGCCGCCGTCGAATGGGGCGGCTGCGAGGCGCGCCGATAAACGCCGTCGCCCTCAATGGCGCAAAAGGCCGAATAAAACCGTTTGTCGGCAAAATTGAATATGATAAAGGCCGTCCGCGAACGCGGACGGCCTTTATTTCAGCAGTTCATCAAATGTCGTATCGAGTATTTCCTTTATGGCCTTGAGCTGGCTGGCGGGAAAATGCTTGTTCCCGTGCTCCCATTTTACCATGGTCTCCTTGGTGACGTTAAAGCCCAAAAGCTGTAATTGCCTGATGACTTCTATCTGCTTCACACCCTTTTCCAGCCTTACGCGGCGGATGTTGGCGCCGATGTCAATTTTATCGTCGCTCAGCACCTTCGCTTCCTTCAAAATATTCACCTCAAATCCGATAGAATATAACTATTTTATCGAATATAAGGCGGCTTTAAGAGACTGTTTTCGGCCTCAAATCTAGAACTTGCGAAAAACGCGGCAAACACCCCTGTAATACACACCTTTTCACGGAAAAGGGGAAAAAAGAGGTTGAAATCGGTCTCTTTCAATAGTATAATGAGACCGAAATAGGTCTCTTATTTTTTGGAGGTGTTTAATGACAATGGGAGAAAAGAAAAATACTGTCCTTGTCATCATTGAGGACGGAAAGGTCATCGCCCGAGGGATTCGCCTGCCCGAAACGCTGGCCTATGTTCAGGACGGCGAAAACCGTCAGGCCGGTTACACGGACATGGGGTCTTTTCTGCTGGAGGCCGGCAGTCATGTGACCGATGTGCCCGAAAAGCTGGAAAAATGCGTCGTGGGCGGCGTGACCACAAAAAATATTATTTTCCAGAGCGCAAGCTTCGCCGCCAAGGTCGTCCTCGGCGCCAAGGGCAACACGGACAGCTGGAAATAAAGGAGGATTGAAAAATGAAAAAAAGATTTTTGAGCCTGGCGCTGGCTCTTGTCATGCTTTTCTCGCTGGCCCCCGTCAGCCGCGCGGCCGAGCCGACAAAACTGCCCACGCCGACAGGGCTTGAGTGGAAGTACAACTCTATGAACAGCGTTACTGGCCGTCGTGACTTTTGGTATGCGTATTTTGATTATGGTTGGTGTTATAGCGAAAATGATTATTTACTGAAAGTTTACAAAAAAACCGAGACCGAAGACATACTTTTAAAAACTTTGCAGGTAAATTACCAGGAAATAACACCTTTGAACGGCAAAGGGAAGGCCTTTTTTGCCGACCTGACGGAAAATGTTATTGAAGACGGAGATACCATTTACTTCACTGTAACGCTCTTGGGCGACGGCGTAAATACTCTCGACAGCGACCCTGCCGTCTCCCCAGAAAAGACCTTCCATTTTGCCCCCACGCCCTCTAACCCCAGATGGTCTGACGGAAATGAAGAACTGCCCTATGAATACAGCGACGGCCGCAAAGGCACTCGCAAGCTCTACAACTGGGATATGGTTTGGGACAACTGCTATGACAGCAATGGACGTTATATAATGAATGTTTACAGAAAAGGGCAGGACACGGATGAGGCTTTTACATCCTTAGGAAAGCAAATCAGTGTGACAAATATTTCTCCTAAATTATATGACCATTATTTCAGAGGTGAAATATCTACTCTCTTCGATGGAGAAAGCAAAGAGTTTATTTCTGGCCAATATTATTATATTTTAAGGACTAAAGGCGATGAAGACAAGGAAATACTGAACAGCAAGGGCGTCAAGTCGTCCTTAAAGACCCATGTTCAGCCCGAAGCCAAGCTTGAAACTCCGACAAATCTTCGCTGGGAGAACACAACGGCCTGTTGTGACGATGTTGACGGAAAAGATAAGTTCGATTTTAATTTTCAGTGGTCGGCTGCCGAGAACTTTTCAGATCCTTTGATGTGTGGGGGTTTAGCTCCCACCAAGCCGAATTGTATTCCCGACCATGTTTTTAATAATCACGGCGAGGGATATTACCGCTTTAGGGTTCACGCGGTGACATCTGACCCCGAGGTCATCGCCAACAGCGACTTGTCGGACTGGAGCCCCGTTTACAAGACGACGGGGGCCGAGGTGACGAACGACCTTAAAGGCATCGTCGATAACCTCCCCGAAAATCCCACAAAGGCCGATATCAACAACGCCATACAGCAGGTGACCGAGCTGGACAGAGATACCCTCAAGGCCGCCATGCTGACCGACCACGAGGACAAAAACGCCAACGGCCAGCTCAAGACCCTTGAGGAGAAGAGCGGCGTCATCGTCGACGCCAAGGCCAAGGAGGGTGTATCCCTCGACACTTCCAAGGTCTCGCTGGTAGGCGCGGCCCTCAACGCCGCCGAGGACGCCGAAAAGGTGACCTTCACCGTCTCCAAGCCCGAGCAGGAGGCCGTCATCCCCGGGGCCTATAAAAACACCGTGCAATTCGATTTCAAGCTGGACGGCGGCAAGGCCCCCGAGGGTCAGCTCGATGTGCCGATAAAGATAACCATGCCCGTGCCCGACGGCATTTCGCCAAGCCAGCTCCACATCCTCCACTATTACGCCGACGGCAGGCTGTCGGAGATAGTGTTTCCGTATACTTATCAGGAAAACGGCGTATGGTTTGCCTCCTTTGTCGTCGACCATTTCAGCACCTTTGCCTTTGCCGAGGCATCCGCCGCCACCATCGGCGACAAATCATATGACACACTGGCCGAGGCCGTCGAGGCCGCCAAGAGCGGCGACACGATTGTTCTGCAAAAGGACTATGACGGCGAGAAGATAACCGTCAGCGGCAAGAGCCTGACAATAAACTGCGGCAAGTTTTCCCTTGACGCAAGCAAGATAGAGGCCGGAAATAATGTCACCAAAAAGGTGACGGGCACAAGCGGCGTCGACCAGATTATAACCCTGACATATTCCGCAGGTTCCACAGGCGGAGGTTCCACGGGCGGAGGCGGCGGAGGAGGCTCCATCGGCGGCGGCTCGGTTGCTCCCAAGCCCGAGGATAAGAGGCCCGAAGAGACGGTCAAAAAGGCCTCCGAGATATTCGTCGACGTGGAGGCCGGAAGCTGGTACGAGGAGGCCGTGACCTTCGCCGTCGAAAAGGGCCTTTTCAAAGGCGTCGACGAAACCCACTTCGCCCCTGCCATGACGACGACGCGCGCCATGATAATGACCGTTCTGGCAAGGCTTGACGGTCATAAGGCCGACACATATGACGAGGCCGTCAAATGGGCCGTTGATAGCGGCGTTTCCGACGGCAGCGATATAAACGCCGTCATAACCCGTGAGCAGTTCGTCACCATGCTCTACCGCTACGCCGAACAGCCCGAGGCGTCGGGTGAGCTGACGGGCTTTACCGACATGACCGAGGTTTCCGACTGGGCGTGGGTCGCCATGAGCTGGGCCGTGGATAACGGCATAATCAAGGGCAACGAGCAGTCCGAGCTTTCGTCCAAGGCCGCCGCCACCCGAGCCGAGGCGGCCGCCATAATGCAGAGATATATAACTCTGATTGAAAAATAAAAAATCCCCCCTTGCCCCCTCCCATGGCCGCGCTTAAGGTAAAGGGCATAAGGGCAATGAAAAAAGCCCCGACAAATGTCGGGGCTTTTTTATGTTATCCACTTGTTAGCGCCTGCCAACTGTGATAGAATGGCCTTGTCGGGCTTCTACAAATTCAGGCCCGAGGATAAGGGGATATGAAATGAAAAAGCTAAAACGCGGCGCTTACAGCTACCTGCTGATGATGGGCCACCTATGCGCCGATATTTCGGGCGGCGCTCTGCCGGCCATCCTGCCCTTTTTGATGAGCGAAAAGGGCATTACATACACGGCGGCGGCCGGACTGACCTTCGCCCTCAGCTCGATAGGCTCAATAATCCAACCGGTGTTCGGCAGTATGGCCGACAAGACCTCTCGCCCCTGGCTTATGTCTCTCGGCATACTTATGGCCGGCTGCGGCATTTCCATGCTGGGCTTCCTTGACAGCTATACGGCCATGTTCATAGCCGTGGCCTTTACGGGCATAGGCTCGGCTCTTTTCCACCCCGACGGCGGACGAATGGCCAACTATGTGGCCGGCGAAAAGAAGGGCAAGGGCATCAGCCTATTCTCGGTCGGCGGCAATATGGGCGGAGCTATCGGCCCCATGCTGGCCGTGGCCGGGATAACGGCTTTCGGCGGCCTCAAGGGCGCCGCCGTGCTGGCTGTGCCTCCCCTGCTGATGGCCGCCTTTATGGTGACACAGAACAGCCGTTTTGCCGAGTTTGCCGCCGAGGGAGTCCACGCCACCGAGGCGGCCAAGGCCGCCGGACAGAAGGACGACTGGAAATCCTTTATCAAGCTGACCGGCGTCGTGTTTCTCCGCTCGACTATAGGCATGGGTATGAGCACCTTCCTGCCCCTCTTTTGGATGAACGTGCTGATGCAGAGCGAGAGCCGTTCCGGCTCGGTCACTACCATACTGGCCCTTTCGGGCGCTGTGGCCACCCTCATCGGCGGCCGTCTGGCCGATAAATACGGCTTTAATAAAACCATTCGCACGGGCCTTGTTCTGCTGGTGCCCTGCCTGTCGGTCATGGCCCTTTCGCGCTCGGTCATTCTTTCGACCGTAATGCTGGTGCCGACGGCCATGTCCCTCAATCTGGCTTTCAGCCCCTCGGTGGCGCTGGGACAGAAGTTCGTCCCGAACCACATCGGTCTGGCCTCGGGCATCACGATGGGTCTTGCCTCCAGCTTCGGCGGCGTCGTCTCTCCCCTGCTGGGCAGGGTTGCCGACAACACGGGCGTTTCGACCGTGCTGTGGATATTGGTCACTCTGGCCGCGCTGGCCTGTCTCGGTTCCTTCCTCGTTCCCGACGCGCCTAAAGCAATAGTCGCCGAAGCGCCCGTGGCCGCCGAGCGCGACAACTGATGTTTTAGAAGGCTTTGTGGCGCAAAGAAGGATAGATAAATTGCTTTTTGTTACTTTTTCTTCAGAAAAAGTAAACCCTTTTGGTACTTTTCGGGTACGAAAAGTACGAACTCTTTCCGCCGCTTGCGGCGGATATAATGCACATAGAAAGGCCCCGAGGTCACTCGGGGCCTTTAAAATTCCCTTATGTTCGCCACTTCGTGACGAAGCAAGACCTTTCTTTTCCCAATGGAAAAGAAACAAAAGATTTTACTTTTTGAAGCCAAAAAGTAACAAAAAGCACCTTTAAGACAGGCTGTCGGCCATGCGCTTTATCCAGAAGTCAAGGGCGTGCTCGCCCAGGTCGTTGAAAGAAAAGAAATCGGCCTTCAGCACCCTGTCGCCCTTGGCAATGACAAGGGTCTGATAAAAAGTGTCGCTTTTGTAAAAGGCAAAATAGTCGAAGCCCTCGGGGCGTTCGGCCCTGAGCGCCTGATAGTCCGAGCTGAAGAGGTTTTTCAGGCGGTCGGCCCGCTGTATGTCGGCGGCCACGATTCGGGCGACGAAGGGGCTGACCGTCTTATAATAAGAGACGTACAAAGCCCCCGAATAGGCTCCGTCCGTGCTTTTGACGTCGCCGTGCTGGGCCAGCTTGATGCAGGTGGGGGCCAGCATATCGCTCCATTCCTTGATGTAGTTATAGCGCAGGTCGTCGCGGCCCATGTCGATGGGGCTGTATTCTCCGTCCAGCATCTCGCCGAGGCCGGCAAAGGGCAGGTCTTTGCCGTAAGCTTCAATGGCGCAGATGGATTTGTTTCCGAAGTTTATCGGCGTCACGCCTACGTCGCCCGAGCGCAGATTGACCCCTATGAGAATTATGACGAACAGCGTCAGGGCCGTCCTCGCCGCGAGGAGCAAACGCCTCCCCCTGTAGCCGCCGAGGGGTATTTTGCTCAGAGGCTGGCCTCGCTTTAGGCCCGTGGTCATTTTTTTGAGGGCCAGATACTTTTTGACGTCGGTCACGTTAGACCAGATTATAAGAGCCAATACGGAAAGAACAATGACCGATCCGGCCTCTATCATCAGCATGAGCATACTGCCGCGGAAGAAGAAAAGGGGATAGAATATCGTATAAAATATCTGGGTGAAAAGGAGGCTTTTCTGCCTTTTCGACAGGGGGGCGAGGGCCAGAGCCTGAACGGCCGGGTCGCTTTCCGGCTCGGGGGATGAGGGGTCGCATGAGCGGTAGATGAAAAAGTCGCCGCGGTTGCAGACATATTTCCACCCGGCGTCGGCCATCATGTCGCGCTGTTCGGCGCGAGGCAGGCCGCCGTCATCGTTCCACATGGAGGTGCCCTTGGGCGAGGCCACCATACGGTAGCGCGTTTCGCGCGGCTCGGCCTTTTCAAACACGCCGATGCCGCCGAAAAATCCGTTTTCCGAAAGGAACAGCCCATTTTCGGCCATTCTGCCCAGCCAGTCCTCGGTATAGGCTACGTCATAGGAGGGGCAGGGTGACAGGCGGTAGACATATTTCATGAGTTCTTCTCCTTTCCCGACTTTTCGGCGTCGTAAATGCAGGCCCTTAGACGGGCCAGCTCGGTCTCATAGGCGATAAGGCCCGAGGAGGTTATGGCATAGGTACGGCGGCGGCCGTCGACCTCGGTCTGTTCCAGATAGCCCTCTTCCCTGAATCGGGACAGCAGGGTGTATAAGGTGGCCGGCCCCAGCCTGACGCGGCCGCCCGTCAGCCTGCCGATGTATTCGGCGGCCTCCGAGCCTGTCATCGGCCCACGGGCAAAGGCCATCAGGACATAAAGCATGGATTCGGTCAAAAGCTCCATGGGCTTTTTGGGCATTTTATTTTCCCTCCCCATGTGATATCGTTACACGATATCGACTAACGATATTATAACGCCCACACTGGCTGCTGTCAATAGGGAGTAGCCTTTTTGTTATCAATGCGGCCTTCTCTGTTCACTAAAAAAAGCCCCACCGTCAGGTGGGGCTTTTTTGTCCGTTATGTCCGCCGCCAAGCGGCGGAAAAAGGCCGTACTTTTGTAAACACAAAAGTACCAAAAGGTTCTGCTTTTGGAGGGCCAAAAGCCAAACTATCTTCCACAGCATTTTTTTATTTTTCCCACTTCCACAAGGGCAGGGGTTTCCCCACAAAAAACGCTTCGCTGGTTTTTTCGGGGGCCCCTTGTTTATTATATAGATTTTGCCGGAATGAATCCGTCAA
>CANSNO010000009.1 GCA_947648385.1 uncultured Clostridia bacterium
CGGCAAAATCTATTTAATTAAACGGGGCCCCCGAAAAATCAAAGATTTTTTGGGGAGAGCGTCTTATGACGCGACCGCCGGCAGTCCGGCGTATCGATTTTGACGGATTCATTCCGGCAAAATCTATTTAATTAAACGGGGCCCCCGAAAAATCAAAGATTTTTTGGGGCAAACGAGTGTGAAGAAAATACTTGCCTTTTGTCTGTTGTTGAGATATAATAAAAGACACGCCGGTGTGGCGGAATGGCAGACGCGCCTGACTCAAAATCAGGTGGGAAACCGTGGGGGTTCGAGTCCCTTCACCGGCACCAGCAAAAGCACCGCTGAGAATATATTCTCGGCGGTGCTTTCTTATAAAAGTATTTAAAATGGTTTAAACGGATTTTCGGTTACACTTTTTTACATTTAAAGTCGCGATTTTTCTCTGACATACCAGCAAATATCCGAAAACGAACATACTCCAGGCCCCCCTGCCCATCGACGCCGTCTTGACAGAAAGTGCAAAGCAGCCCAACGACGCCACAAGCGACTCCCACATGAATATTGACCGCGCTCTGTCGGGGCCTGTGAAATATTCAAGGGTCAGCTCCAGCACGCGGCTCCCGTCAAGGGGATATATCGTCAGCAGATTGAAAAAACAGAGGGTCAGGTTTACTCCGACAAAATAATCATACATCGGCCCGTCGCAACTGCTGAATAAAAACGCCGCCGCAAGATTGACAAGGGGGCCGCAGAGAGCAATGGCTATATCCGCGGCATAGGAATCGACGCCGCCGTGATAGCTGATATCAAAGCCGACCGGCAGCAGAGTAATCCTGTCTATCAGCTTGCCCGAGGCAGCCATGGCCAGCGCGTGGCCGCCCTCATGTATCAAAGCGGCAAGAAGGAGCAAAGTATAACGTCCGTCCATATCGAAAGCCGCGAGAAAGCCGATTGCCAGAATCGCGGCCGGGTGCAGCTTTAATTTTATGCCTTTCAACATTCGCGCCTCAAAATGAGAAGTTGTCGAAAGGGTTGACGACAAGCCCGTTTTTCCTGACCTCAAAGTGCAGATGAGGGCCTGTGGAATAGCCCGTGGAGCCAACGGCGCCTATTTTCTCCCCGGCTTTTACCTTCTGTCCCTTTTTTACTCCTATGGATTTTAAATGGGCATAGTGAGTGACAAAGCCGTCGGCGTGGGTTATTTTTATATAATTGCCGTTTATCGAGCCGTAACCCGTCTCGCTGACCGTGCCGTCGGCCACCGAAACGACCTTTGTCCCCGACGCGGCGGCCAAATCCACGCCGTAATGGAAGGTGGTGTTGCCGCTTATGGGATGGACGCGGTAGCCGTATTTTGAGCTGACGCGGTATGAGGCAACCGGCATGACGTGTTTAAAGTCCATATTATAAACGCCGTCGTCGACGGCGTCGGGACTGGGTATCTTAAAGGCTTCGTTCGGGGTACCGTCGTATATTTCCTCCTCCTCAAAGCCTAAATCATAAAGGCCGTCCTCCTCCGGCAGAACGCAGTCGGCTATATCAACAGTAAGGCCGGAGATATCTCCGGCCGTTGTATCGGAAATGCGAAAGCCCATGACGCCGCTTGTAGGCTCGGTTTCCTCTCTGTCTTTTTCTTCCGCCTCACCGTCGTCAAGACCGAGTATCATGCGGCCAAAGACGAGTACGGCGTTGTCATCATTATCTCCGTCCCCCTTGAACATCCTGCCCAGAGTCTGGACGGCCTCACCGAAATCGGCGTCCTGCGCCAGCACCTGAGCGACCTTTTCTCTGACCTCGAACAAAGGCCCCGTGGACGCAAAACGCATGGCCAGCGAAAAGGCTATGACAAGGACAAAAACGACGGCTTTGACAGATACGCCGCTCTCTTGGCCGCGTCTTTTGACAGGGCGCCTTCTGACTTTATAAGCTCGCCGAGCCATACCGAAGCCCCCTTAAAGAATGATGCAGATAAGGCCGCCGCTGCCCTCGTTTATTATGCGCTGAAGTGTCTCGCGCAGCTTTTCTCTGGCGTCCTCGGGCATTTTATAAAGCTTGTTGTTAAGTCCCTCGTTGACAAGCTCGTTGAGGGATTTGCCGAAGATGTTGCTTTCCCAAATCTTCTCGGGAGAATCCTCGAACTCGGACAGAAGATATTTGACAAGGTCCTCCGACTGCTTTTCAGAGCCGACTATCGGCGAGACCTCGGTCTCTATATCGGCGCGCATGAGATGTATGCTGGGGGCGCTGGCCTTGAGCTTGACGCCGTAACGGCCGCCCTGCATGACTATCTGAGGCTCCTCCAGCTTTAGCTCGCTGAGGGTGGGCATAACAATGCCGTAGCCCGTCTGCCTGACCTGCTCCAAAGCGCCGGCGACCCTTTCATACTGTTCCTTGATTCTGGCCATCTCGCACAGCAGGGGCAGCAGGTCGCCGTCATTCTTTATCTCTATGCCCGACTGCTCGGAAAGTATGCTGTAATAAAGCTCCTTTGGCGTCGCCATAGTGACGCTGACGATTCCGTCGCCGAGGTCAATTTCATCTACTCTGGCCCAGTCGATAAACTCACACTGGGTAAGTTCATCCATTTTGTCCTTGACCTGCCTCATACGCTCTATCTGCGAGCAGACATCGAGAGCCGAGGCATAGACAGCCGTCTTTATCTCATTATCATCGGGCAGAGCGCCAATCCATTCAGGAAGTGTAAAGGCAAATTCCTTTGCAGGAAATTCATACAGCACGGTCTTGAGTATTTCGGAAATATCGTCCTTTTTAAGGGTCAGGCAGTTGACAGGGACGCAGGAGACGCTGTACTTCGCCGAAAGCTTGGAAGCCAGGTCTATGGCCGCCGGGCTTGTCGGCTCGGTCGTGTTGAGCAGCATACAGAAGGGCTTGTTTATCTCCCTCAGCTCGGCCACTATCCTCTCCTCGGCCGGGATATAATCGGCACGGGGTATATCGCCGATAGAGCCGTCAGTCGTTATGACAAGGCCGATGGTCGAATGCTCCGTGATGACCTTTTTCGTGCCTATCTCCGCCGCCTCGGCCAGAGGTATCTCATGGTCGAACCAGGGGGTTGTGACCATACGGGGCGCGTCCTCCTCATACTGGCCGATGGCCCCGTTCACCATATAGCCGACGCAGTCTATCATTCTGACGCTCAATGTCGCCTCGTCGTCGATGGTTATTTTGACGGCCTCTTCGGGCACAAACTTCGGCTCGGCCGTCATTATTGTGCGGCCCGAGCCGCTTTGGGGCAGTTCATCCTTGGCCCTTTCCTTTTGATATATGTTGTCGATGTTGGGCAGCACAAGCTCCTCCATAAAGCTTTTGATAAATGTGGATTTGCCTGTGCGGACCGGGCCGACAATGCCGAGATATATCTGTTTATCAGTCCTTTCGGCAATGGACTTATATATGCTTCTTTCCATGTTATCACTCCTCTTTTTTAACGGTTGACAAAGGGTATCAGGATAAGCCTGCCGGCCGCCACCGTCTCGTCGGGCCCCATATGATTGGCCGAAGCTATGACGGTCGGCGAAGTGTTATAGGCCTTGGCTATCTGCCACACATTTTCAGATTTGTCGGTCTGCTTGATGATGAGGGAGGCCTTGCTTCTCGGCTCCTTGGCATGAGCCTTGTCAAGCTCGCATCCGCTGACTATCTCTATGGGGGCCGTATGTCCCTCGGAACAGGTGAAAATGGCGTTAAATGTGACAACGGCCTCGCCCTCGCCGTTTATCTCACAGGAGGCGTCGCTGAAGCTTCCGCTGCACCAGCCGTCAAACTCAAAGGGAGTGGGACTTACGCCGTCCACATATGTCTTTTTGCCGCAGCACATGACGGCGCCGTCCCCGTCGCGGCATATGATGGAGATATAGTAATTGCCGCCAACCGTGCTCTCGCCTCTTTTTACAGCCATATTACAGCCGGTGACTGAGATATCGATGACACCCGTTGCCGGAGCGTCGAGTGAAAGGCTTTCCTTGACCGGCACTGTGACAAGCCTCTTTTCGGTAAGGGCCGTCGTGACCGACGTCCTGCTGTCCTTCATCTCCCAGCGTGTGCTGTACGCATCCTTGACGGTGTCAAGCTCCAGCCTGCGCCTTATAACGCACTCGGTGGCGGCGGCAAAGGCAAATGTCATCGTCGTGACTCCCTCGGAAGATGTAAAAAGCTCTATCTCCTCCCTGGCCGGGGCGAAGGTGACGTCTATCTCGTCGTCGCTCATGACGCCGTCGCACTCTACTATCTGAGAAAAGGGTACGGAAAACTTATTTTTTCCGGCAAACTCGCCTTGTCCGTTCATAAAAAGGGCTGTTGTGTCCACCCTGCCTCTGAGCATTATCTTGTTCGGCAGAACCTTTACGTCCTCGCACACCCAGTCGGCGCTTTTTTTGAGGATCAGACAGCTTCCGTCTATCTTTTCGTCGTTGAGTCTGATTTCATCGCTGAGAACGACGCGTTTTTCAACTATGTCGCTTATAGTCTCGATATTTATTTTCTCGCTAAGGCAGTTCACCATATCGTCGCCGCTCGAAACAATATTTTCGGCATACTCCACCGAGCCGCATTTATAAAGTCTTTCGGTGAGCTGCATCTGCGCCTTGAGGGAGAGCTTGCGAGGGTTGACCATGCTCGATGTGACGCTGAGCAGCCTGACCGAAGCCGCCATGCGGTCATCCTCTGTCATGCCGTTTATCTCCTTTGTCAGAGTAAAGGGGATGGACGCGCTGACCGTATGGGGCTGTTTTCCCTCGGTCGAGAGATAGCATACGACGCAGTTGACGCTGCCCACTGCCTTGAAAACGCCTCCCGTACAGCTTTTCTCCTGAAGGTATACAGAACCCTCGGTGCCTATGATTTGGAGAGCGTCGGGATTTACATCGGGCACGATGACCACTATCCCCTCGTCAATCGTGTCGGTATCTATGATTGCCTCTCCGTAATGCCTCAGCCTGTTTTTTATGATTTCCATAAAGCTCCAACCTTTCCCGGATTGATTTCAATAATTACTATTAAGCCCCCTGCGGAAATATGACTAAAAAAGGGCGGAGGCATACGCCTCCGCCCTTTTTTAGTGTCTAAGCCGTTATTTCATGAACTTCTGCATCAGTTTTGCCAGTGCCTTCGGCGGCTTTATCACATATATTTTCATACAGACCATCCTCCCCGAAAATGATATTCTAAATAAGGCATATCAATGCCAAAAGACCGCAGATTATCCAAAAGCAGAGCCAGACGGGGAGCAGGATAGCCAGCAGAATACCTATCATCATGGCCGCTATGTACCTTCCGCAGCCGTTTCTTCTGCATCTCATGTTGTCGCCCCCAAAATTGCTTTGTTATATTCTATTCGGCCAAAGGCTTCGCTGACACAAAAAGAAGCCGGACAGTGATGTCCGGCTTCCTTCATGTTTTTACCTTTCCCAATCTTTGAGCTGTGAAAGCTCCTCGTACATCTTTTTATAGCTTAAATAGCGGCTTTTTGGTATCGCGCCGTCCTTGACAAGCTGACGCACGGCGCAGCCCGGCTCCTTTATATGGGCGCAGCCGGAAAACCGGCACTTGTCAAATTAGCCCGATATTTCGGGGAAAAGATGCTGGAGGCTCTCCTTTGCTATCCTCTCTCCCCTTGTTATCTCAAAGGCCGAAAAGCCCGGTGTGTCGATGACAAAGCCGCCGAGACAGGGGAAAAGCTCGCTCTGTCTTGTGGTATGCCTGCCCCTTTCTATCTTGCTTATGCGCCCCACAAGGAGGCCGCGCTCGGGCATGAGGCAGTTGAGTATGCTCGATTTCCCTATGCCCGAATTGCCCGTAAAGCAGGATATTTTATCCTTTACAAGCTCCTTAAGCTCCTCCATCCCCTCGCCCGTGACGCTTGAGACCCTGATGACCTTAAAGCCGACGGATGTATAGGTATCGTAAAGCTCGTCGCTTGTGTCGACGTCGCATTTGTTGAGCAGGATTACGGTCTCTATATCCTGATTGGCGGCGATGACCGAAACCTTGTCGATAAGCAATGTATCGGTGCTGGGCGGCGCCTGTGAGGCGACGATAAAGAGGGCGTCTATATTGGCGACGGGAGGCCTGTCGAGGCTGTTTTTCCTCGGTTTTATCGAGGTGATAAGGCCGTCCTCACCGCTCAGCTCAAAGGTGACCATATCCCCGGCCACCGGAGATATATCGCCGAGCCTTAATCGGCCGCCGGCCTTGCACTCAAAAACCTTTCCGTCCCTCAGCACATAATAAAAGCCGCCTATGCCCTTTAAAACAACGCCGCAATCTTTATCTGTCATCATTTAAAAGAAACCGTCTCCTCTTTTGTCAATCTGCCGTTCTGGAAAACCGTGACCGAATGGTCACCCTCGGGAGCCGTCAGAGATATTATAACCGAACCCTCGTCATAGGTGTGATTGGCCGTATAGCCCACCTTGGCGTCGACGGCCACCATAACCTGTATCTCACCCTCGATATTGTCCATAGTGACAACATACTGTATGGTGACGTCCTTGACCTCCGGCTTGGGTTTTTCGGGCTTTTCCTGATTTCCGCCCTGATTTCCCGAGCTGCCGGAATTATTGCCCTGATTGGGCTTTGAAGAACCGTTATCATCGGGAGCCTTGCAGATGTGGATGTTTATAACACTGCCCTCCTCGACCTCGGAATTGGCCGGCAGAGACTGAAATACCACTCTGCCCGGCGTCGCCGTGTTGTTCTCTATCTCGGTCGTCGTGCCGGGAGTCAGCTTGGCGTCCTTAATAGCCTTTGCCGCCTCCTCCGCCGTCATGTTGTCAAGGTCGGGCACCTTTGTCATGCGCACCTCCGGCCCCTTGCTTATGCGCACAAGAATACTGTCGCCCGAATTGAGGGTCGTTCCCTTTGAGGGAGAGGTGGCGATGACAAGGCCGTCCTCGACCTCCTCGGAAAAGTCATACTGGGCCTTGGGCGCCAGACCGTGACGCTCAAGAATGACAAGGACGCTTCTGCCGTCCATGCCCGTGTAGTCATCGACAGTCACAGTTTTGGGGCCGAGGCTGACGACAAGGCTTATTTTTGTGCCCTCGGAAACCTTTTTGTCGGCCTCGGGCGACTGGGATATGACAAGACCCTTGTCGACCGTGTCGTCATATACTTCATCGGTCTTTTCTATTTCAAAATCCGAATATTCGGAAGAGGCGTCCTTGAGGATTTCATTATATTCAAGCCCTTCCAGCTTTGGCACGATCACCTTTTCGCCTCCGCCGCCGAAAGGGTCTATGACCTTAAAGGCAAAATATACCGCCCCGACAAGGAACACAAGCACAGACACGGCGGCAAAGACAACGGGATTTACCCTGCGCTTGCCGTCATGTCCGGCCTCGTCCTCATCCGCATCATCAGGCTCGTTGACAGGGGTATATTTCTTGGTGGTTTTGTCCACGACGCCGGGATTGGCTATCTTGCGTGTGGCGTCGATGTCATTTTCCCGCGCGTCGGGCAATACAGGGCTTTCAAACTCTATTTTGACCGATGGGTCGTTGTTGAAGCGTTCAAAATCCTCCAACATTTCGCCGGCTGTAGAATACCTTTTTGAGGGTGAGGGGTTCATGGCCTTCATGGTGATGGCCTCAAGGGCCTGAGGTATGCCCTCCACAAAATCGCTGGGCGGAAGCGGAATGGAGTTTATATGCTGGACGGCCACCTCCATGGGGGTGCTGCCCTCAAAGGGAAGCCTTCCGGTCAGCATCTCATACATGACAACGCCGAAGGAATATATATCCGAGCGGTTATCTATGTGACTGCCTCTCGCCTGCTCGGGAGAGACATAATGTACCGAGCCGATGGCCTCGCCCTTGGAATAGTCGACCTGACTTGACATATGGTGGGCTATACCGAAATCGGCCACCTTGACGGTGCCGTCGCGAAGCAACATGATATTCTGGGGCTTGATGTCGCGGTGAATGACGCCGCGGCTGTGGGCGTGCTCAAGAGCCTTGGCTATCTGCACGGAGAAAAATGTGGTCTCCTTCCAGGACAAAGCCCCCCTGTGTGCCAGATAATCCTTGAGGGTTATGCCGTCTATAAGCTCCATGACTATGTATTCAATATCCCCCGAACGGGATACGTCGTATACGCCGACTATATTGGGATGGGACAGCATGGCGACGGCCTGAGACTCGTCAAAAAATCTCTTTCTGAACTCCTCGTCGCCGGCGTATTCCTCCTTCATCACCTTGATGGCCACATATCTGTTGAGCCTGTGGCACATGGCTTTATATACTATCGCCATACCGCCTACGCCGATGACTTCCAGCACCTCATAGCGGTTGTCGAGCATTTTTCCTATAAGCTTATCCATATTTCTCACCTCAAATGGCAATAAGGATCATCGTAATATTGTCCGATCCTCCGCGTGAATTGGCCAGTTCGACAAGACTTTGGCAGGCCAGCTCGGGATGCCCCGATTCGTATATCTCGTAATATATCTCCGGCTCGCTGACCTGATCGCTCAGGCCGTCGCTGCAAAGGAGAATAAAATCGCCTTTTTTGGCTTTGTGGGTATATATATCGCATTTGACCTCGGGCTCCACTCCCACAGCCCTTGTTATCAGGTTGCGGCTGGGATGTCGGTGGGCCTCCAGCTTTGATATCTCGCCGCGCAGTATCATCTCGTTGACAAGTGAGTGGTCATGGGTCAGCTGGCAAAGGCCCTCCTCGCCGACAAGGTAAGCGCGGCTGTCGCCGACATTGGCCAGCACGGCTTCGCCCTCCTCATTTATAAAGGCGGCGACGATAGTCGTGCCCATTCCCGAAAGGCCGCTCTCGCCCACGGAGGCGTCAAAGACGGCCTTATTGGCCCTTGAAACAGCCTCCCTCATGTTTTTTTTCAGCTGGTTCTCGTTCCAGCCGCTATACTTCTCCGAAAGGAAGCCCATGAAGGTCTTTGAGGCCAGACCGCTGGCTATCTCACCGGCGTTGGCCCCACCCATGCCGTCGCAGACGACGGCAAGCAGACAGCCGTCCTCCATCTTTTCCAAAATAAATGTGTCCTCGTTGGGGTTATTCTTTCGTGATATCCCCACGTCGCTTATTGTCCACACCTGCATTTTCTCTCTGTCCTCCGAGCATAACTCTTCTTCTAAGCTGTCCGCAGGAGGCGTCTATGTCTGAACCGAGGCGCCGCCTGACTGTGGTGGTTATATGACGGTCTTCAAGAACTTTCTGAAAGCTTTGCAGATCCTCCCTTGTCGAAGGCTTGAGAGGGCTGCCCTCCACGTGGTTTAAGGGTATAAGGTTGACATGGCAGTTAAAGCCCTTTAAAAGCCCCGCCAGCTCAAAGGCACAGGCTTTAGTGTCGTTTACGCCGGCTATCATGGCGTATTCAAAGGATATGCGTCTGCCCGTGGCGGCAAAATAATCGCGGCAGGCCTTTATAAGCTCCTCTATATGATATCTTTTATTGACCGGCATCAGACGTGAACGCAGGTCGTTGTTCGGGGCGTGAAGTGAAATCGAAAGGGTTATCTGGCGTTTCTGCTTTGCAAGGTCATATATACGGGGCACAAGGCCGCAGGTGGAAAGGGATATATGGCGCTGGCCGATGTTGACGCCCCTTTCATCCGAAATTATATCGAGAAAAGCCATGACATTGTCATAATTGTCAAGTGGCTCGCCCGTCCCCATCAGCACTATATTGGATATCCTTTCGCCCGAATCTTTTTGAGCCATGATGACCTGAAGAAGTATCTCTCCGGCTGTCAGGTTCCTTGTGGCGCCCTTTTCAAATGAGGCGCAGAAGACGCATCCCATTTTGCATCCGGCCTGAGTTGAAATGCAGACGCTGTTGCCGTGCTTGTATTTCATCAGCACGGTCTCAATGCTGTTGCCGTCCTCCATGGCAAAGAGATATTTTATCGTGCCGTCTATACGGGATTCCTGCCTGTATATCATGTGGGCCTGTTCTATGTAAAACCGCTCCTCCAGCCTTGCTCTGAGAGCTTTGCTGACATTTGTCATCTCGTCAAAGGAGGATACTCCCAGCGACAGCCATTTGAATATCTGTCCGGCCTTATAGGCCGGTTCTCCCATATCAATCAGAAAGCCCTCAAGCTCCGAATATCTCAAAGAGTTTATGGGTATGCGCTCTTTCATATCAGGCTCTCCTTTCTAAAAGGGAAATAAAAAATCCGTCGGTGCCGTCCATATGGGGAAAAAGGGTGACATATCCCTCGGTCTGCTGCCCCGGAAGCTCAAAGGGAACAAGATGATATTCTTCATGCTCATCGAGAAAAGCGTTTAAAACGCCCTCGTTTTCCTCGGGCAGTACAGTGCAGGTGGTATATATCATCCTGCCTCCGGGTCTCAAGCATGAAGCGGCGCTTTCCAGCAGCTTTTTCTGAATATCGGGCAGGCCCTTGAGTTCAATAGGGTCTTTATATCTTATATCGGGCTTTTTGCGGATAATGCCGAGGCCGGAACAGGGAGCGTCGCATATTATCCTGTCATACATCCCGTCCTCTTCGGGGCAAAACAGACTGCCGTCCTTGCAGGTGGCGGTTATCAAAGAGGCGCCGTATCTTTCGGCGTTGGCCTTAATAATGTCCCTTTTGTGAGGATAGACGTCGTTTGAAATGATTTCGCCGTCGTTTTCCATATACTGGGCGGCCAATAAGCTTTTGCCGCCCGGCGCGGCGCAGATATCAAGCAGCCTTTCCCCTCTTTGGGGTGACAGAACCTTTACGGCAAGCTGGGACGCCGTATCCTGAACATAAAAGCGCCCGTTTGCGAACTCGTGACTTTTAAGCAAAAGCGCAATATCGGGAGCGTAAAAGGCGTGCTCAACCCCGTTGACAGGCGACGGCGAGCTGCCGCAAAGGGAGATGTAAGCCGCGATAAAATCCTCGTCAGAGCTTTTCAGCGTGTTGACGCGGACAACGGCGTCCGCGCCGGAATTATCGGCGGCAAGGAGCTTTTCGGCCCCCTCTTCTCCGAGTATTTTTATAAACCGCCTTGTCAGCCAAAGGGGATGGCTGTATTTTATCGACAGCTTTTCATCTCTTTTACCCTTTATCTCAGGCAGAGCGTCCTTTTGACGGGCGATGGCGCGCAAAACTCCATTGGCAAAGCCGGCGGCCCTGTTGTTGCCGCCCTTGTTTATAAGCTTGACGGCTTCATTTACGGCGGCGCTGTCGGGCACGCGGTCAAGAAAAAGCATCTGATATACGGCCATCCTCATGCTTTCAAGGACATAGGGAGATATTTTGTTGAGCTTTATCGAGCTGAAAGAGGAAATGTAATAATCTATCAGCAGGCTGTTCTGTATAACGCCGTATGTAATGGCCGTGGCCAAAGAAGCCTGTTGCCTGTCAAGAGGCTCAAGCTTCTTTTTAAGATACAGGTCGGGCCATACGCGGCTTTTGCGGTATTCCAGCAGGACGTTATAGGCGGCCTCTCTCTCAGCGCCCATTATCTTCTTCTGTCATTTCTGCCGCCGAATATCAGCAGCAGTCTGAGGAATTGGGCCAGCGCCACGAACAGAGCCGCCACATATGTCATCGCAGCGGCCGAGAGGGTCTTTTTTGCCCCCGGAAGCTCATCCTCATAAAGCAGGCCTCCCTCGCTTATGGCGGCGATAGCCCTTTTTGAGGCGTTGAACTCGACCGGCAATGTGACAAGCTGGAAAATGACCGAGAAAAAGAAAAAAGCCAGACCTATCTTTATCAGCGAAAAGGCGTTCATAAACATACCGATGAGGATAAGGGGAAGCGAAAGGGACGAGCCGATTCTGGTGACGGGAATTATGGCGGCGCGGAGCTTGATGGGGCTGTAGCCCATGGCGTACTGGACGGCGTGTCCGGCCTCGTGGGCGGCAACGCCGACGGCCGCCACCGTGGGGGAATCATAGACGCTTTGGGACAGCCTTATGACATTAGAGGACGGGTCGTAATGGTCGGTGAGATTTCCGGCGACAGGCTCTATCCTGACGTCGGTCACGCCGCTCGCGCTGAGGACGGCACGGGCGGCGTCGGCGCCGGTGATATTTCTGGCCGTGCGAACCCGTGAATATCTGTTGAAGGTCGAATTGACCCTTGCCTGAGCTATCATGGCAAATATGACAGCCGGAAGCACAAGATAAAAATAATATGGGTCTATATAAAACATATTGTCTCCTTTAAGCTTTAAAGCTCTTCTCCAAAAGCTGTGGCCTGCCCCTGAAGCAGTCGGCGGCGGACATTCTCTTCTTACCGCTGAGCTGAACCTCCTTTATAAGGACGGTCCCTCCCTCGGCCTGAACCAAAAGGCCGTTTTTGCCGCATCCTATTATCTGCCCCGGAGCTTTTTCGGTGCTGTCGTCGCAATACACCGCCGAAAACAGCTTTATTTTTTCCTCTCCGAGATAAGAATATGCGCCGGGAGCCGGGTCATATCCCCTTATCCTGCACGACACCTTTTCGGCGTTTTCGGAAAAGACTATCTCGGCGTCGCCCTTTTCTATCATGTGGGCATAGCAGGAAAGAGAGTCGTCCTGCTTTGTATAGACGGCTTCTCCCCTTTCGATAAGCTCCAGCGCGTGTAAAAGCAATTCTCCTCCCATGTCTGCCAGCTTGTCGTGAAGGGCGCCGTAGGTGTCATCGGGAAGTATGGGCAGGCTTTTCGAGCATATCATATCCCCCGTGTCGATCCCCTTTGCCATTTTCATAATGGTGACGCCCGTCTCGCCGCATCCATCGATTATGGCGGCGTTTATCGGGCTGGCTCCCCTGTATTTCGGCAGAAGGGACGCGTGGACATTTATACAGCCGTATTTCGGAAGCTCCAGCACCCTCTGAGGCAGTATCACGCCGTAGGAGGCCACGACGACAACGTCGGGTGAAAGCGCCTTTAATACCTCAAAGGCCCCCTCCTCTTTAAAGTTTTTGGGCTGGTAAACGGGTATGCCGTGGGCTATGGCCGTCTCCTTTACAGGAGGCATCGAAAGCTTCATGCCCCTGTTTTTTGGGCTGTCGGGTCTTGTAAAGACTGCCGCCACCTCATATCCCCCGTCCAAAAGGGCCTTGAAGGATACATCGGCAAAATCGGGCGTGCCCATAAAAACTGTTTTCATATGCTTTGCCTCGTTTTTATCTGAGATCCTCGGGGTCGATATATTCCGTCACAAGCTCGGTGAAAAGATGGCCGCTCAAATGGTCTATCTCATGGCAGAAGGCTCTGGCCGTATAGCCCTCGGCCTCTATCGTAATGGGGTTTCCGTTTCTGTCCTGAGCCTTTACGGTCACCTTTTCGGGGCGAAGCACCATGCCGTATCTGCCGGGCAGACTTAAACAGCCCTCGGCCTCCTCGACGGCGCCGCTGGACTTTTCAATGACGGGGTTGACTATTTCAACATAACTGCCGTCGGCCTGCTCCACTATGGCGCAGGCTCTCAAAACGCCTACCTGAGGGGCGGCGAGACCCAGACCTCCGGCGTCTCTGAGCGTCTCGGCCATATCGTCGAGCAGCTGATGGAGCCTGTCGTTAAAATCCGTAACTGGGCGGCACTTTTTTGTCAGCACCTCGTCGCCCACCTGAACTATCGTTCTCAAAGCCATATCTGTCATCCTCCTAAAAACTCAAAGCGTTTATATCGGCAGCCACCGTAACACCGGCTGTCACCTTTTGAGACGAAAGCCATTTCAAAATGTTCCACACAAGCTGACGGCTTTCTTTATTATCCTTTGATTTAAATGTGACTACGTATCTGTATTTGTTGTTTATTTTGGCTATCGCCGCCGGCGTCGGCCCTAAAACGGGCGAAGCCAGACGCGAATATCTGCCCTCAAAGGCGCTTTTCAGGCCGTCGGCCGCCCTTTGCGCCGCCGACAAAGCCTTTGCCTCGTCCGGACAGGTGAAGAAAAAGGTAAAGATATCATAAAAAGGCGGAGCCTTTATAAGCTCCCTGCTTTTTATCTCATAGTCGTAAAAGGCGAGATAATCCTGCCTTGCCGCCGCGTCGATAACGGGATTTGACGGCATATAGCTCTGTATGACCGCCTTGCCCGGCTTATCCCTTCTGCCGGCCCTGCCTGAAACCTGAGATATCAGGTCAAAGCACCTTTCGGCCGCGCCGTAGCTGCCGCTGTAAAGGGCCATATCGGCGTCGAGAACGCCGACAAGGGTGACATTTGGGAAATCAAGACCTTTGGCCACCATCTGGGTGCCAAGCAATATATCGGCCTCGCCCCGTCCGAATGCGTCCAATATCTCCTCATGGGCTTTTCTCCCCGTCGTTGTGTCGGCGTCCATTCTCAACACCCTCGCGTCGGGGAAAAGCTCGGCCAGCTCCTCCTCTATCCTCTGGGTGCCACTGCCCACAAGACGGATGTGGTTTCCGCCGCATTGGGGACATTTTGTGATAAGGGGCTGAGAATAGCCGCAATGGTGGCACATAAGCCTCCCGTTTGCCGAATGATATGTCAGGGAAACAGAGCAGTTCTCGCACTGGGGAATATATCCGCAATCGGCGCAAAACGCCATTTTTGCGTTCCCCCTGCGGTTGAGAAAAAGAATTGTCTGCTCGCCCCTGTCGAGGGCCAACCTCATTTCGTCCCTCAAAAGCGGGCTTAAAACAGCCATGTCGCCGTCCTTGAGGCTCTCCTTCATGTCGGCCATGACGGCCGTGGGAAGAGATGAATCATTGAACCTTTCATCGAGCGTGAAAAGGCTGTATTTGCCCTTTTGCGCGTTATAATAGCTCTCCACCGAAGGGGTGGCAGACCCCAAAAGCAAAGGGCAGCCGTTTTTCACACATCTGTACTTGGCCACATCTATGGCGTTATATCTCGGCGCGGAATCCGATTTATAGGAATTTTCATGCTCCTCGTCGATAATTATTATGCCCAGATTTTCGCATGGGGCAAACACGGCGCTCCTTGTGCCGACCACGACCGTGGCCCTGCCCGTCCTGACCTTCATATACTCGTCGTATCTGGAGGCCGGGTCGAGGCCGCTGTGCATAATGGCGACACGGGAGCCGAAGTGTCCCCTGAACTGTCTGAGCATCTGAGGGGTCAAGGCTATCTCGGGCACCAGCATCATGGCCGTTTTGCCCTGAGATACAACATACCTTATCAGCTCTATATATACGGCCGTTTTGCCGCTGCCCGTGACCCCTCTGAGCAGGGCGCAGGAGGCGCCCTTTTGAGCCAGTTTTATAACTCCGTCATATACCTTTTGCTGGTTTGTTGAAAGGACATATGGCTCGAGTGCTTCATCGGGGGCCGTCTGCGCCATATACGCCGGCCTGTCGCGTTCGACAGCCCAGCCCTTTTTTATCAAAAACTTGATGTCGGCCGATGTGGCCCCTGTCTGATAACTCAGCTCCTGCGCGGCCGTCTCGCCATGGGAGGAGAGATAAAAAAGAGCCTCGTTTCGTCTTTCGGCCGCCGCTCCCCTGCCCATCAGCTTTATATCCGGAAGGTCTCCCATATCTACCGTGGGTTCTATCATCCTTATGGTTCTGCCGAAGCCTTTTCCGCTGAACTGCCTGACCTCCCGGATAGCCCCCGACTTGACCAAAGCCTTTACGGCCCTGTCGGGCAGGCTCCCACCACATTTGTCGCACAGCTCGGGTATAGTAAGCGCCTCGTCCGAGGCCGTCAGAGCCTCAAGTACGGCCTTTTGCTCGGGCTTGTCCTCAAGATGAAGCTGTGAAAAATCAAGCCCCTCGGCCAGCGCGTATTTCTGCACCGTCTTCTGCCATACGCCGGGAGGTATCATGGCGTCGGCGCAGTCAAAAAAGGTGCAGAAACAGCGGTTTCTCATCCAGAGCGCCAGCGCCATATCCTCATCGGACAGCCTGACCTCATCGTCAAAAAAGAAGAGCAGCTCCTTCAGCCTTGCCGTATCCTCCGTCTCGCTCAAAGACAAAACAAAGCCCTCGACGGCTCTGTTTCCCATTCCGAAGGGCACAAGGACGCGGCACCCGACCTGAACCGACGAAAAGGCCTCGGGAACGATATAGTCAAAGGGCTTGTCAAAGCTGAGCGCAGCCGAGGAAACGGCGACTCTCGCGACCTTTTGCATTCTGCTCACCTAACAACACACCCTTTTTATCACTAAACCGTGAAAGGGGCAGATAAATAGCTATCTGCCCTCCTCTCGCCGTTTACTCTCGCTCTTCTGCTTCGCCGCTTTCCAAATCGGCCTCGGTTTCTTCGATGTCGTCCGTGTGACGGCCCTCTACGGGAACTATCCTGTCGTTCATAATATCGTCAAGAGCCAAGGAAACGGGCTTTTCGTCCAGATGGGCGTCGGGATCCTCCTCCGCGGCGGCGGCAATGTCCCTGGCCCTTTTGGCGGCCACATTGACGAGGGAATATCTGTTATGTACCTTTTTGAGCAGATCGCTCATGGAGGGATAAAGCATCATAATGGTTTTGCTCCTTTATATGTGTTAGTCAAAAATTACTGTTTTTTTGCCCCTGCGGCACCTCTGCGCCCTGATGATGGCCTCAAGGTCTCTGACAGCGTCCTCAAGAGCGTCGTTTATCACTATGTAGTCGTAATCGTCCACATGAGCGCATTCGTTTCTGGCCTTGGACATACGGCGCGCGACGACGTCGTCGGCCTCGGTGCCGCGGCCTCTGAGCCTCTCCTCGAGAATACCGAAAGAGGGCGGAGTGATAAAGACAAGCAGGGCGTCGGGCCTTTTGGCCTTGACCATAAGGGCGCCCTGAACCTCTATCTCCAAAATGACGTCAAAGCCCTTTTCCAGCATATCGTTGACGGGTTTTTCGGGCGTGCCGTAACAGTTGCCGACATACTCGGCGTGCTCGAGAAACTCGTCCCTTTCCACCATCTGTTCAAACCTTTCCCTTGTGAGGAAAAAGTAATTGACGCCGTCCGTCTCGCCGGGTCTGGGCTGACGAGTGGTGGCCGAGATGGAATAATAAACATTGTCAAGCTCTGAAAGCACCTTGCCAAGCACAGTGCCCTTTCCAGCCCCGGAAGGACCTGTGACGATTATAAGGCTTCCGCGAGTTTTTTTATTTTCCATATCATTCATCCTCGTCTTCCCCGTCGTCGTCCTCTTCATAGCTTATCCTGTTGGCGACAGTCTCGGGCTGGAGAAGCGAAAGAATCACGTGCTCCGAATCGGAAATCAGCACGGCGCGGCTGCGTCTGCCGTAGGTGGCGTCGATGAGCATATCCTTTTCCTTGGCCTTTTGAATGACCCTTTTTATCGGGGCCGATTCGGGGCTGACGATGGCGACTATCCTGCCGGCCGAGACCATGTTGCCGAAACCGATATTTATAAGCTTCACAAAGGCACCTCTTTTTTATTCGAGATTCTGTATCTGTTCTCTGATTTTTTCTATCTCGGCTTTGATTTCGACCACCGTCTTGGCTATGTCGTAATCATTGGCCTTTGAGCCTATGGTATTGGCCTCGCGGTTTAGTTCCTGCACGAGGAAATCCAGCTTGCGTCCGACCGCCGCAGTGCCCCTGACCATACTGTCAAGCTGTTTGAGATGGCTGCGAAGCCTGACTATCTCCTCGGTTACAGAAACCTTGTCGGCAAAAAGAGCTGCCTCGGCCAGTATCCTCTGCTGGGTTACATCCGTGTCGTCAAGTATTTCGGTCATCCTCTGGGATATCTTTTCCTTATACTCGTCGACGCTCTCGGGAGAGCGTTTTTCGACAAAATCGACATATGTGCCGATAAGCTTTCCCCTTTCAAGTATATCGGCGCAAAGGCGCTCGCCCTCGACGGAACGCATATTTTCATATTCGTCGAGAGCCTGCTTGAGGGTATTATTGACCTGAGCCGAAATAATGTCGGCGTCGGCCTCCTCCCTGTCGGCGGCCACGGCATCGGGAAGCTTCATAATATCGGCCAAAGTAAGGCCCGACATATCCATGCCGAAACGCTCGGATATGGCCTTTGCCGCTTTCATATACCCCTCGACAACGGGCATATTGGGAGAAATGCTGACGTCCCCACCCTCTTTTTCCTTTATTGAGATATAAATATCCGCCTTGCCCCTGACAAGAACGCTCTGGGCAGTCTTTTTGACCATATCCTCCAGATAGGCGTAAAGACGCGGAACCTTGATGTTCAGGTCAAGATAGCGGTGATTGACAGATTTGACCTCAACCGATATCTCACGGTTTTCGTCCTCAAACTTGGCTCTGCCATAGCCTGTCATACTTTTAAGCAAAAGGAACACCTCTGAATAGATAAAAAGTTTTCATATAATTATACCATGAATCATGACTTTCGTAAAGTTTGATTTTACCGCGACAAACTATTTTCTCAATATTTCCACTATCTCGGCGGAATAATCCCGTTTTCTGCCCAAAGCCCCGGAATAGAGGACGCATATGCCGACGCCCAGCGCCAAACCGGCAAAGGAACAGGCAATTTTCATTCCCTCCCCACCGACGGGCAGAAAATAAAAGGCCACCATCAGGATTATCGGCAGAACATAGGCCACCCAGGCCGAAGCCAGCACTTTTTTTGTGGAAGACTCGATGACAACTCTGTCGCCGACGGCCGCGTTCACACGGTTCAGCGCCCTGACCCTCATGACGCGTTCGTCTCCCGAGCAACCCCCACAGCTTTTGCAATCTCCGGAGCAGGCCGAGCGTCGAATCACCTCGACCACCGCCCTGTCCTCGCCGTCAAGGGCAAACACCTTTGCCGTCTGTGTCATCTGTCTCCTCCCGGGGCGTACTGTCCCATTATCCTTTCGGCCGCCCTTATGCCGTCGACGGCCGCGCTGACTATGCCCCCGGCGTAACCCGCGCCCTCGCCGCAGGGTATCAGTCCCGAAACCTGTGGGGAAAACATATCCTCTCCCCTTATTATTCTGACGGGCGACGACGTGCGCGTCTCGGGCGCCGTAAAAACGGTATCTCCGCTGTCGTACCCCTTTATTTTACGCCCGAAAAACGGCATGGAGCTTTTTATCATGTCGCACACAAAGTCGGGCAAAATGGCGTTTATATCGGCAAAGCCGCATCCCCTCGGATATGTAGGGGTGACGCGGCCAAAAGCTTTGGAGGGTCTGCCCTTTACAAAGTCGTCATATCTCTGGGCCATGCCGACATCCTTTCCTCCGGCAATTTCAAAGGCCCTCTGCTCTATCATGCGCTGAAAGCCGACGCCGTCCAGCACGCCGAAACCGAAATCCTTCGGGGCGACGGCGACGCACACGGCGGCGTTGGCGTTTTTCCCGGCGCGGTCATGATAGCTCATGCCGTTTGTCACTATGCCGCCCTTCTCGCTGGCGGCGGCAACGACATATCCGCCGGGACACATACAGAAGGTATAGCAGCCCCTGCCGTCCACCCTGCGTGAGAGGGCATATTCGCCCTGTGGCAGGCCCTCCGTCCCGGCGTATTTTCCGTAAAGGGCGGCGTTTATATCCTCCTGAAGATGCTCGGCCCTGACGCCGACCGAAAAGGGCTTGGCCTCCATATCTATGCCCTTTCCGCAGAGAAGCGAAAACATATCTCTGGCGCTGTGACCCGTGGCCAAAACGGCGACGTCCGCCGGAATATGCTCACCGCCGGCCGTCCTTACGGCCTTGAGGCGGCCGTCTTTTATATCAAAATCATCCACACGGCTTTCAAAAAACACCCTGCCGCCCATACGGATGATATCCGTCCTCATTTTTTTGACAATATCCTTGAGCTTGTCCGTGCCGATGTGGGGCTTGGCCTTTATCAGCATACTTTTTTCGGCTCCGTATTCCTCAAGAAGGTTCAGAACAAGCTGGCACCTGCCGTCGTTTATCCTTGTGGTAAGCTTTCCATCGGAATATGCGCCGGCCCCTCCCTCGCCGAACTGGATATTGGAGGAGCAGTCAAGCTCCCCTCCGGCGAAAAAGCCGTCTACAGCTTTGTCGCGCTTGTCCATATCGCCGCCCTGTTCAAGCACGATGGGCCTGTATCCGTTTTTGGCCAGCACAAGGGCGGCAAAAAGCCCGGCCGGGCCAAAGCCGATTATAACGGGAGGGTGCTCCAGCCTTCCGTTTCCCGTGGGCACGGGCAGACTCCCCCTGACCCTCAGCTTGACAGACGGAAGGCCAAGCCCTTTTACAAGCTCGGCCTCGTCAACATCCGTATCAAGCTCTACGGAATAGACCTTTGACAGCCTTCCGTGGCGCAGGTCAAAGGATATTTTATGTATCTCGGCCTGCCTGACAAGGCCGTGGGAAAGCCCCAGCTCTCTCACAGCCCTGTTGACGGCGTCGCCGTCGCAAGCCTCAAAGGGCATATTGATGCCCGAAACGACAAGGCTCATCAATACACCTCCACAGGCACGGTATAGCTTCCCACCACAAGGACGTCGTCCCCCAGAGGCTTTATGACGGCCTGAATGTCATTTCTTCCCGTGGTCAGCTGTTCCTCGCTGTATGACAGCTCCACATCGAAATCATCGCTTGTCACATTGTTCTCTTCCCTTGTCCACACGACAAGTTTTATGCCCGAAAGATATTCAAAGGCATCGGTCTGGGGCAGCAAGTCCCTCGTCAGCTCAATTTCGGTCTTTTTGATGCCGCGCGGCTCTATCGTCACCTTGACGGTCGACATCTCCTCATCCTCGCTTGACACGCCGTAAGGCAGGGTTATCGGCATATCAAAGGTGAAGTTTTCGCTTTCAAAGACGCTCCTGAGGCTGACGCTGCCAAGGTCTATCTGGTTAAGAGCCGAAACGGCGTCGGGCGCGCCGACGACCGCCATACTGCCCGGCTCAAAAAACACATCGACATAGCTCTCGTTTATAAATCCGTATTCGTTTACCGTCAGCCTGAAAGGTATCTCCCCTGTCTGTCGGACGCCGTAGTGGAGCTTTACAGAGGGGGTGTCGACGCTTATCAGATTGCTTTTTATCTCCTCGCCGCTCTCGTTATATATGACATATTCAAGTGTCTTTTCGGTGGTCAGCGTCACCTCGGATATATCAAACGTCACCCTGACGCCCGCAATGGTGCCGAGAAGCTTTTCGGGGCCGCTGACGGCTATCGCGTCAGGCCTGACGGAAAATCCGCTGGCGATATACCCGTCGGGCAGTTCTCCCACAAAGACGACCTCCACGGGCACCGAACGGGAAACCACCCTGTCGACCTCGACGGTGACAGTCGAGACAATCTTGGATATCGTGACGTCCGAAACATCGCTGACGACGCGGTAGTTGAGAGTGTAGGTTCCCGGCTCCGTTATATGGCTCAGGTCGGCCTCGGCTTTGACCCCTCCGTTTGAAAGGGAGGCCATTTTGTCGCTTTTGCCGCTGATGTTAAACGCGACAAGGCTTTGTCCGCCGCTTGTGACTACAAGGTTATTGGCCGCCAGAGTGTCGACTCCCGTCAGCTCGACGGGAAAATTGCGGTATGTCTTTTGCATATCGATTTTGTCGTCCGAGACGACATAGAACCACAAAAGTGTGGCCATTGCAAGGGCAAACATCTTTGAAAAAATATCGTTTTTTCTTATCCACTCCATCATTTCCTGAATACCCCCTTTATCTTGGAAATGAAGGACTGGGCGGCGTCCTCCCTCTCGTGGACAAGCTCCTGTATCAAAAATCGCTCCAGCGCCTCGGGAGCCAGATGGCGTTTGAGCTGTCCGCCTTTGGCAAAGGAGATGGCGCCCGTCTCCTCGGAGACGACGACACAGCAACAGTCACAGCTTTCGGTCACGCCGATTGCCGCCCTGTGCCTTGTGCCAAGCTCCTTGCTGAGGTCAAACTTGGCCGTCAGCGGCAATATACATCCGGCCGCCTGCATTCTGGCGCCGCTTACAACAACGGCGCCGTCGTGCAGAGGAGCGTTATGAAAAAAAATGTTTTTGATAAGCTCGGCCGTCATATTGGCGTTTACGGTGGTGCCTGTGGCGGCGATATGCTCAAGGGAATCGCCCGTTTCAAACACAATTAGAGCGCCCGTTTTCGACCATGCCATGGAGCTTACGGCGTCGACCGTCTGAAGGATCATGAGGCGCGTTTCATCCTCCTCCACCTCGCGGTTTTTGAAGAAGTTGAAATTGACCTTGCCGAACTGCTCCAGCACCCTTCTCAGCTCGGGCTGGAAAACGACGACAAGGGCAAAAGCGCCCAACTGCATGACCCAGTTGAGAATAAAACTGACCACATGGAGGCGAAATACGGCCGAAAGCTGGGTTATTATCAGCAACAGTGCCACGCCCTTCAGCAGACGTGCCGCCGAAGAGTTTTTTATCATCCCCATAAGTTTATACAGCAAAGCGGCCACGATCAGGATATCAAACACATCCGTGACCGTGGCGAGCCTTATGTATTGTCCGAAGTAGTTAAAAAAGTTCAATCTATTCACCCTAAAAGTAATATTTACTGTTATAAATATATTAACAATTTAAGGCTGGGTTTTCAATAGGAAAAAGTAACTTTTTTAATAATCTTCTTCAGACATTATTTTTCTTATTTCGGCAGTTAAAAGGTCTATTTCCCGTGTGTTGTTGAAATATGAGAGACTTATCCTAACCGTCCCCTCCTCTATCGTGCCGACGCTTCTGTGGGCGAGAGGCGAACAGTGCAGGCCACCCCTGAGGCAAAAACCCTTGTCAGCCAGCCTGCGGCACATCTCCTCCGAGGGTATATCTTCCGCCGTTATGGAAAGAGGACCGCAGTGGTTTATCCTGTCATAATACACCGTGACGCCCTCTATCTCCTTAAGGCCCGAGGCGAGACGCTTCATCATGCGGCGTTCCTTGTCCTCTATCTCTCCCAATCCCGTTTTGGCTATAAACCTCATGCCCTCGGCAAGACCGGCGATGCCGCAGACATTGAGAGTGCCGCTTTCAAACAGGTCGGGCAGCATATCGGGCTGGCGCAGATTTTTGGAATCGCTGCCTGTTCCGCCCTCTGTAAGGCTGTAGAGCTTATCGGTGTTTCCGCACAGAAGCACTCCCGTCCCCTGGGGGCCGTAAAGGCTCTTGTGGCCCGGCATACAGACAAAGGCTGTATTTTTCAGCTTTGACATATCGAGGGGCAGAACGCCGGCCGACTGGGACGCGTCAATTATAAGCTTTATGCCCTTCTCTCCGCAGAATGCGTCCAACCTTTCAACGGGCAGTACAAAGCCGAAAACGTTGGAAATATGGGTGCAGATAATACACTTTGTCTCGTCGGTCACGGCGGCGGTCATGCCCTCATAGGCGGCGTCGGGGTCAAAAAGAGGCGTGGACACCGAGGTGTATTCCACCCCCTCCATCATTTCGAGGGGCCTGACGACCGAGTTGTGTTCATATCCCGATATGACGGCATGGCCCCCTCCTTTGAGCTGGGATTTTATGGCTATATTCAGGGCGTGGGTGGCGTTTTGGGTGAACACAACGCGCTCAGGCTCGGCCATGCCGTAAAGCTCGGCTATCAGCTCGCGGCATTCATAGACGGTTTTGGCGGCGGTCATGGCCGCCTTGTGGCCGCTCCTTCCCGGGTTTCCGCAGCCTATCATCGCTGCTTCGACGGCTCTGAGCACCATGGAGGGCTTTTGCAGAGTTGTGGCGGCGCTGTCAAAATATATCATGCCGTCACCTCCCTGTAATAACCCTCTTCGAGAGTATATACGCCGCTTATGGGTATATTGGCCCCTCTGATGGCATCGACGGCCTTTTTCATATCGCCGTATTTTATTTTAAGGGCATAGCTGCATGAGCCTTTGCCGAGGGACACCGGAGGCTTGATTATGCTTGAGGGTATTCTCAGGCGGCTCAAAAGCCCCGAAGCCCTTTGCGCGTAGGTGATGGATTTTAAAATAATAAGACAGCCCATAATAAAGACTCCCCTCCTTCAGTCCATATTATGAGCTGTCTGTTTTGTTGGTTACTCTTTTATGAGAAGAGCGACGGCGTGTGCCGCCATACCCTCTTCGGAGCCTGTAAAACCGAGTTTTTCCTCGGTTTTTGCCTTGATGCCGATTCTCTCCTCCGGTATGCCGAGGACAAGCGACATATTGCGCTTCATCTCGGGGATATAGGGCGCCATTTTCGGCCTTTGGGCCACGATAATCGTATCTATATTGCCTATAGTAAAGCCGGCTTCCTTTACAAGTCTGCCCGTCTCCCTCAAAAGCCCGATACTGTCTGCTCCCTTATATTTCGGGTCGCTGTCGGGGAAGTGCGAGCCGATATCGGCCATACCCGCCGCGCCGAAAAGGCTGTCAATGACGGCGTGAACCAAAACATCGGCGTCGCTGTGACCGTCAAGACCTTTTTCAAAGGGTATGTCAACTCCGCCTATGACAAGCTTGCGACCCTCGGCCAGACGGTGGACGTCATAGCCGTTTCCTATCCTTATATCCTTCATTCCTCCGCCTCCAAAAAGCCCTCGGCAATAACAAGGTCTTCCCTTGTCGTTATCTTGATATTCTTATAGGAGCCCTCGGTCAGGACAGGCTTGGCGCCTATCTCTTCAAGGGCGGCGCAGTCGTCGGTGACCTGAATTCCGTTGTCGATGCAATGCTTGAGAGCGGCAGCCAGAAGCTGTCGGTCGGCTCCCTGAGGGGTCTGCATGGCCCTCATCTTTTCCCTGTCGGCCAGAATGTACCTTTCGGCGGCCTCGTCGTAGGCTCTGATTGTATCGTTGACCCTGACGGCGGCGGCGGCGCATCCCACCCTGACCGTCTCGTCTATGACTCCCTGTATGACCTGAGGCGGCACCAGCGGCCTGGCTCCGTCGTGGACAAGAACATGGGTGCTCTCCTTCGAGGCGGCGCACACGCCGTTATACACGCTCTCGGCCCTTGTGGCCCCACCCGACACCACCTGTGAAAGCTTGGTTATGCCAAAGGCCTTGGCCATATCGGCATATGTAAAAAGCATATCCTCCTTGGCCACAAGGATTATCTCCCTGACACTGTCGTTGTTTTCAAAGGCCGCCATGGTGCGCGCCAGCACGGGCAGGCCTCCAAGCTCGGCCAACAGCTTATTTTCTCCCCCCATTCTGGTCGAGGAGCCTCCGGCCGCTATTACGGCCGAAATAAAGGGCTGCGCCTTTTTCTTTTTTAAAAATCCAAACATAAATGCCTCCCATTGCCCTGACAGGCAGGATAAACATATTATACATTGCGCCAAAGGGCCGGTCAAGGCGGATAAAAAGAAAAGGGAGGCTTTATACCCTCCCTTTTCCCGTTACGCTTCAAACATTTCCAGCCTTATCCTGTCGGCTATCATGGAGACGAACTCGCCGTTGGTCGGCTTGCCCTTTGAGTTTGACACGGTGTAGCCGAAGAACTTGTTCAGCACCTCCACGTCACCCCTGTCCCACGCCACCTCTATGGCGTGCCTGATGGCGCGCTCGACCCTCGACGGCGTCGTGTGATAAACCTTGGCTACGGCAGGATAGAGTATCTTTGTTATGGAAGTGATGGTATCGCTGTCCAGAACGGCCATGACTATAGCCGTCCTGAGATACTGATACCCCTTTATATGGGCCGGAACCCCTACCTCGTGAAATATCTGCGTCACCCTGACCTCAAGCTCATGCTGGGTCTTTTTGTCTTCTCCGCGCTCTTTTCTCACCGTTTCGGGCGTCGCGCGATAGTTGAGCACGCGGCGCAGAACCGTTTCGGGATGGACAGGCTCCATCATGACAAAATTGACGCCCAGCTCGCCCACCTCGGCGCTCATGCTCTGGCTCATATAGCCGGTAGTAAGAATGACAAATGTCCTCTCTCCTCCCGGCAGTTGTCTCATCGCCCTTACGGCGGCCAGTCCGTCAAGGCCGGACAGCACATTTGACACGATGACGGCCTGAGGATGATATCTGCGGCAGCATTCCACAAACTCCTCCCCGTCGGTAACAACGTCCTTTACGGATATTCTGCGCTCGCTTTCGAGAGTTTGGACAAGAACATTGCGGCTCTCGTTTCTCTCCATAGCTATCACTACCCTGATATTTTCTTCCATCTTCGACACCCTTTCGCATTATAAGCTGTTTTCCATGAAAATAATTTACCATATTTTGGGATATTTTTCAACATCATTTCCGCAAAAAACGATAAATACTTTTCGACAAAAGACGACATAATACGCGCTTTTTTACGGCAAAACCAAAATACGCCGACAGAAAATCATGCCGTACAGCCATGCCGGAAACAGCTATCTGGCCTTTATCTTTTTAAGGGCGGCAAACCTTGGCACGCCGTTTTCCCAGCAATAGGGATTTTCGCCGGCGATAAGGGGCAAGGCGTAATCGAAGAAAGCCTTTTTTATTCCCGTTCCCTTTTCGTCTATCCACTCAAGAGGGAACTTTTTTTCGGTGTTGGCCACGACAGAGAGGTCGAGCAGCTCCACCTCGGCCTTATACTCCTCGCCGGAGGCGCGTTTTATCGCCACCATTTTATCGGTGACGCCCGATGTGGCGGCCCTTACGGCCTCGGCCCCCATCAGAACGGCCTCGTCCACGTCGGTCTTAGAGGCCACATGGGCGGCGCAACGCTGCATGAGTGAAAACTCTATGGCTCTGACTTTGGCTCCCGTCTCGTCCTTGACCCTCTGGGCCAGATAGGCGGCCGAGCCTCCCATCTGCTTATGTCCGAAGGCGTCGGCGGCCCCGTCCTTGCTGGCGTATTCAGCTATAAACACGCCCTCTTTATCCTTTATGCCCTCGGAGATGACGGCGACGCAGTTGCCCTTTTCCTTATAGCAGGCAGAGACCTGAGCCATAAAGGCGTCGACGTCAAAGGGAAGCTCGGGAAGATATATAAGGTCAGGCCCACAGCCCGAAAGCTCGGCCAGCGCCGACGCCGCCGTCAGCCATCCTGCATTTCTGCCCATGGCCTCGATGACGGTTATGGCGCCCGTGTCATACACTGTGGCGTCACGGTATATCTCGGCGCAAGTGGCGGCTATGTACTTGGCGGCCGAGCCGTAACCGGGGCAATGGTCTGTGCCGTAAAGGTCGTTGTCTATCGTCTTGGGTATGCCCACAACGCGGCACTCATAGCCCTGACTAAGCATATATTTGGAAATCTTGTTGCAGGTGTCCATGGAGTCGTTTCCGCCGTTATAGAAGAAGTATCTCACGTCGTACTTTTTGAATATCTCAAGAATCCTCTTATAATCGCTATCATCCGCCGTGGGGTCCTTCAGCTTGTAGCGGCAGGAGCCGAGAGCCGAGGAGGGTGTGCTTTTGAGCAGTTCAAGCTCTCTTTCATCCTCAAGGGAGATATCAAAAAGCTCGTCGTTCAAAACGCCCTTTATACCGTGAGCCGCCCCCAGAACTCTTGTTATATCGGGATTTTTGAGAGCCTCGCTGAAAACGCCGTAGGCGCTGGCGTTTATGACCGATGTGGGGCCGCCCGACTGTCCGAAAATACACGCGCCTTTAAGTGACATATTTGATCCTCCGTCCGGCCCACGTCCGCCGACGGGGACGTGGGGCCAATTATTATGTTTATATCCAGAAGTTTAACACACAGACGGTCAAAAAACAACCGCTTTAACCCTGCTTTCCGTCCTGTTTCTCGCTCCAGCTGTATTTTTTGAGCAGGCGGCCGAAAAAGAGACATACGGCCACCCCGGCCACTCCGGCCACGGCAAAAAGCATGGCCGCCCCGGCCCCCTTTTCACTACCGAAAAATGACGCGAAAACTCCCGTTCCGTGAGCCGCCATAAAAGGCTCGAAAAAGATGTCGACCGCAAGTCCGCCGAACAGATATCCCATGGGTATGGTGAAAAACTGCAGCGTATTGCGGCAGGAAAACACCCTGCCCTGAATCTCGGGCGGTATCTCATTGCGGAAAATGACGTCCATATTGGCGTTCATAAAGGGTATCGGAAGCCAGCCCAGCACGGCGCCGATACACCATATCACAGGGCTTTCCGTAAAGGCAAGCAGGAAGTTTTCGGCGCTCATGGAAATCAGCAGGGCCACATATATTGCCCTGACCCTGTCCCTCGGCGCCGGCAGCCACGCGGCGACGACGCTTCCGACAAGAGTGGCCAGACCGACACAGATGTTGACGGCTCCGAGAGCCTTCTCCCCTCCCACGCTTTTGGAAAGCACCATGGCAGGCAGGGCCGCCTCGTATGTGGAGGCCACAAAATTGATGGCCGCCAGAAAGAAAATCAGGTCGAAGATAAGGCGATGACCCTTAAGCCACAAAAGCCCCTCCTTTGCCGACCGCAAAACAGGCTCCTTCTCTTTGCCGCCCTGTCCGGCTTTGGGAATGTCGATAAAGAGCCAGAGTGTTAAAAATGCAATGAGAAATGTGGCAAGGTCAATGGCGATGACCCACTCTATCCCTAAAAAGGCAAAAACCGTCGTGGCGAAAACAGGCGTCAAAATCGTGTTGAGGGACTGGGAAAAAGACCTCAGTCCGCTCGTCTTCTGGTAATATTCCTTGGGCACCAAAAGTGTGGCGGCCACCTCGCTTGCCGGCTGCTGGACTGTGTTCATAAGTCCGCTGACGGCGTTTATCAGATAAAGATGCCACGGCAGAAGGCTGCCGCTTTTTATCATGAAAAGCACCCAAAGGGTGCTCAGCGCGGCTATAAGGTCGCAGACCAGCATGGTTTTCTTTTTATCCCATCTGTCGCTGAGCGCCCCGGCAAATATGCTCATGAGCACATACGGCGAGTATGAGCAGACGGTCAGCATGGCCGTTTTTAAGGCCGAGCCGCTTGAGGCATAGAGCCACAGGACAAGGGCATAGCTTGTCATGCCGCTGCCCAGCGCCGAAAAGGCCTGCGTGGCCCAAAGAATTATGTATGCTTTTAAGTTTTTATTCATTGTTGACTTTGCTCCTTTGATTATTTATATAAATCCGGAATGCAAAGTCCGAGGACATCATTTCTACATCCATGCACTGTCCTCAAACCCTGCATGGATGCGCGTCATTCATGAGCTTCATTGTCCCACCTCCTTTTTTCATTTATTTTAACACGTTTTTTATAAAATGTCTCTTGCCGATTGAAACTTTTTGTTTTTGCTGATACAATATAGATAACCATTATTTGGGAGGAAGCATCATGCCGCTTGTAACCACAACCGAAATGTTTGAAAAGGCCTATAAGGACGGCTACGCCATAGGCGCTTTTAACGTCAACAATATGGAGATAATCCAGGGCATAACCGAGGCCGCCATGGAGGAAAAATCCCCTGTCATACTTCAGGTCTCGGCCGGCGCGCGCAAGTACGCCCGTCACAATTATCTCGTCAAGCTTGTCGAGGCCGCCATTCTGGAGACCGACCTGCCCATTGCCCTCCATCTTGACCACGGCGAAAACTTTGACATCTGCAAGGCTTGCGTCGACGGCGGCTTCTCCTCCGTCATGATAGACGGCTCGAAATACAGCTTTGAGGAGAACATAGCGTTGACAAAGCAGGTCGTTGATTACGCCCATTCCAAGGGTGTCGTCGTCGAGGGCGAGCTGGGCAGGCTTGCCGGCATTGAGGACGCCGTCAACGTCACCGATGAGGACGCCCAGTTTACCGACCCGGCGCAGGTGGAGGAGTTTGTCTCCAAAACGGGGGTTGATTCTCTGGCCATAGCCATCGGCACCAGCCACGGCGCTTATAAGTTCAAGCCCGGGCAGAAGCCCCGTCTGCGCTTTGATATCCTCGAAAAAATCCAGCAGAGGCTCGAGGGCTTCCCCATCGTTCTGCACGGAGCCTCCTCCGTGCCCCAGGACAAGGTGGCCATTATAAATCAGTTCGGCGGAGCAATGCCCGACGCCATCGGCATCCCCGAGGAAATGCTGCGCCAGGCCGCCAAAATGGCCGTTTGCAAGATAAACATAGATTCCGACCTGCGAATCTGCATGACGGCCGCCGTGCGCCAGCATCTGGCCGAGCATCCCGACCATTTTGACCCCCGTCAGTTCCTGACCCCCGGCAGAGAGGCCATCAAGCAGATAGTCGCCCACAAGATGAGGGACGTTCTCGGCTCCTCCAACAGGCTTTAATTTGAAAAACTTTCCAAAAGTAATCATGGCCCCGACATCATTCGATGTCGGGGCTTTTTCGAAATTTTTGCTTTGAATGGCAGTTTCTTTTTTCGCTATAAAGACATTGACGGGACAAAATATCATGTGAAGGGAGTGTGATAAATTGAAAGAAAGAAAAAAACGTTTTTTAAAAACGGCGGCAGTTCTTTTGACCGCGGTGTTATTATTGCCGGTGACGATAGACAATATTGACGCCGCGGGAAAAAAGCTGATACCGTTAGGCAGAACGACAGGCATCAAAATGTTCTCGGGCGGCGCCATGATAGTCGGCTTCGCCTCGACCGAAGTCGGCGGCGGAGCCTCACCTGCCAAGCTGAGCGGCATGAAGGTCGGCGACGTCATATCGGCCGTCAACGGTCAGGCGGTTGAGAGCAACGAGGAGCTTTCGGCCATGATGTCGGCGCTGAAGGACGACACCGTTCTTTTGACGGTTTTGAGAGACGGAAGCCGCTGTGATATCGCGGTCAAAAATCTTCTGCCCTCCGAAAAGGGCGGATATATGCTGGGGGCTTGGGTGCGCGACAGCATGGCCGGCATAGGCACAATAACCTATGTCGACCCTGAAACAGGTGATTTCGGCGCTCTGGGTCACGGCATATGCGATGTGGATTCGGGAATATTGATGCCCTTTGACAACGGCAGTATAATGCCCTCTACCGTGACGGGAGCCATCAAGGGCAAAAGCGGCACGCCGGGACAGCTCGTGGGCAGCTTCGATTTAAAAAACGACAGCGGCCTGCTGTTTCAAAACACAAACAAAGGCATTTTCGGATGTGTGACCGACGCTGAGCTTTATTCAGGCCTTGAGGCCGTAGAAATCGCGCCGCTTGCCGAAGTCAAATGCGGAAAGATAGAGATTTTGTCCAACATCGACGGCGACGAGATCGGCAGATATTCGGCCAAAATCGTCAAACTGCTTGAGGACGAGGGCGGATGCCGCGATTTTGTAATCGAGATAACCGATGAAAGCCTTATCGAAAAAACGGGCGGCATAGTTCAGGGTATGTCGGGCAGCCCTATCTTGCAGGACGGAAAGCTGATAGGCGCCGTGACCCACGTGCTTGTCAACGACCCCACAAGGGGATACGGAATATCTATTGAAAACATGATGAACCAAGCCGAAAACGACGAACTGACAGCGGCATAACGCCAAAAAACTTCTCCCGGCCGAAAGCAATGGCTTTCGGCCGGGAGATTTTATATTTCATTATAAAACTTGTTTATGATTTCGGCGAGCTTTTGAGGCGCTTGAGTGTTCAGCTCATGCGCGGCGTTTGGTATTATCTCCAGTCTCGCGTCGGGCAATCTGACAGAAAGCTCTTCGGCGGCCTTTATATTCGCCTTATCCTTTTCGCCGCAGACGACAAGGGACGGACAGGATATCTTTTCCAATTCATTTTCAAAGTTTAGGCTCATCATGGTGCGGCAAAGCTCTATCATCTGATTTTTATTCAGTCCTGAGCCTTTAAAGGCCGACTTTGGCATAAGCCTGAACATTACGTTCTGAAATCTCAAAAGCCCTTTCGGCATGGCGAACTGCGTGCCGATAAGCACAAGAGACGCGACATTTTGCGGATGGCGAGAGGCGTAATCGAGGGCAAGCACTCCGCCCAGCGAAAGGCCGCAGAGACGTAGAGGCTCCCCCACCTCCTGACAATGCCCCTCAAAGGCTGTATACAATGTCTCATAACGGCAGTTTTGGCCCTCAAACAGTCCCATTATATCGGGGCAAAGAACTTCATCCCGATTATCAATATAAGCCTTTACCCCATCCCAGCTTGAAGGCGTTTGGCCTAAACCGTGGATAAAAACGCTTTTCATTGCGCGCTCCTTTAAAACAGGCTTATCTGGTTGGTTTTGGGGATGCCGCTTAAGGCTCCGGCGGCGTCAAGGGCCTCGACAACCCCCTTTGAAACCTTTCCGCTGCGCGCTATGATATCCTCCATAGACATAAAGGGACCTCCGTTTCTGGCGTCGACTATCGACTGGGCGGCCGCCGCGCCCACGCCGGGAAGGGACGTAAAGGGCGGAATGAGGGTATTGCCCTCTATCTTAAAGCGGCTGACGTCGGATTTATAAATATCTATGTTTGTAAATCCGAGGCCGCGCTTGTAAAACTCGTGGCATATTTCCAGCGTGCTCATTGTGCCCTCTTCCACGGCCGAACGCTTTGGCATATTTTTCAGTTCGCGGTACTTTTTACATACAAGGTCGTCGCCCTTTGTCATCAGGTTGGCGTCAAAGCCGTCGGCCCTGATGGAAAAATAGGCGGCATAGAAATCGAGCGGCCTGTGCACCTTGAACCAGGCTATTCTGAAGGCCATCATGACATAGGCCACGGCATGGGCGCGTGGGAACATATACTCTATCTTTTTGCAGGAGTCGATATACCAGTCGGGTATATTTTGCCCCTTCATAAGCTCTTCCCAATCAGGCTTTAATCCTTTGCCCTTACGGACGCTTTCGGAAATGGTGAAGGCCTGAGAAGGCTCGACGCCCATCCTCATCAGGTAAAGGGTTATGTCGTCGCGGACGCATATGACGTCGTCAAGGGTGGCTACGCCCGAGAGTATGTAATCCTGTGCGTTATTCCTCCACACGTTTGTGCCGTGGGAAAGGCCGGAAATACGCAGAAGTCCGTCAAAGGTGGTAGGCTGGGTGTCGACAAGCATCCCTCGGACATTTTTGGTGCCGAACTCGGGTATGGCGGCGGCGCCCGTCTGCTCGAGAATATCGTCGGTATCTATGCCGAGGGCGGTGATATCGGTAAAAATCCTCATGGTTTCCTTGTCGTCAAGAGGAATCTTTTTTGTATCAAGGCCCGACAGGACCTCAAGCATCCTTATCATGGTGGGGTCATCATGGCCGAGAAGGTCGAGCTTGAGGAGGTTGTCGTGTATCGAGTGATAATCGAAATGGGTGGTTATGATATTGGAGCTTGTATCGTCGGCAGGATGCTGAACAGGGGTGAACTCATGGATATTCCTGTCTCTGGGCAGGACGATAAGGCCGCCGGGATGCTGTCCCGTCGAGCGTTTGATGCCGGTACACCCGGCCACAAGACGGTTGACCTCGGCGTTATTGAGCACCATGCCCTTTTCCTCGAGGTATTTTTTGACAAAGCCGTAGGCCGTCTTTGATTTGACCGTGCCAATCGTTCCGGCGCGAAAAACGTTTTCCTCGCCGAATATTCTTATGGTCTCCTGATGGGCCTTGGCCTGATACTCGCCCGAAAAGTTGAGGTCGATATCGGGGGTCTTGTCTCCCTTAAAGCCCATAAAGGTGGCAAAAGGAATGTCGAAGCCGTCCTTATCCATTTTGGTTCCGCATACGGGACAGACCATGCCGGGCAGGTCGACGCCTGTGCGGTAGTCCCCCTCGATATCCCACACGCTGTGCTTACATTCGGGACAGCGGTAGTGGGGCGGCAGGGCGTTGACCTCGGTGATTCCCGTAAAATAGGCGACAATTGACGAGCCGACCGAGCCACGGGAACCGACAAGATATCCGTCGTCCATGGATTTTTTGACCAGCTTTTGAGCTATGATATACATGATATCATAGCCGTGGCTGATGATGGCGTTCAGCTCCATTTCCAGCCTGTCCTTGACTATCTGCGGAAGCTCGTCGCCGTAAAGCTCGGCCGCCCTTTTTCTGGCAAGGGAGTTTATCTCTTCGGCCGAGTTTTCAATGGACGGAGGATATGTGCCGTCCTTGACGGGCACCACGTCCTCGCACATATCGGCAATCATATTGGGGTTTTTGACAACGACCTCATATGCCGTGTCGGCGCCCAGATATGAGAACTCCTCCAGCATCTCCTCCGTCGTCTTATAATAGAGGGGAGCCTGCTGGGATGCGTCGGCATAGCCCATGCCCGTCATGATTATCTCGCGGTAGACGGAATCCTCGGGCTCGATAAAATGGACGTCGCCCGTGGCGCAGACCGGTTTGCCGATGCTCTTGCCAAGCTTTAAAATGGTGCGGTTGTAGTCCCTGAGCTGTTCCACATCCTTGGCCTTGCCGTTATGCACCATGAACATATTGTTTCCAATCGGCTGGATTTCAAGAAAATCAAATATTTTGGCCAGCTCCACAAGCTCCTTCCACGGCTTGTCCTCAACAACCGCCGTGAAAAGTTCTCCGGCTTCACAGGCCGAGCCGAGTATAAGCCCTTCCCTTTTGTCAAGTATCATGCTGAGAGGCATAATGGGGTGGCGCTTGAAATATTTTAGGTGTGACGCCGATATCATCTCATAGAGATTTCTAAGCCCCTGCATATTTTTGACGAGAATTATCAAATGATAGGAGCGTCCGGCCGGAGCGGCGTCGCCGTTCTCCTCGCTGAGGGCGCGCAAAGCCGAATTAAGCTCGGAGAGCTTTACTGTCAGCCCTCGCTCCTTTATCATCTTTACAAGCTCGAAAAAGATTTTGGCAAGCACCTCTGTATCATCGTCGGCGCGGTGGTGGTTGAAGGTAAACTTGAACTCGGCGGCAAGGTCGTTGAGGCGGTGCTTCTTGAGGTTCGGCAGCAGCACCCGTGAAAGCTCCACAGTATCGATAGAGCAGAACTGCCTGTCTATCCCCTGCTCACGGCAGGCCCTTTTGATAAATGAAATATCAAAATCGGCGTTATGGGCGCACATGGGCCTGTCGCCGCAGAAATCGAGAAACCGCGGCAGAATCTCTTCAATTCCGGGGCTTCCCTCCACGGTTTCGGCCGAGATACCTGTCAATGTGGTTATCTCATAGGGTATGGCCCCTTTTGGCGTCACATAGGTGTGGAACCTGTCAAGAATCTCGCCCTTTTTGACCTTAAAGGCGGCTATCTCTATTATCTCGCAGGTCACGGGGCTGAGACCCGTCGTCTCAAGGTCAAAGACGATTATCTCGTCGTCCAGGGTGCAGTCGCTGAGACCCTTGACGATGCCCCCCTCAAGGTCGTTGACGCAATAGGCCTCCACGCCGTAGATTATCTTTATATCTTTGCCGTCCTTTTTGAGGGCCTTGGCGGCGTTCATCGCGTCGGGGAAGGACTGAGCCACGCCGTGGTCGGTGATGGCGATGGCCTTGTGGCCCATGCTCTGGGCAAGAGAGACCACCTTTTTTGTATCGCAAAGGCCGTCCATGGCCGACATAACGGTATGCAGGTGAAGCTCGACACGCTTTTCGTCGGCGTTGTCGGCGCGCGTCTTTTTCTTGTCCTTTATTATGGCATAAGGGGTTATGACATTGTCGCCGTCAAACTTTGAATAGCTCAGCCGCCCCTGAACAACGACGGCCTTCCCCGAGGATATATTATCTTTAAAGGGCTGCACCTCGTCGTCGAGCAATACCTTTGAGACCTTGACCGACCCTGTCCCGTCGGTCATTTCAAAGGAAACGACCGTCTTGCCCTTGCCGTTGAGCTTTTTCAGCTCGGTGGAAAAAATCTCGCCGCGGACGGCCACCTTGTCGTTGTCCAGCGTCAGGTCGCCGATATTAAAAAGCTCCCTTTTGACGGGCTTGCCGTAAATAATCCTGTCGTCATCCTCGGGCGGAATATATGTGTCGCCCTTGGGCATGGCGCGGCGTCGGAAGCCCTGTCCGTTCGGTGCGGAGGGCTTTGGACTCTCATAAGACGGAGTGGGTGGGACGGGATGCTCCTCCATAATGCGCTTCATGTCCAGCTCTCGACGCTCCTCAAAGGAAATCTCCTCGTGATATTTGTCTATAGTGATATGCGGTGGCGCCATATCCAGCAGGCGGCAGACAGACACAAGAGCCGCGCGGATGTCATCCTCGCGGCAGAGCCAGTTTTCCGACATTCTGAAGGACACATTTTTCCCGTCAAAAAGGAAGGTGTCGACGTCGATAGCCTTTAAAAGAGAGGGATATTCCTCCTTTAGCCTGTCCAGAACAAGAACATCGGGACCTTTGTCCTCGCCGAGAGAGGGTCTGAGATAAAGATTTTCTATCCCATAGGCGCGCCTTATGGCGGCGCAGGCCTCGTCTATCTCCTCTTGAGGAAGCTCAATTTCCGGCTCGAACAGCACTTCCACCGAGCCGTCGGCGGAGGAGACGGTCATCTCGCTGATATGTATTCCGAAAACAGACGCGCCGTTGTCGGCCTCGGAGAATATATCCCTTAAAAGGGCCCTGCTCATATTTTTTCACCCGTCATCTGCTCTATCTCGGCTATCAGCTCGTCGGCCAGCCTGTCCTCGGGCACCTTGCGAAGTATCTCGCCCTTGCGGATGATAAGACCCTCGCCCTTGCCGCAGGCTATGCCCACATCGGCCTCTCTGGCCTCCCCCGGACCGTTTACGGCACAGCCCATAACGGCCACCGTCAGCCTCGTCTTTACCTTGGCAAGGCGTTTTTCTATGTCGGCGGCTATGGGAATAAGGTCGACCCTCGTCCTGCCGCAGGTGGGGCAGGAAACTATGGTGACCCCCTCGGCGTTCATGCCGAGAGCCTTTAAAATATCTTTGGCGGCGTATATCTCATTGACGGGGTCGTCTGTCAGCGAGACCCTCAGCGTGTCCCCTATGCCGTCATAAAGCAGAGCGCCAAAGGCGGCGGCCGATTTTATCGTGCCCATATACTTTGAACCGGCCTCGGTGACGCCGAGATGAAGAGGATAGTCGCACTCTTTCGCCAGCATACGGTAGGCCTCTATCGTCGCAAAGACGTTGGACGCCTTGAGGGAGACGCATATATCCTCAAAGCCGAACTCGGTCAGGGCCTCGATATTCCTTACGGCGCTTTTGTAGAGTGTAAACGGCGTCACGCCGTACTGCTCGCGCAGGTCTTTGTCCACTGAGCCGGAGTTGACCCCTATCCTGATGGGCACGCCCTGAGCCTTGCAGGCGTCGGCCACTTCTTTTATCTTCCACTTCTCCCCGATATTGCCGGGATTTATGCGAATCTTATCCATTCCGGCGCGGCAGGCCTCAATGGCCAGACGGTAATCGAAGTGGATGTCGGCGACCAGCGGCAAAGACGTCCTCTTTTTTATCTCGGGCAAGGCCGCCGCCGCGTCAAAATCGGGCACGGCGAGACGGGCTATCTCGCATCCGGCCTCCTTCAGGGCGGCCAGTTGGGCGGCTGTCTTCTCCACATCCCTTGTGTCGGTATTGCACATGGACTGAATGGCGACAGGGCGTCCTCCGCCTATCGTCACATTGCCTATCTTAAGCTCTTTTGATTTTCTTTTCATATCTTCACCACTTGTTTTTTTATCCGGCGATAAGCCTGACGATATCGTTGTATGTCACAAATACAAAAAGCACCATGACAAGGGCCAGACCGGCATAGGAAATATAGTTTTCCCATTTGGGGTCGATGGGCTTTCTCCTGATAAGCTCAATAAGGAGCATTATGGCCTTGCCGCCGTCCAGCCCGGGAATGGGCAGCATATTGACAAAGGAAAGGTTGACGGCGATATAGGCGACAAAATACCACATATCGGCCATGGATCGCTCGGCGCGCTGGCTTATCTCATTGGCTATGCCCACCGTTCCCATAAGGTCGGAGGCGTGAGCCTGCCCTTTGGCCAGCATACTCAGGCTTTTAAAGGCCGACTGAAAGAAGCTGAAAGCGTTGTTTACCGAATATTTGACCTTATCTCCAAAGGAGACCTCGCGCCTTGTAAAGTCGAGGCCGAATCGGGGGCTTTCGCTGCCGGGATAGACCTTCGGCTCGAGTTGAACGTCCTTCAGCGTTATTTTCTCGCCGTTTCTTCTGACGACGATATCATAAGGCTCGCCCAGACCGAGCTGAAGCCCGAGGGTGACGTCGTCATAAACAAAGACGTGGATGTCGTTTATACTGACTATCTCATCGCCGGCCTGCAATGTCCCCTCAAGCGGAAAGCCCTCGGCAAAGCCGGTCAGGGTGGCATAGGGCAAGAAGGTTATCGAGGAATAAATAATCAATATTATCAGCACGCCGCAGATGAAGTTCATGACCGAGCCGGCTATTGTCACGGCAAGGCGCGAAAACCATCTGGCCTCCTGAAAGCTGCCTTTGGAGTTCCATTCGGCCGGGTCGACGTCCTCCGGCGGCTCTTCGTTTATATCCTTCATCATGACGGCTCCGCCCACGGGCAAAAGCCTGACGGCATAGACCGTCTCCCCTATTTTCTTTTTGAAAATGGCCGGGCCGAAGCCGATTGTGAACTCGTAAACCGTGATGCCCGAAAGCTTGGCGGCGATAAAATGGCCAAGCTCGTGAACAAAGATGATAAGGCCGAAAATCAGTATCGCGTAAATGACAGTCAATTTGTTCTCCTTTCAAGGGTCATATGAGGGAGGACGCCAAGGCGCGCGCCTCCCCGTCGCTTTCAAATATATCATCCAGAGACGGATTGGGGACAAAGGCGACCCTGCCCGTCACATTTTCCACTATGTCATATATGTCAAGAAAGCCTATCTTTCCCTCCAAAAAGGCGGCGACGGCTATCTCATTGGCTCCGTTTATAACGGCTCCCATGTTGCCTCCCCTCCTTGAAGCCTCCTCGCAGAGAGGCAGGCAGGGGAAGTTTTCCCTGTCGGGTCTGTAAAATGACAGGTTGGAAAGTGAAAAAATATCCAGAGTTTCAAAGGGGTTTTCATGCCTTTCGGGAAAATCCACGGCATACTGAATGGGCAGGCGCATATCGGCGTTGCCCATCTGGGCGATAATCGAGCCGTCGACAAACTTGACGGCCGAATGGACGATGCTCTCCCTGTGTACGACGACGTCTATCCTGTCCGACGGCACCCCGAAAAGCCACGCCGCCTCCATGACCTCGAATCCCTTGTTCATCATAGTGGCCGAATCGACCGTTATTTTGCCCCCCATCTTCCAGGTGGGATGCTTCAGCGCGTCGGCAGCCTTGACAGAGGCAAGCCTCTCTTTGTTCCAGCCGAAAAAGGGGCCGCCCGACGCCGTAAGAATAAGGCAGTCGACCTCCCTTTCATTTCCGGCGCGCAGACACTGAAAAATGGCGCTGTGTTCGGAATCGACGGGCAAAATGGGGATTTTTTTCTCCTCCGCCAGCTTCATAACGATGTTTCCGGCGCAAACAAGGCTTTCCTTGTTGGCAAGGGCAAGAGCTTTACAACTGTTGAGAGCAGCTATTGTAGGCCTGAGGCCGGCTATACCTGTGGCCGCGTTGAGCACCATATCGGCCCTCTCATAGGAGGATGCGCGCAGAACGGCCTCCCGGCCGCCCTCGACGACGCAGTCAAGGTCGGCTACACGGTTTTTCAGCTCAACAGCCGCCTTTTCATCCATCATGGCGAAATATTCGGGCCTGACCGTCCTAACCTGCTTTTCAGCCAAATCGATATTTTTTCCGCAGGCCATGGCGACCACCCTGTGTCCTCTGCCCTCGGCAAGCTGGACGGCCTGAGCGCCCACCGACCCGGTACTACCTATTATAGAAAGATTTTTCATAATTTATGCTCCGATGATACCGGCGGCTATCAGGAAAAGCTCGAAAACCGGGGCCGTAAAAAGTATGCTGTCAAATCTGTCCAGCACGCCGCCGTGTCCCGGGAAGAGGCGGCCGAAATCCTTTATGCCGACGTTTCTCTTGATAAGGGACATTGAAAGGTCTCCAAGCTGACCGGCCGCGGCGCCGATAAGTCCGCTGACGGCAAGCAAAGGCATATTAAACTGAACTCCGAAGTTTTTTCCCATTATTACGCCGAAAATCACTATACCGGCCGCTCCGCCCAAAAGCCCGCCTATGGAGCCTTCTATCGTCTTTTTCGGGCTGACATGAGGGGCCAGCTTATGCCTGCCGAAAAGGCGTCCGCAGAGATAGGCCAACATATCGCTGACCCAAGCTGCGATACAGGGCATGAGAATATAATATTTGCCCAGCTCGCCGCAGCCGATATATATTCTGAGCAGAGACGACATGAAATAGGGCAGCACAAAGGCCCCCATAAAGGACATGGCCAGCTTGTCAAAGGTGACCCTTTTATAATCGAAAATGCCCATGACAAAGGCGACAAAGCCAAAGGCAAAAAGTATCAGCGTCACTGAGCCGTCCCATGCGCCGTAGGCCGTGAAATAGGGCACGCAAAAGGCCGACGCGCAGCTGACCCAGAGGAGGGGGTGGCCTTTCAGCTCCCCCGTCTCCCCAAGCAGCTCATAGGCAGAAACTCCCGACAGCAGACAGATAGCCGCCGCCAGCACCCACGGAGGCAGGAAATAAAGAATAAGAATTACGGCGGCAATGCCGACAACGGTCGTTACAAGCCTGATTCCCATTATCAAAGCCCTCCAAATCTTCTTTTGCGGCCCATGAAGCTCTTGATGGCCATAGCCAAATCTTCCTCCCTTATATCGGGCCACATTTTGTCGCTTACATAAAACTCGCTGTAGGCGCACTGCCACAGCAAAAAGTTGGATAATCTCTGCTCGTTCCCCGTCCTGATTATCAGCTCGGGGTCGGGCACACCGGCCGAATACATATAATCTGAAAGATTGTCGGCCGTGATTTCATCTATTTTGCCGTCGGCCAAAGCCTCGGCGGCAAGGGCGGCGGCTCTGGCTATCTCCTGCCTGCCGCCGTAATTGAGGCAGACGTTGACGCACAGGCCTGTCTGACCGACCGAAATGGCGTCTGTCCTCTCGATGAGCTTACGGAGCCTTTGAGGCAGCACCGACGTATCCCCGAAAAACCGAAGTCTGATATTTTTTTCGGCCATACTGTCAATGGCCTCGTTGAGATATTTTTCCAAAAGACCCATGATGGCGTTGACCTCCTCGAGAGGTCTCTTCCAGTTCTCGGTGGAAAAGGCATAGACGGTAAAATATTTGACGCCGATATCGTTCATGAACTCGGCGGCGCGCCTGAAGGTCTCGCTCCCTTCCTTGTGTCCCGCCACCCTCGGCAGGCCCCTACTCTGTGCCCACCTTCCGTTGCCGTCCATTATGGCCGCCACATGAACGGGCATACGGTCAAGCTCTTCGGGGGTAAAAAAAAGGCTTTTGTCCATATTTTCTCCTCATACCGCATATGAGGCGGCGCCTTGGCACCGCCTCATATAAAACCGACGCTATTAAAGCTCCATGAGCTCCTTTTCTTTCTTCGCTGTCTCGCTGTCGACTTCCTTGCAATACTTGTCTGTGGAGTCCTGTATCTCCTTCTCAAGCTGCTTTAAGTCGTCCTCGGTTATCTCGCTTTTGCTTTTCTGCTTTTTGAAGGTATCGACGGCGTCCCTGCGGATATTTCTGATGGCCACCTTGGCGTCCTCGCCCATCTTCTTGACCTGCTTTGTCAGCTCCTTGCGGCGCTCCTCGGTCAACTGGGGGAAGGTCAGACGAATGACCTTGCCGTCGCTCTGGGGATTTATGCCGAGGTCGGAAGAATTGATGGCCTTTTCAATAGCCTTGACTGCCGAGGCGTCCCAAGGCTGGATGGTCAGCATTCTCGGCTCGGGCACGCTGATTGTGGCAAGCTGATTTATCAGCATATTGGAGCCGTAATGCTCCACGGTTATCTTGTCCAGCACAGAGGGGTTGGCCCTGCCGGCCCTGACGGTGGCGAAATCGCTCTTGAGCACTTCGATGCTCTTCTGCATTTTTACTGTATATACTTCACATTCAGGACTCATGATATATCCTCCTTGTATAATTGTTTATATTAACCTTCCACAACCGTGCCGATGTGCTGGCCGAGCAGAACTTTTTTGATATTCTCCGGCTCCTTTATGGCAAAGACGAGAACCGGTATATGGTTATCCATAGAAAGGGATGTAGCCGTGCTGTCCATGACGGCAAGGCCGCGGTTAAGGACTTCCTTATATGTGATAGCGTCGAACCTCTTGGCCTCTTTGTTTACATGAGGGTCCGAGTCATAAACTCCGTCGATGTTCTTGGCAAGCAATATGGCTTCGGCCTCTATCTCGGCCGCCCTGAGGGCCGCGGCGGTATCGGTGGAGAAGAAAGGGTTGCCCGTGCCGCAGGCGAAGATGACTACCCTGCCCTTTTCCAGATGTCTTATGGCCCTGAGCCTTATATAAGGCTCGGCTATCTTGGTCATGTCGATGGCCGTCTGCACGCGG
>CANSNO010000010.1 GCA_947648385.1 uncultured Clostridia bacterium
GCTTATTCGCCTCTGCCCAGCTCATTCAGGCAGTCGGCGCAGATGTTTTTGCCCTTAAAGGCAATGACCTTTTTTGTGCCGCCGCAGAAAACACAGGTTGGCTCGTGCTTGCGCAGGACGATGGACTGTCCGTCCACATATATCTCAACAGGGTCTTTAAGCTCGATATTCAGCGTCCTGCGAAGCTCGATGGGCAGGACTATGCGGCCTAATTCATCCACTTTTCTGACAATGCCGGTTGATTTCATTATCTTGTCTCCTCACTTAAAATTATATTTCCATTTTAGCAAAAATGTAATAATTTGTCAACGAAAAAAGGGGCCAAAATAATGTGCAAATTATGTAAATGATTGTGCAAATTCACAAAAATGAGGCGAAATAATTTTAAATGTTGTCGAAAATTGTAGAAATATTGATGGCTTTTTCTCTTTTTGCCGCCGCTTTCGGCGGCAAAATAGAAGCTCTTTCGTCAAAATGCGCCGAGGCTCCGGCACAGGCGCTGACCATGCTGATATCCATGGCCGGAGGGGTGTGCTTTTGGTCGGGGCTGATGGAGATAATGGCCGAAAGCGGCATGGCGGCCATGCTGACAAGGGCGCTGAAAAAGCCTATCAGGCTGATATACGGAAAGACCGACAGCAAGGCCGAGGAGCTTTTGTGCCGGAGTTTCGCCGCCAACATTCTCGGCCTCGGCTCGGCGGCCACTCCGGCCGGAATAGAGGGGGGCAAAAGGCTTAGATATCTTTATGACAGGGGACTGATATCTCAAAGGCCCCTTTTCATGCTGACGGTGGTCAACACGGTGTCGATACAGCTGATACCGGCCACGGTGGCGGCCGCCAGAGGGGCCTTGGGAGCGGCGCGGCCCTATGACATATTGGCGCCCGTGTGGCTGGCCTCGATAGCCTCCTTCGTGGCCGCCGTCGCCGTGGCCAAATGTATGGGAGGGGACAGATAATGGCGTGGACAGTGCCGCTGATGATAGTTTTTATCGTCCTTTACGGCGGAGTTAAAGGGGTCGACATAACCGACGCCTTTGCCAGAGGGGTGAAGAAGGGCCTTGGCACCCTCATGACCATTCTGCCGGCCATGATGCTGATGACTGTGGCCATACAGATGGCTCAGGGGTCGGGCCTTATTGAAAGGCTTTCGGCCGCGCTGATGCCGGCGGCGTCAAGGCTCGGCCTGCCCTCCGACTGTCTGCCGTTGGCTTTGCTGAGGCCCTTTTCCTCGTCGGGCGCTTTGAGCGTCGGAATGAACATAATGGAGCGTTTCGGCCCCGACAGCTATCAGGGCAGAGTGGCCGCCGTCATGCTGGGCGCGTCGGAATCCAGCCTTTATACCATCGGTATATATTCCTCGGCCACGGGGATAAAAAAGGGTGGCAGGATACTGGCCGCCGCCTTTGTGGGAGACATAACGGCCTTTATCGCCTCGGCCTTTTTTGCCCGGTTGATGTGAAAGCCTTTCACTGAAATGTCACAGATACCGTTGTGCCCTCGCCCGGGACGCTGTGCAGCTCTATTTTGCCGTTCAGGAGTATTGCCGCGTGCTTGACTATCGAAAGGCCGAGACCCGTGCCGCCGACCTCCTTGGAGCGGCTTTTGTCCACACGGTAAAAGCGTTCGAAAACGCGCTCCTGCTCGTCGACGGGTATGCCGACGCCGTTGTCGCTGACCGAAAGACAGATATTATTTTCCTTTTCAAAAATAGTTACCTCCACACTGCCGCCCGGCCTGTTGTATTTGACGGCGTTGTCGCAAAGGTTATATATTATGGCGTGAAGCAGCTGGGGAACGGCGCGAAGAACAAAACGGCCGCCCTTTAAGGTTATCGTCACACCGGCTTTTTCGGCCTGGCTTTCAAGCTCTCCGACAGCCTTTTCGGCCATGTCGTAAATATCCACATCGGCCCGGCGCATATCCTCCACGCCCTCGTCAAGATGGGAAAGGTTGATTATATCGTCCACAAGGCGAATCATGCGTTGGGCCTCGGCGTATATCTTGCCGGCAAAGGGGACGATATCCTGACTTTTGACCATGCCGTTGCGCATCAGCTCGGCATACCCCGAAATGGAGTGCAGGGGAGTTTTCAGCTCGTGGGACACATTGGCGGTGAACTCGCGGCGCATCTGTTCGGCCTTTTCTTTTTCGGTCACATCAAAAAAGCAAAGTGCCGCGCCCACCGCCTTTTCCTCCGCGAATATGGGGCTGGCGCTTATCTGATAGCGCCCCGTGGCAAGGCTCACCGTCCGCTCGTCTCGCTCTCCGTCCAGAGCCTTTGAGAATATCCCGTGCAGCTGTGGGTCCCTGCTGACCGTCAGCATATCGGCGCCGACGGGGTTTTCCTCGGCTCCGAGTATACGCATGGCGGCAGGGTTTATGCCGACTATCTTTCCCTTTTCACCCAGCAGGAGAAGTCCCTCGTTCATGTTGCCGATAATGGCGTCCAGCTCGGTCTGCTTTTGTTCCAGCTTTGATTTTTGCCCCCGCAGCTGTCTTTGCTGGCTGTCGATGCGGCGGAGAAAGGGGGCAAGCTCGTCATAGCCCTCGTTGGAAAGAGGATGGTCAAGGTCTATTTCGTTCAGGGGACGCACGATGCTTTTGGATATCCGCACGGCAAGAAAAACCGAAAGGGCCACGGCGATAAGGAAAACGACGCTTATCGGCTGCGCCATGCCGAAAACCAAAGTCAGTATGGAGCTTTGGGCGATGGACAGGCGCAGAACCGTCCCGTCGTCAAGGCGGCGCGCCGTATAAAGATAGTGGGCCATCAATGTGGCCGAATAACGCCGGCTTTCACCATAGCCGGAGGACAGCGCCTCTTGAATTTCCTCGCGTTCAAGGTGGTTTTCCATGCCGGCGCTTTGAGTGTCGCTGTCATAAAGCACCGTGCCGTCGGCGTCTATCCATGTTATGCGGTAGTCTCGCACAGGTAGATCGCTGAAATATTCGCCGGCCTCGTTATTTGCGCCCTGGGCCGCCAGCTCAAGCTGCATTTTAAGCTGTTTTTGCTGCATATCGGAGAAATAGCCGTAGAGCATTCCCATAATGAGTATGACCGAGGCGAAAAAAACCGCGATAGCCACAAAGCAGATGGAATGGAATATCCTTTTGGTCATAGCTCAGCCTCCATTCGGTATCCGATGCCCCTGACCGTCGATATCAGGCCGCCGTATCTGCCGAGCTTTGTGCGAAGAGTGCCCACATGCACGTCAACCGTGCGCGTCTCGCCGATGTAATCTACGCCCCAGACGATCTCTAAAAGCTGGTCGCGCGTAAAAGCCCTGCCGATATTTGTCATAAAGGTGAAAAGAAGCTTGTATTCCTTCAGGGTCAGTTCTACGCGTCGGTCGTCAATGTGGACTATGCAGGCCTGGGGATCCAGCTCCAGCCCCTCAAGGCGGAGGGCCTTGGCCGTTTGGCCGCCCGAGACTCTGCGAAGCACGGCCCTTACCCTCGATACCATTTCCATCATGCCGAAAGGCTTGGCCAGATAATCGTCGGCCCCGGTGTCAAGGCCCGTCACCTTGTCGTATTCCGAGCCTTTGGCCGTCGCCATTATCACGGGGATATCCCTTGTATCCGTCCGGCTTTTCAGGTCTTTCAGAATGGATATGCCGTCCTCTCCGGGCAGCATGATGTCCAGCATGATAAGCTCGGGCCTGCGGTTTTTCATGGCCTCGCGGAAGGACTGGCCGTCGGGGAAACCGGCGGCCTCAAAACCGGCCGAGTTCAGGGCGTACACCATCAGCTCGCGTATGCTGCTGTCGTCTTCCACACAAAAAATCATCTTTTTCACTCCCTGTTTCCGGTTATGGAGAAAAGCACCCATCCGGCTATGTTTACGGCATGGTCGCCTATGCGCTCGAAATATTTGGAAATCATCAGCAGGTCTATCGTCTGTTCCCCGTTGGCGTCCGGCTGGCTGAAGCGATCTATCAAAAGCTTTTTTACGCGGTTAAAGCAGCCGTCCACCACATCGTCATATTCGATTACGGCTCTGGCTACCGACGTGTCCTTTTTTACAAAAGCGTCGATGCTTTCTGATACCATTTTTATGACGGCGACGGCCATGTCGTGGACCTCTTTCGCGCCGCCCGAGGCCGATATATTGGCCATTTTTATTATCTCGGCGATGTCGGAGGACTGACGACCGATGCGCTCCATATCGGTGACCATTTTGAGGGCCGAGGATATGGTCCTCAGATCCTTGGCCACGGGCTGCTGCTGCAAAAGCAGCTTCATGCACATGGCTTCAATCTCGCGTTCCTTTTCCTCTATCTGCTCGGCAAGGGAAAAGACCGGCTCCGCCAGCGCGGCGTCGCCGTCGGTGACGGCCTTTGCGGAAGAGGCGATGGCGTTTTCACACAAGGCGCCCATGGTTATCATTTCCCGGTTGAGCAGCTCAAGCTGTTCGTCAAACCTTGATCGCATTATCCAAACCTCCCTGTGATATAATCTTCGGTTCGCTTGTCGCGCGGCATGGAAAACAGGCTTTCGGTCACACCCGTCTCAATAAGCTCCCCGAGCAGGAAGAAAGCCGTCTTGTCGGATATTCGCAGGGCCTGCTGCATATTGTGGGTCACGATAATGATAGTATATCTTTTTTTCAGTTCCATAGCAAGTTCTTCTATCCTTCCTGTGGATATGGGGTCAAGGGCGCTTGTCGGCTCGTCCATGAGAAGAACCTCGGGCTCGACGGCAAGCGCGCGTGCGATGCAAAGCCTCTGCTGCTGTCCGCCCGACAGGCCGAGGGCCGATTTTTTCAGGCGGTCCTTGACCTCGTCCCAGATGGCCGCGTCCCTAAGCGAGCGCTCCACGCGGTCGTCCAGCATGGCCTTGGAGCGTACTCCGTGGGTTCGCGGCCCGAAAGCGATGTTGTCGTAAATGCTCATGGGGAAGGGGTTGGGCTTTTGAAAAACCATGCCGACGCGTTTGCGGAGAAGGTTGACGTCCATGTTTCCGTATACCGGCTCTCCGTCCAGCAGGACATTGCCCTTGATGACGCACCCTTCGACCAGGTCGTTCATGCGGTTCAGAGTCTTCAAAAGGGTGGATTTTCCGCAGCCGGAGGGGCCGATAAAGGCCGTTATCTCGTTTGTCTGTATTTTAAGGTTGATGTTTTTAAGGGCCTGAAAGCGGCCGTAAAACAGGTCCAGATTTTCCACGCTCATTTTATCCATCGTTTTTTTCACCTCCCAATTTTTTCGCGGCGGCCTCCGAAAGGGCGTTGATGGCCATGACCAGCAGCAAAAGCACGACGGCCGTGGCGTATGTCTGTTCAATATACATCCCGTTGCTGGATATGGCGTACATATGCACCGACAGCGTTCGGGCCGAGGAGAAAAGGCTTGTGGCCCTTTCGGCAACCGTTCCGGCCGTGAATATAAGGGCCGCCGATTCGCCCACTATTCGCCCTATGCCGAGGATCACGCCCGACAGAATGCCCGGGGCGGCGCTGGGCAGGACTATGCGGAACACAGTGCGCAGCTTGCCGGCTCCAAGGCCGAAGCTGCCCTCGCGATAGCTGTCGGGCACGCTTTTCAGCGCCTCCTCGGTTGAGCGCATTATGAGGGGCAGTATCATTATGCTCAGGGTCAGCGTTCCCGAAAGCAGGGACAGCCCCAGCCCGAGAAACTTGACAAAAAACAGGGAGCCGAACAGGCCGTAAACTATGGACGGTATGCCCGAAAGGGTCTCGGCCGTCATAGCCGTGACGGCGACCAGCCTGTTGCCGCGCCCTGCGTATTCGGTCAGATAAACGGCCGCGCCGATTCCCACGGGGAGGGCGCAAAGCAGGGAAAGGAGGGTTATAAACACCGTGTTTATGAGCGAGGGAAGCATGGAGACGTTTTCCGTCGTATAGTGGGGGCTGAACAGCTCCGGCTTCAGATAGGGCGCCCCTTTGACCGATATATATACTATCACCGACAGCAGAGACAGCGCCGTTACCGCCGCCGCCAGCCACACGGCGGCGCGCAGGCAGAGAGACAGTGGGTCTCTTCGCCCAAGGGATACCAATTGTTTTATTTTTTCACTCATTTATTCCGCCCTCCTTTTGAACAGGGACAGGGATATGTTGATGACAAGTATCAGCGCGAACAGGACGACCGCCGTGCCGATAAGGGCCTCGCGGTGCAGGTCGGCGGCATAGCCCATCTCAAGCACGATGTTGGTCGTAAGGGTCCTGACTCCGTCGGTCAGGCCCGACGGTATGACCGGCTGGTTTCCGGCCACCATTTTTACGGCCATTGTCTCGCCCACGGCCCTGCCTATGCCGAGGACGACCGAGGTAAAAATGCCGCTCCTTGCCGCCGGGAGAACGGCACGGAAGACGCTTCTTTCGTGGGATGCGCCAAGGGCCAGAGCGCCTTCATAATAGCTTTTCGGCACGGCGCGGATCGCGGCTTCCGATATGCTTATTATAGTCGGCAGTACCATAAGCCCCAGCAGGACCGAGGCCGCCAGCAGGCTCTGGCCCCGTCCGCCGAAGACCTCGCGCACCAGAGGCACCAGCACCACCAGACCGAAAAAACCGTAAACCACCGAGGGGATACCGGCCATCAGGTTGACGGCCGCTCTGGCCGGACGGTAAAGCTTTTTCGGGCAGAAGGAGGCCATGAAGGCGGCTGTCAGTATCCCTGTCGGAACGCCGATGACAAGGGCGCCGGATGTGACATATATCGAGCCGACAATCATCGGCAGTATGCCGAACAGACCGTTTGCCGGCTTCCATTTCATGCCGAAAAGGAAATCGGAAAGGCCTATCTTCCGTATGGCCGGCAGGCCACCGGCAAAAAGAAAAACGCATATCAAAACCACCGCCGCTATAGAGATGCAGGCCGCCGCAAGAAAGACGCCTCGCATCAGGGCTTCTTTAAAATGTTTCATAGCCACCCTCCTGTATACCGGAAAGGGCGGCGCGTTTTCACGCCGCCTGCCTCCTTTGCTCACTGCACCTGATCCCACTTGGTGGCGGCGCCCGTGAAGATGTCCTTGACCTGCTGGCTCGTCAGGCCGTTTACCGGGTTGTCATTGTTGACTATAACGGCTATTCCGTCCATGGCGATGACCATTGATGTAAGCCCCTCGGCTTTTTCCGAGTCTTTCAGCTCTCGCGAGGCCATACCGATGTCGCAGGTGCCGTCGATGGTATCGGACATTCCGGTCGAGGAGTCGCTCTGCTGTATCTCGATGGATATGTCGGGATTCTTGAGAAGATAGGCTTCCTTGAGCTTTTCCATGAGAGGAGTAACCGAGCTGGAACCGGCTACCACTATTTTGCCCGTCGCCTGAGAAGGCTCATAGGGCGCGCTATCGGCCACGGAGATATATCCGTTTTCCTCGACTACCGTCTGGCCGTCGGAGCTCATGATGAAGTTGAGAAAGTCCTGAGCCGCCGGGCTTACTTCACCCTTGGTGGCTATGTTGAAGGGACGGGAGACCTTGTATGTGCCGTTTTTGATATTCTCCACGCTGGCGTCCACGCCGTCTATCTGCACGGCCTTGACCGTCTCGTTCATGGTGCCGAGGGAGGTATAGCCTATGGCGTACAGGTCTCCGGCTACCGTTGTCATCATAACGGCGGTCGAATCGGTCACAACGGCGGCGTCGGTGGTCATATCGACCTTTTCACCGGCCTCGTTCTTTTCCTCGATGCCGAACAGCTCGATGAAGGCGCCGCGCGTGCCCGAGCCGTCCTCTCTTGTGATGACGCCGATATCCTCGGCATTCGGGGTTGCTTCTCCGCCGTCGGAGGGGACAGTGGGGCCGTTGCCCTGGGTTTTGTTTCCGCAGGCTGTCAGCGCCGAGAACAGGACGGCGCAGGCGATGCAGGCGGCCGCAAGCTTTTTGATTTTCATTTTTTTGTTTCTCCTTTTCATTTTTTTTGGCCGTTCTTTTGTTTACGGCTACATAATACCGCCTTAATATCAAATCCAATATCGCGCGTTTGTAAAATCGGCGTAAAGTTTCATTGGGCGTAAAAAAAGAGGCCCCCGAGAAGAGGGCCTCCGATATAAAGGCTTTTAGTTTTCGCCTGTTTCGGATTTCATCTCCGACGCCCTTTTATAAAGGGCGTTTTTGGATATGTTGTATTTTCTGGCCGTCTCCTTTACAGCCGAGGAAAGGGGAGCGCCGCCTTCCATCAACGCCCTGACCTCTTCCAGCATGTCATCCTCGTCGGGGCCGTCTTTTTCTCCCTCGGTTGGCTGATATCCTTCGATAATCAGGACAAACTCACCCTTGGGGGCCTTTTCGGAATACATCTCGACGGCCTGGGCCAAGGTGGTGCGGACGACCTCCTCGTGGAGCTTGGTCAGCTCGCGGCAGAGGGCGACGCGCCTGTCGCCGTAATATTTCAGCATATCCTTAAGCGTTCGGAGCAGCTTGTGAGGGGCTTCGTAAAAGATCATCGTTCTCTTTTCGCGCGCTGTCTCCTCAAGGTGGCTGACGCGGTTTTTGTTGGCCGTCGAAAGAAAGCCCTCGAAGCAGAAGCGGCCGCACTCCATGCCCGAAACGGAAAGGGCTGTTATTATGGCGCTTGGTCCCGGCACGGCAACCACTTCTATGCCCATATCGCGGCATATATCAACAAGGTCGACGCCGGGGTCGGATATGGCGGGGGTGCCTGCGTCGGTTATTATGGCGCAGCTTTCGCCCTCCAAAAGACGGGAGGCGATATACTGCCCTTTCTGGCGTTTATTATGCTCAAAATAGCTTATCTGGGGCTTTTTTATGTTGAATCTGTTAAGCAGCTTGGCCCCCACCCTCGTGTCTTCGGCGGCTATGAAATCGACCGACGACAGCGTTTCAACGGCCCTCGGGGAAAAATCGCCCAGATTGCCTATCGGCGTCGCCACCACGTAAAGCTTACCGCTCATACCCTTTTATCCTCCAAAGTATATATTTTTTTAAACTCCTCGGTCTTTTCCCCGTTCCTCGAGATAATAAGGGAGGGAAGCACCTTCATGCCGCTGCCTCCGCCCTTTCTGGCCTCCAGAAGAAGCAGACAGGGAGGCCTGTCCTCTTTTGGAAAGACAAGGCGAAAGGTTTTCGGCTCAAGGCGGCTGTCGCTCAGGGCTTTGAACAGCGCCGCCATCCCCTCGGGAGGATAGCAGACATAAAAGCGGCCGCCGTATTTCAGCGCCTCCGAAGCCGCCTTGCATACGTCCTTTATATCGGCAGTCCCTTGGCTTCTGGCGGCCGCCATGGCCGCCTTGGGCGAGGAAGGACCTTGTGAAAGGGTAAAATAGGGCGGATTGCAGGCGCAGAGGTCAAAAACGCCGCGCATTTCGGGCGGAAGCTTCTTCATGTCGCCCGCCTGCACGCTACCCCTTTTGTCAAGGCCGCAAAGGTTCAGGTTTTCTCGGGCCAGCTCGGCCGCGCCGCAGGTTATCTCCAGCCCCACGGCCGAAAGATTCGGGTGCTTTATCATGGCTATCATCATTATAACGCCCACGCCGCAGCCCAGGTCGAGCAGCTTTTCGCCCCTTTTGGGCTTTATGAAGTCGGCCAAAAGCACGCTGTCCTGGGACATTTTAAAATATTCGTCGTCCTGCAAAATGGGAAAACCCGGAAAAATATAATTCTTGTGGCGCAAATACATCATTCCTTATGTTTAATAAGCCGATTATAGCACAAACTATCGAAAACTCAAAATACGGAAGAGGTTTTTGATATGAAAAGAAAATATATTCTTCGCGCGGCCTGTCTCATCTGCGCCCTTATGACGGTCGTTTCGGTGGCGACGGTCTTTAACGCCGCCACCTACCGCAAGGGCTCGTCGGGTCAGACGGTCAGGCAGATACAGACAAAGCTGAAAAACTGGGGATATTACAAGGGAAGCGTCGACGGCATTTACGGCAGCCAGACGGTGGAGGCCGTAAAATACTTCCAGCGCAAAAACGGCCTGTCGGTCGACGGCGTCTGCGGCAGCAGGACGCTGGCGGCTCTGGGCATAAGCTCGGGTTCAGGCTCCTCGGCCTCCTCGGGCACCAATAACGACGCCTATCTTCTGGCAAAAATGATATCGGCCGAGGCCAGAGGGGAGCCTTATATCGGTCAGGTGGCGGTGGGCGCCGTCATACTAAATCGCGTCAAGCACCCCTCCTTCCCCAACACCATCGCCGGAGTGCTTTACCAGCCGGGGGCCTTTACCGCTTTGTCCGACGGACAGTTCTCCCTGGAGCCTGAGGAGCAGTGCAAAAGGGCCGCGAGAGACGCCATGAACGGCTGGGACCCTTCGGGCGGCGCCATATATTATTATAACCCCGATAAATCCACAAGCTCGTGGATATTCACCCGTGAGACCGTTGCCGTCATCGGCAAGCACGTTTTCGCCAAATAGTTATTGACAAGCACCCTTCAAAGGTTATACAATATAAAGTGTTCGACTATGGCATTTTTATATGCTTTTCCATATGTTGAGAAGGCTTTTGCCACAGCCGGCGCGTAAATATTTAAAGACCCAAGGAGGAAAGCCCGAGTATGAGCAATTACGCCTGGATAGGCATTGTACTCGCGGCGGCTCTGGTTAGTGCGTTAGCGGGTTATTTTTATCGTAAAAATATCGCTGAAAAAGAGATAGGAAGCGCCGAGGATGAGGCCAAGCGCATCATCAACGAGGCTATCAAGTCGTCTGAGGCCAAAAAGAGAGAGGCCTTGGTCGAGGCAAAGGAAGAAATCTATCGAGCCAAAACCGAGTTCGACCGAGAGACAAAGGAGAGAAATCAGGACCTCAAAAAGCAGGAGAGACGCATTCTGCAAAAGGAAGAGGCCATCGACAAGAAGTATGAGAGTCTGGAGCAGAAGGAAGAAAAGCTGACCCAGAAGCTCAAAGAGAGCGAAGCCCTTCAGGAGGAGATAGCCTCCATAAAGAAGAGCCAGCTGGAGATTCTCGAAAAGATATCCGGTATGACGGCCGAGGAGGCCAAGGGCCTTATCATCAGCCAGATAGAGGACGAGGCCAAACACGACGCCGTCGGCAAGATAAAGGAGATCGAGCGCCAGCTCAAGGAGGACAGCGACAAAATGGCCCGCGAGGTCATCTCTCTGGCCATCCAACGCTGCGCCGCCGACCATGTCAGCGAGGCCACCGTTTCGGTGGTGCCTCTGCCCAATGACGAGATGAAGGGCAGGATAATCGGCCGCGAGGGCAGAAATATCCGCACACTTGAAAACCTCACGGGGGTCGACCTTATTATCGACGACACACCCGAGGCCATCACCCTTTCCAGCTTTGACCCCGTCAGGCGAGAGGTGGCGCGCCTTTCACTTGAAAAACTCATCCTTGACGGCAGGATACATCCGGCCCGTATCGAGGAGACTGTGGAGAAATCCAAAAACGAGGTGGAGACCATCATCAAGCAGGCCGGAGACAACGCCCTGTTCGAGACGGGCGTCCACGGCGTGCATCCCGAGGTGGTCAAGCTGCTGGGCCGCATGAAATACCGCACCAGCTTCGGCCAGAACGTGCTGGCCCATTCCATCGAGGTGGCCCATATAGCCGGACTTCTGGCCGCCGAGATAGGGGCCGACGTCACGCTGGCCAAGAGGGCCGGCCTGCTTCATGATATCGGCAAGGCCGTCACCCACGAGATGGAAGGCTCCCATGTCAATCTGGGCGTCGACATCGCCAAGAAGTATCGCGAAAGTCCCGAGGTCATCCACGCCATCGAGGCCCACCACGGCGACGTCGAGGCCAAAAGCGTCATAGCCTGCCTTGTTCAGGCGGCCGACGCTATTTCGGCCGCCCGTCCCGGCGCGCGCCGCGAGAATCTGGAGGCCTATATCAAGCGTCTTGAGAGGCTCGAGGAGCTGGCGAGCGAGATGAAGGGCGTCGACAAGTGCTTCGCTTTCCAGGCCGGACGAGAGATAAGGATAATCGTCAAGCCCGAGGAGGTCAAGGACGAGGATATGGTCCTGCTGGCTCGCGAGCTTTCGGTCAAGATAGAGAACGAGCTGAGCTATCCCGGCATGATAAAGGTGCACGTCGTCCGCGAGACACGCGCCGTCGATTACGCGAAATAATTTTTATTCCCCACCCGAAAGGGTGGGGATTTTCTTATAAATAGAATATATTGGCGGCTGATTTTCTTTACAATCAACATTCTTTGTGCTATCATTGAATATAATAACAAACGAAAGTGAGTGGAACAATATGGATATCAAAAAAATGGCTCACGAGGTACAGGACAAGGTCGTCGCCTTCCGCCGCGACCTGCACCGGAACCCCGAGCCCAGCCTTCATGAGTTCAGAACGACAAAACAGATAGCCGCGGCTCTTGATGAGCTGGGCGTGGAATACCGCCTGCTCGACCCCACGGGCGTCATCGCCGAGATACACGGCACAAAAGGCCCCGGCAAGACGATTGCCCTGAGGGGCGACATCGACGCCCTCTCCATTCAGGAAAAAACCGACCTGCCCTTTAAAAGTCAGGTCGACGGCATGATGCACGCCTGCGGCCACGACACCCACGCCTCCATGCTGCTTGGCTCGGTCATGGTGCTCAACCAGCTCAAGGATCAGTTTGCCGGCACCGTCCGCTTTATCTTCCAGCCTGCCGAGGAGGTGGGCAAGGGAGCCGCGCTGGCCATCAAGCAGGGTTGTCTTGAAGGGGTCGACGGCATTTACGGCGTACATATCGGCGCCATGAAAAAATGCGGCCTCATTACTTCCTCGGCCGGGCCTCACCACGCCTCCACCGACAGATTTGTCATCAAAATAAAGGGCAAGGCCTGCCACGGCGCCGGGCCTCACATGGGCATGGACGCCACCGTCTGCGGCGCGGCTCTTGTCATGAACCTCCAGACCATAGTCAGCCGCGAAGTCGCCCCCACCGAGCCTCTTGTCGTCACGGTCGGCTCCTTCCATTCGGGCACGCGCTTCAATATCGTCTCGGGCGAGGCGGAATTGGAGGGCACTGTTCGCTCCTTCAACCGCGAGCTTCACGCCGCCATTCCCGGCATCATGACGCGCATCGCCGAGGAGACGGCCAAGGCCTACCGCTGTGAGGCCGAGGTCATCTACGAGGTCATCACCGACGTCATGATAAACGACGCCGATATGGTGGAAAAGGGCCTTGCCTCGGCTCGCAAGGTCACCGATTTTGTCGAGTATGACCAGAGGGGCATGGGCGGAGAGGACTTTGCCGAGTATACAAAGTATGTTCCCGGAGCCTTCTTCAGCCTCGGCGCCGGCGGCACATATCCCGGCCACAGCGACCATTATTTCATCGAGGAAGAGGCCTTTGAGACGGGCGTTGCCTTCTATGTTCAGGCCGCCCTTGACTTCCTGGCCGAATAATTGTTTTAAAGGTGCTTTTTGTTACTTTTTCTCAGAAAAAGTAACGCCTTTTGGTTCTTTTGTGCGAACAAAAGAACGACCTTCTTTCGCCATAAGGCGAACATAAAGAGTTTTTAAAAGGCCCCGACGGAAGTCGGGGCCTTTATCAGTGTTTTATGTCCGTCACTGCGTGACGAAAGAGGGTGGTTCTTTTTGAAGCCAAAAAGAAGCAAAAAGCGAGCTACGCACCTTTGAGGCGTGAATACAATATCAAGAGGTGCCAGCCGATAAACAGAAAGGCAAACACGGCCGCCACTATGTACCTTTTGCGTGTATAGAAAAAACCGAAAGCATACACAAGCCAAAGGCACAGGGCCGGATATTGCAGCATACCTATAATACCTATCGGAAACATGGCATGCACTATGGGCAACAATCCTGCTGTACAGGCCGTTATTTCAAGCCATTTGCGGTTGAAAAAGCCCTCGTCTCTCTCGTAATTATCCCTCATAGTCGTCCCTTTCAATATATTCCGGCGTCACTGTCGGCTTGCCCTCCCTGTCCAGCAGGGGAGTAAGGCCGCCGGGATAACCGCCGTATCTGACGGAAAGGTAGTTGATACCCGTTTTTGTGTCCACAAGCACTTCCTGCTTGCTCCAAAGGCCATTGCTCTGGGAATAGATCACCTTAAAGCGTCTCATCTTCAAGGCTCCTTTCGGCCGCCGTGACGACATTTTTGGCCAATACGGCCGTCGTCACCGAGCCGACGCCGGCCGGTACGGGGGTTATGGCGGCCACGACAGGCTCGGCCGCCTCAAAATCGACGTCGCCCGTTATTTTGCCGTCCTCCGTGACGTTTATGCCCACGTCAAGGACGACCTGTCCCTGCGACACATGGCCTTTGCCGATAACTCCGGCCTTTCCGGCGGCGGCTATAAGTATCTCCGCCTCCGAGCAAATCTTTTCGGGCTCCTTTGTCTTTGTGTGGCAGATTGTCACTGTGGCGTTGCGCTTCAAAAGCAGCATGGCGACCGGCTTGCCGATGACGTTGCTGCGGCCCATGACGGCGGCCCTTTTACCTGCGATGTCTATGCCGTAATGGTCGAGTATCTCGATGCAGGCCTGAGCTGTGCAGGGGGGATAGCCCTTGCCGCTGCCCGAGAAGATTCCGGCCATGGAGCCTTCGGTTATGCCGTCCATGTCCTTGGCGGAGTCGAGGGCGGCGCATACGGCGTCCTCGTCGATGTGTTTCGGCAGGGGGCGGAAAAGCAATACGCCGTGTACGCCGCTGTCGTTGTTTATGTCATTGATAATTGCCAGCAGAGAGGCTGTGTCGGCATTTTCGGGCAGTATCCTGCGCCTGACGGCCACGCCACAGGCGGCGCATCTTTTCATAGCGCCCTTTTCATAGGATATATCGTCGGGCCTGTTTCCCACTCTGACTATTGCAAGGGTGGGGGTGACGCCCCTTTGAGCCAGCTTGGCCGCCCTTTCGGTCAGGTCAAGTGTTATGGCTTTGGCTACGGGAGCGCCCTTTAAAAGCTCGGCCATGTTATCACTCCTTTATTTGTTGAGTCTGCCGCGCACAGACGCGAAGATATCGTCCCCATAGGGGACATACTTGTCCAGCATGGCCTCGGCCTTTTGATTTAGCTCCTCGGCCAGAGCGCGGTCTTCCATTGACTTTGTGTTTATAAATACGTTGAGGGAGGCGCCTTTGAGGGCGGCGACGCACATGGCGGCGGCCACACCGGCGTCGCTTATGGCGATGACCGAGCCTTTGGCGGCGTATTCGGCTATAAGGTCAAGGGCCTGACAGCAGCACTCCATGATCTCCATGGGCACGCCGCTGGCCTCCTTGAGCACCACGGCCATGACCTCGGCCTTGTGGGCCTTCTCCTCCTCGGTCTCCTTGGGCAGGGAATAGGCTTTTGACAGAGGTTCAAAGGCCTCGGCGTCCCTGTCTATCAGGGATAAAAGCCTCTCCTGAAGCTCGAGGCTCCTGTCCATAAGCTCCTTTATTTCGCCCTCCACGGCGGCGTATTTCTTTTTGCCCACCGTCAGAGAGCCGACCATACAGCCCAGGGCCGAACCGACGGCGCCCACCAGAGCCGAGGCTCCGCCCCCTCCGGGGACGGGAGCCTTGGTGGAAAGCTGAGCCACAAAATTATTCAGGGTCATATCGGAAAAACTCATATTTATCACCTATTAGAAAATGCCGCTGATGTTGCCCTTTTCGTCCACGTCTATCTTCTCGGCCGAGGGCACCTTGGGCAGTCCGGGCATGGTCATGATATCGCCCGTTAGTGCCACGACAAATCCGGCGCCGGCCGAGACCTTGATGGAGCGGACGGTTATCTCGAAGTTTTCGGGCGCGCCCAGCTTCTTCTGGTCGTCGCTGAAGCTGTACTGGGTCTTGGCCATGCAGACCGGCATGGAGCCGAAGCCCATTTCCTCCAGCTTGCGAATCTCACGGGAGGCGGCCGGGGCGAAGTTTACGCCGTCTGCGCGGTAAATCTTTTTGGCGATGGCCGTTATCTTGTCCTTGAGGCCCATATCGGAGGGATAGGAGAACTCGAAGTTATTGGGCAGCTCGCAAAGGCGAACCACCTCGTTGGCCAGCTCGATGCCGCCCTGTCCGCCCTTGCCCCAGACCTCGCTGAGGGCCACATTGACGCCGAGGGCCTTGCATCTGTCCTCTATCAGCTTCAGCTCGGCTTCCGTGTCGGTGGGGAAGCGGTTGATGGCCACAACGGCCGGCAGGCCGAAGACTTTTGTTATATTCTCTATGTGGCGCAAAAGGTTGGGCAGTCCCTTTTCAAGAGCTTCGAGGTTTTCGCCCGAAAGCTCGGTCTTGGGCACGCCGCCGTGCATTTTGAGGGCCTTGACGGTGGCCACGATGACAACGGCCGAGGGCTTTATGCCGGCCATGCGGCACTTGATGTCGAGGAACTTCTCGGCGCCCAGGTCGGCGCCGAAGCCGGCCTCGGTGACCACATAGTCGGCCAGTTTCATGGCCGTCTGCGTGGCGATGACGCTGTTGCAGCCGTGGGCTATGTTGGCAAAGGGGCCGCCGTGGATAAAGGCCGGCGTATGCTCCAGCGTCTGGACGAGGTTGGGCTTGAGGGCGTCCTTCAAAAGGGCCGCCATAGCGCCGTGGGCCTTGAGCTGTCCGGCCGTCACGGGCTGACCCTCTCTGTTATAGCCGATGATGATGCGCGAGAGCCTGTCCTTAAGATCGGTGATGTCTTTGGCGAGGCAGAGCACGGCCATGACCTCGGAGGCGACGGTTATGTCGAAGCCGTCCTCACGGGGAACGCCGTTTGTGCGGCCGCCCAGACCGTCGGTGATATTTCTCAGCTGGCGGTCGTTCATGTCGACGGCCCTGCGCCATGTGATGCGGCAGGGGTCGATGTTCAGCTCGTTGCCCTGATAGATGTGGTTGTCTATCATGGCGGCCAGCAGGTTGTTGGCCGCGCCTATGGCGTGGAAGTCGCCCGTGAAGTGGAGGTTGATGTCCTCCATGGGCACGACCTGAGCATAGCCGCCGCCGGCCGCGCCGCCCTTGACGCCGAAGACGGGGCCGAGGGAAGGCTCGCGCAGGGCGATTATCGTCTTTTTGCCTATGGCGGACAAAGCGTCGCCCAGTCCGACGACGGTGGTTGTCTTGCCCTCGCCGGCGGGGGTGGGGGTGATGGCCGTCACAAGAATGACCTTGCCCTGCCTGCCCGAATCGGGCAGCTTGTTTATGTTTATCTTGGCCTTGTAGTTGCCGTAAAGCTCAAGGGCGTCCTCGGGCACTCCGGCCTTTTCGGCTATGCGGCCGATGGGCAGCATTTCGGCTTCCTGTGCGATTTCGATGTCCGTTTTGTAAGACATTGTTGTTTCCTCCTCGTTTTTCCTTTTTATATTGTTTCTATGCTGCGAAAACACCTATTATAAACTTGAATATGGGTGGGAAGAGGGCGATGACGCCCAGCATCCTGATTATCTGAAGGACGGCCACATTCGGCCCGTCGGCGCCCACCTCGCTGGCAATGAGAGCCATGTCGGAGGCTCCGGCCGGAGCCGAGCAGAAGAGAGCCGTCGTCAGGTCGATCTTGCCCGTGCGGTAAAGCAGCCAGCCCAGAAGCAGGCAGGCCGGGATGAATGTCACAAGCAGGATAAGAACATTGGGCCACATGCTGATTATGAGGCGCACAGTGTCCATAGTTATCTTGGCGCCGATAAAGGAGCCGGAGAGCATCTGCGCGCCGCGCTTGACATTCATGGGTATGTATCCGATGTTGTATTTTATCTTTGTAAAGCTGACGCCGAGGACGGAAAATGTCATCGTGCCGGCCGGTATGCCCGAAAGATATCCCAAAAGGCCCGAGACAAAGGCGACGCATATGGTTTTTGCCAGATTTATCTTCTGCTCGCGCGTCATTGGCTTTTTGACCTTTTTGGTCTTGGCGGCTTCCGGCTTTTTTTCGGCCTTTTCCCTTTTAACGCCGCACAGAGGGGGTATTATAAGGGGGAATATCATTATGGCCGAGGACATTCGCACCACCTGAAAAACGCTGACGACGGCGGAATTGGCGCCGAGGTCGTCGCTTATTATCGTCATATCGGTCAGTCCTCCCGGGGCCGTGGCGAAAAGGCTGGTACACAGGTCAAGAGGCGAGGTCAGATAGAGTATCCCACCCACGACAAGGTTTATGACCAGCATTCCGGCAAGAAGCATTACGGCCACGGGGGCCATCTTTTTCATCTGGGAAAGGCTGTCGCGGGTCATGGTCGTGCCTATGTATCCGCCCGAGACCATCTGGGCCGCCACCTTGATCCACGGGGGCGTGACCTGAAGTCCCGTCGCCACAGTGAAGATTCCGACGGCTATCATCGAGCCCAGCATGGCGCTGGCCGGAAGCTTGAGCTTGATGCCTATAAGGCCGCCGACGACTGCGACAACCAAAACAACTAAATACCATTCGCTCATAATATGATCCCCTTTTATAAAAAGTCGCCCCTTTATTTTATTCAAATAAAGGGGCTGACGGTCTTTATTTTATTTCCCCCTGTTTGGCTGAAAAGAGCCTTTTGAGTCTCGGCGTCTGAGCCTCCTCGGGGGGCACGAAGGAGAGGACCTCGGCGGCTATGGCCTCCGAAGCCGTATGGTGGAGATAATGTCCGCCCTCCAGCAGGACGCACTTGCCCTGAGAGGAGTGCATGGCTATTCTCTCGTGCTCGCCGAGCCAGTCAAGGCTGCCCGGCGTCTGGCGCACCTGGTCGCAGCTCTCGCTGGAGACCAGCATAAGGGTGGGACAGGAGGCCGGGTAGTTAAGCCCGGCCACCTCGGCACAGCTTTCAGGCAGGGCAAAAAGCTCGCTGTCGGGACCGTAGGAGGTCTTGGCCGCGGCGGCGTGGGAGCGGACGACGGGCAGAAGCTCGGAGCGTCCGCCTGTATAGGGGGCCAGCTGGCTGTCCATGGCGCCGGCCTTTATCAAAAACCTTATGGGAGTTATCCTCGAAAGGAAGGTCATGGCCCTCATAAGGGGCTTCATTATGGGCGAGCAGGTGAACTGGGCGCCCTGAGAGGGCAGGGTGGTGTCGATGCCGATGACGGCGGCCACCTCTCTGGGATAGTGGGAGGCCCAATAGAGGGTGGCTATGCCGCCCATGGCGTGTCCGCACAGAACATAGGGAGGAAACACGCCGGCCTTGCGAAGACCCTCGCGCATCTCGTTGACCATGTTGCTGACCGTTCTCGGCTCGCTGGTCTTGTCGGAATAACCGTAGCCGAAGGGCTCGGGCACGGCCACGCGGTAGGAATGGCTCAGCTTTTCAATGAGGGGCATAAAGTCCACCGACGGGGTGGGCGTGCCCATGCCGGTCACCATGACGATGGTGTTGGCCCCCTCGCCGCAGGTGTATACGTGCATCTTGCGCCCTCTGACCTCCACAAGGCGTCCGCTTTGTATATAACGCTTTTTGTCCTTTTTCTCGTCAAGGACATTGAGGCCGTAAACGGCGGCGGCTGCCACCGTCAGAGCGCCTGTGATGGTAAGGGCATTTTTCAGTTTCTTATTCATTTCATGTCCTCCGTTTTTGGGGGCGTCTGGCGCCCGCCAGTAATGGGTGTGATATCTCTTAAAGCAGGGTCACGCCGCTCTCCAGCTCGCGCTCAAACTCCACCCTGTGATGGGGAGTGTTGACGCCGGGATGGCCGCCCGTGTGGATAAAGATTATCTTTTGCCCCTTCTTTATCTTGCCCTCGTTTATCATTTCTATGATACCGGCAAAGGCCTTGCCTGTATAGCAGGGGTCAAGGATGATGGCCTCCTTGCGCGCCATGAGGTATATTGCCTGACGCACACGGGGGTCGGGCAGGTTATAGCCCTCGCCGCAGTATTCGGTCTCGATGTGGAAATCGGACATATCGGCGTCCCAGTCAAAGCCGCACATCTTTTTGCACTCGGCAAAATATTCGGGCAGTCTGGTCTGCTTGTCGGGGCCGAAGGGAGAGATGGCTATGCCTGTCAGGGAGAGGGGCGAGCCCTCGTTTTTAAGGCCGCAGAAAAGGCCCATATAAGTGCCGAGAGAACCGGAGGCGTGCATGACCGTGGCGTCCCCTATGCCCATGGCCTTGGCCTGCTCGGTCAGCTCGCAGGCGCATTCATAATAGCCCATCATGCCCACGTCGGTCGAGCCGCCGGCCGGCAGGTAATACACCTTTTCGCCTTGGGCCTCGTATTTTTCTATCAGGGATTTGACAAGCCCGTCCCTCTGACCCGGGTCGCCGTTGGGGGCCTGAATGACAACCTCGGCGCCCATCAGCCTGTCCAGCAGCAGGTTGGCCGATATCTCGCCGGGATATTTGTCAATGCAGACTATAACGCATTTCAGCCCCAGCTTGGCGGCCACTCCGGCCGTCTGGCGGCCGTGATTTGTCTGGGCTCCGCCGACGGTCATCAGCATGGTGGCCCCCTTGTCGAGGGCGTCCTTGGCCAGGTATTCCAGCTTTCTCATCTTGTTGCCGCCCATGGCCATGGAGGTCAGGTCGTCGCGCTTGATGTAAAACTCTACTCCCAGCTCCTTTGATATACCGGGAAGATATTCCAGCGGAGTGGGCAGATGTATCAGCTCGAGCTTATCTTTTTTTATCTTCATAAATGAAGCCCTCCGAAATATGAAAGTATAAATCTATTATATACCATAAAAGGTAGAAAGCAAAGGGTTAATTTATTATTTAAGGGGTTGGAAAATGTAAAAATATATGATAAAATATTTTAGAAATTTTTTGTTACAAAAACGGAGGTCTACATATATGAAGCATCACAGAAAGGGCGTCATCCTGCGTTCCCCGGCCATAGCTCTGGTTCTGGCCTTTATGACGTCTCTCTTTCCGTTTCAGCACGAGGCTCAGGTCTGGGACGCCACGGGAGCCGTAATAGGCTCGCCGGCCCTGGCCTTTTTCTCCCCTAACGAGCTTAAAAACACCTTTGGAGCCGACTTTGTCAAGCTTCCCTGCGACCTTATCGGGGAGGGGCGAGACAGGGTGGAGAACCTGCTTTCCTACGGCAGGCTGAAGCAGCTTGTCATAGCCCTCGACTATGCCGACGCCTCCTCGGAATATGACGCCGAGGAGCCGGAAAACCCCTCGAATGTCGAAAGGGTCGGCGACATGACAGTATATGCGAATGATTACGGGGATATGTTCAAGCCCCTTGATAAAACATATCATCTTGACAGGGTCAAGGAGCTTGGCGAAACTATTGTGGCCATCAAGGCCCTTTGCGCCGAAAAGGGCGTTCAGGTGACCATCATACTCATGCCTCTTCATTCCTCACGCTTAAACTCGATAGATTATGAGGACATGAAGAGCTATAAAAGGACGCTCACGGATATCGGCGGCTTCTGGGATTTCAGCATGAGCACCCTTTCGGGGGATATGAGGTTTTTCCACACGCGCGACAGGGCGCGCGTCTCCCTCTGCTCCATGATGCTCAATAAGATATCCGGCAGAGACCTCTATGTGGCTGAGGATTTCGGGACATATCTCATAAAGCGCAAGCTGTCCGAGCAGTTCCGCGCCCTAAAGGATTTTAAATATCCCGAGACCGACAGCGCCTATGCCGTCGATGTGCCGATACTGCTCTACCACAATATAACCGAAACACCCGTCACTCGCGCCGATATATCTCCCTCCACCTTCCGCGCCCATATGGAGGCTATAAAAAAGGCCGGATATAACACGGTGACGGCAAAACAGATGGTGGCCTATGTCCATTACGGCGTGCCATTGCCCGAAAACCCCATATTTGTCACCATCGACGACGGATACCTCAGCAACTACGAGCTGGCCTATCCCATAATAAAAGAGCTTGGCCTCAAGGCCACCATTTTCGCCATCGGCAACTCGGTCGGCCATACATATTATAAAAACACCACCATTCCCATAACCCCGCATTTTTCTTATGAGCAGGCCAAGGAGATGATGGATTCGGGCTGTATCGAGGTGCAGAGCCACACATATGATTTGCACCAGTGGGGCCCCTATGAGGAGCCGGGCACGCGCCTCGGCGCGCGTCAGACGGCTCTCCAGAAGGAGAACGAGCCTGACGGCGAGTATATCTCCACCTTAAGGCGCGACTTCAATAAATACACATCCGAGTCGAAATACCATTTTTACGCTCTGGCCTATCCTCAGGGCCAGTATAACGAGCTGGCCGAGCAGGTCATCCACGACCTGGGCGTCAGCATGACGGTCTCCACGACGACCGACCGCCGCAACGTCCTCATAAAGGGCGTGCCTCAAAGCCTTTACGCCCTCTGCCGCTACGATATCCCCGAGGGCATGACCCCCGAACAGCTTTTAAAGCTGATAGAGAAATAAATTAAAAAAGTAAAGCCCCACGGATTTCCGTGGGGCTTTTTTATTACAGCTTGACCTTTTTAAACTCTTCAATAAAATCAAGCGCGTACTGGGCGCAGCCCTCCAGCATCTTCTGGCCCCACTCCTTTGTGGCGGTCGTCGGATGGTCAATGCCTATCCAGCCGTTGTCGCTCATCTTTCTGACGCTGCGGCGGGTCAGTATGTCAAAGCCGCGGAAGTTTATGGAGCCGAAGCCGCTGGTCGTCAGGTTTTCGGTCAGGTGTTTCAGATTATTGTCGGCCATAAGACTTTTGTCCACAAGCTTTTCGTCAATGGCCATCATGGCCGCCGTCTCCTCGCCGCCGCCGTGGCCGCCCTTCCATGAGGGGTCGAGGGTCCATGCCAGCGTCCACCAGTTGAGTATGCAGCCCATGGCCCCCTTTTTGTCAAGATCCATGCACACCTGCTCCAGCGCGGCGTTGTTTCCGCCGTGGCCGTTCATGAAAAGGAACTTGCGCGTCCCGTGATTATAAAGGCTTTCGGTCACCTTTGTCATGACGGCGTAAAGCACCTCGGTGCCGAGATTTATCGTGCCGGGGAAATCGGCCAGATATTCGCATGAGCCATAGGGCATGGTCGGCGCTATCAGCACGTCGCATTTTGGCTCCATAAGCTCGATTATTTTGCTCGGCACGAGAAAATCCGTGCCGAGTGCCACGTGCTTGCCGTGGCACTCGATGCTGCCCGTGCCGATTATAACCATGTCGTTATGCTTGAAGTACTCCTCGGCCACCGTCCAGTTGATCCTCTCCAGTCTCATATAAGCACCTCCGAATATTTTTATACTCATATTATAATTGCTTTGATGTAAGAAAGCAATTATAATATGGATATCACGCAAAGGAGTTGACCGCCATGTATTTCAGCAAAAAGGCACAGCCCTTTTTCCTGCCCAAGGACCAATCCTATATAAACAACAAAAACTCCCCCGAGACAATCCGCCTTTCGATAGGCAATCCGCCGCCCGACGGCTTTCCCGTCTCGCGCATAAGGGAGGCCTCGCGGCAGATTTTAGAGGGCGACCCCAATTCGGTTCTCAACTATTCCGAGGCCGCGGGCATGGAGAGCCTGAGGCAGACGGTCGCGGCCTTTTTAAACAGGAGAGGGGACGCCGTCGTCGGCCCCGATGACAAAATTACAATAACGACGGGGGGCCAGCAGGCCATAACTCTGGCCGTCCAGCTCTTCTGCGACGACGGCGATGTGGTTCTTGTGGAGGAGCCGACCTTTATGGTGGCTTTGGATATCGTAAGGAGCCTCGGCGCGACGCCTCTCGGCGTCAAAATGGAGGAGGACGGCGTCGACCTTGAGGATTTGGAGCGCAAAATGGCCATGACGCCCAAGCCCCGTCTGCTCTATATCATCCCCGATTTCCAGAACCCCACGGGAATAACCATGTCGGAGAAAAAGAGGCGCGAGGTCTGCCGTCTTGCCTATAAATACGGTATTCCCGTGCTTGAGGACAACCCCTATTACGAGCTTCGTTTCAGCGGTGATTTTCTCCCATTTGTCAAATGCTGTGACGAACACGGCATGGTGGCCCTGACCTCCAGTATGTCAAAGATAATCGCCCCGGGTATGAGAACGGGATATGTTGTGGCCGGGGGGAAGATGGGCGAGGGCTTTGAAAAGCTCAAGACGGCCAGCGATTTCCACAGCAATTCATGGGCGCAGCGCGTCTGCGGAGCCATAATGGCCGAGGGCATGGAAAAGGAGCTTGAGGGCCTTCGCGCCCTCTATCGCGACAGGGGAGGGCTGATGGTCTCCTGTCTTGAGAAATACCTGCACCCCGACGCCGCCTTTACAAGGCCCGAGGGCGGTATGTTCATCTGGGTGACACTGCCCGAATATGTGGATATGAAAGCCTTTTTGGCGGCGCTTAACGAAAACCATGTTCAGGTTGTGGCCGGCAGCCTCTTTATGGCCGACGGAGGGGCAAACTGCCGCTCCTTCCGCCTCTCCTATTCTCTGGCGACCGAGGAAGATATAGAAAGAGGCGCGAGGATAATTGGCGAGCTGACACACAGGTTCTGTAAATAAGGAGGCTTTAACGACAGCATACGGCGCCTCAATTACCGACCGGCCCACGAGACGGCCCATGCCTGGCGCGAGGGCGCTCCCGTAGACTGGCGGAACTGGCTCAACGAGACGATGGCCGAGTGGTCGGCCCCTGCTCTGGAAACTTGACAGTGGAAACAAAGCCTTATTTGAGCGAAAAATAGAGGAGGCCAAGGCATTATATTTGTCGGCGTTCTTAGAAAGGCGGATATATAAAAAACGGCAGACGAAGCGTTTCGTCTGCCGTTTTGTTTGTTTTACCACGGGAAGAGCTTCCAGCGGTTTTTCCACGAAAGGGAACCCTTGTAAATGGGCTTTTCCGACTGCCCCGACATGGAGCAATAGGCGTGGCCGTCCTCACAGAGGGTGAAGCGGTATACCGTGCCGTCCTCAAGGTTGTTGCGCTGCATGGTTTTCGGCGCCTGGTTGTTTTTGTAAAGCTCGTATTCTTCCTCGGTATAAAAGACCTTGACCGTGTATTTGCCGGCCCAGTCGGGTGTCGAGTTCCATTTGAGCATGGAGGCCTCGGTGGTGTCGCCGAAAAGGTCTTCCATTATCTCGCTGGCCTCGTCGCCGAAAAGGGTCTTGGTCTCAAGGGTCTCCATGAAGCCCAACAGGCGGTGGCCGCTTGTCTTCATCTCAAGGGCGTAGACCTGGGTGTTCATATCGTAATCGCCGCATTTATTGCCGAAGAAGGTGGAATAGAGCATAAAGGCGACGCTGAAAACGCCTATGCCCAAAAGGGCGTAAATGCAGGCCTTGTTGAGCTTTTGACGCTTAGGAGAAAAGCTTTCTCCCTGTTTTGGCTGGCTGAACGCGAAAGAGCCCAGCACCAGTATCGTGACGACAAGAATGATAACTTGCATATTTTGTTTCTCCCGTTTGATTTTGCTTTATCGCTTATTATACCACATCAGCACGGCACAAGGCAATAAAAAAGCGGCCCATCGGGCCGCCTTTTTTTATCATATAAGCAACTATCAAACCTTTATCTCGTTTGTCTCGGCTTTTACGCCGCTGTATTTTTCAAGGGTGGGGCGGACGACGTTCCTGAGGTAGTCCTCGGTCTGCATCTCGGCGCAGCCGATAAAGTTTTTCGGCTCCATAAGGGCCTCAAGCTCGGGCAGAGTGACGCCGAAATGCTCGTCATCGGCGATACGGGAGAGCAGGTCGTTCTCCTTGCCCTCCATCTTGACGGCGTAGCCTGCCGCCATGGAGTGCTGTCGGATAAGCTCGTGAAGCTCCTGCCTGTCGCCGCCGCGCTTGACGGCGTCCATCATGATGTTCTCGGTGGCCATAAAGGGCAGCTCCTGCATCATGTGCTTCTCGATGACCTTGGGATATACCACCAGCCCGTCGGCCACATTGGCGTAAAGGCTCAAAACGGCGTCGCAGGCCAAAAAGCTTTCGGCCACCGATATCCTCTTGTTGGCGCTGTCGTCCAGCGTGCGCTCGAACCACTGGGCCGAGGCCGTGATGGCGGCGTTCTGGGCGTTGACTATCATATAGCGCGAGAGGGAGGCGATGCGCTCGCTCCTCATGGGGTTGCGCTTATAGGCCATGGCCGACGAGCCTATCTGGTTCTTTTCAAAAGGCTCCTCCACCTCCTTGAGGTGGGCCAGCAGACGGATGTCGTTGGAGAACTTGTGGGCGCTCTGGGCTATGTGTGAAAGCAGGTCGAGGACGCGGCTGTCGGTCTTGCGGGAGTATGTCTGACCCGAGACGGGCACGGCGCGCTCAAAGCCCATTTTTTTGGCGATAAGCTCGTCTATTTTTCTGACCTTCTGATAATCGCCGTCAAACAGCTCCAAAAAGCTGGCCTGTGTGCCCGTCGTGCCTTTGGAGCCGAGGGGCAGTATGGAGGCGGCCACGTCCTCAAGCTCGGCCAAATCGAGCAAAAGGTCGTTTATCCAAAGGGTGGCGCGCTTGCCGACGGAGGTGGGCTGAGCCGGCTGGAAATGGGTGAAGGCCAGCGTGGGCTGTCCCTTGTATTTTTCGGCGAAGCCGCAAAGCACGCGCAGGACTTCGATAAGCCTGCCGCGTATCAGCTTCAGAGCCTCGCTCATGATTATCACGTCGGTGTTGTCTCCCACATAGCAGGAGGTGGCCCCCAGATGTATTATGGGCATGGCCTTGGGGCAGACCTCGCCGTAGGTGTGGACGTGGGCCATGACGTCGTGGCGGAGCTTCTTTTCATACTGGGCGGCCTTTTCAAAGTCGATGTCGTCAATGTGGGCGCGCATCTCCTCAAGCTGCTCGTCGGTTATATCAAGGCCCAGCTCCTGCTCGGCCTCGGCAAGATATATCCAAAGCCTGCGCCATGTGGAAAACTTGAACTGGGGTGAAAACAAAAACTGCATCTCGTCGCTGGCGTATCGGGACGAGAGGGGAGAGGTATATTTTTCGTTGGGGTTCATAATTATCCTCCTTATATATGTATGATGAGATATCTTTTTTTCAGTGTACTATATTTTGCCGCCCTTTTCAATGATTTAAAAAATATTTCTTGACATGGAGTTAACTCCATGGAGTATAATTCAATCAATAAAAAATAACAAAGGAGAGGTACCATGGAATACCGCGTTAACAAAAGGACGGGCGACAGGATAAGCGTCATCGGCACATATACCCCCAAGGACGCCGTCGGACACTGCGTCTACTGCAACCATTGCCAGCCCTGCCCCGTCGGTCTGGATATCGGCACGATAAACAAATATTACGACCTGTCGGTGGCCGGAGACGATATGGCAAGGGACCATTATGACAAACTTTCCAAGCACGCCTCCGACTGTGTCTCCTGCGGCCATTGCAACGGCGCCTGCCCTTTCCATGTGGACCAGATGGCCAGAATGAAGGAAATAGCAAAGTATTTCGGAAAATAAGCCAAACCTCATATCCCCTATAAAAGGCGTCCGCCCGGGAGCATTTGCTTTCGGGCGGACGCTTTGTTATAATAGTCCAAAAAGGAGGGTATAAAGTGAGCATTTTAAATATAGCCTTTTTGCAGATAGCGCCCTGCGAAAGCCTTGAGAAAAACCTCGAAAAGGGCATAGCCGCCTGCCGCAGGGCGGCCGAAATGGGGGCCGATATCGCCCTTTTTCCGGAAATGTGGAGCATCGGCTACGATATATCGCGTCGTTCGCCCGAACAATGGGTTCCCGAAGCCATACCGAGGGACAGCCGATTTATACGCGCGTTTAAGTCGCTGGCGGCCGAGCTTGACATGGCCGTCGCCGTCACATATCTTGAAAAGCGTGAGGGCGGCCCTCTCAACTCGGTCGCCCTTTTTGACAGGCGCGGCCGCGAGCTGTTCAACTATTCCAAGGTCCACACCTGTGATTTCGGCTTTGAAAGGCCGCTGGGCAGGGGAGAGGATTTTTATACAGCCGCCCTTGACACGGCCAAAGGGACGGTCAATGTCGGCGCCATGATATGCTATGACAGGGAGTTTCCCGAAAGCGCGCGCCTGCTGATGCTCAAGGGGGCCGAGGTCATCCTTGTGCCCAACGCCTGTCCAATGGAGATAAACAGGCTTTCACAGCTCAGGGGCCGCGCCTATGAGAACATGACGGCCGTCGCCACCTGCAATTATCCCTCTTCCGTGCCCGACTGCAACGGCGGCTCCAGCCTCTTTGACGGCGTGGCCTATCTGCCCGACGGGGAAGGCTCGAGGGATATGTGTGTTTTGCTGACGGATGGGGAAGAGGGCGTATATATGGGCGAGCTTGACCTCGATATGCTCCGCCGTTACCGCGAGAAAGAGGTGCACGGCAACGCCTACCGCAGGCCCGATAAATATTCTCTGCTGACAGCTGATAATATTGAGCCTCCCTTTGTCCGCAAGGACAGGAGAAATTAAAAAAAGCGCCGCTTCACGCGGCGCTTTAGCTTATCTCAGCTTGTCTCCTATTATCTTTATTCTTTCGAGAATCTCCCTCATATTCATCCTGCGGCAGGGGGCGTTATCCGCGGAAGGGTAGTCCTCCTCGGCGCTTCCGCCGTAACCGTCATGATATTCCGTCCGGGCGGAGACGCCGCTTTCGGCGGCGATTATGGCCTGGGCCAAAACCTCCAAATCCTTGGATATCTCAAAAAGCCTCGCCTTGAAAACCCCCAGCACGGCGCTGTCGCCCGTCTCCTGACTCCTGCGGTATTCGGGACGTGGGACAGTCTTTATGACCGTCTTGGGAACCGCCTTTTTGGCCTCCTCAAGGGCTTCCTCAAGACGGCCGTTGGCCTCCAGCAGTCTCAGGTTGTGCTTTTTGAGGCTTCTGTTCTCCTCCACGCTTTCGGCCAAAAGCTCGTTCAGCTCCCCGTGGGCTTTTTCGGCCTCCTCGCTCGCCCTTTCAAGGGCCGCCGCGCTTTCGGAAAGGGCCTTTTCCAGCTCGGCCACGCGGCTTTCGAGGGCCGCACGCTCGCTTTCGGCCTTGGCCAAATCGCGCTCGGTACGGGCTTTGGCCAGCAGAAGCTCATCCATGCCCGATTTTAGCATATCGTTCTGGCCGGCCGCCTGCTCCAGCTCGCCCTTGACGCCGGAGAACTCTTCAAGCTCGGCTTTGAGAGCCTCTATCTGCCTGTCCCTTTCCGCTATAACGCCGTCCTTTTCCTTCACAAGGCCGTCGATATAGTCCACAACGTCTTTTTTATTAAATCCCAAAAGGGATTTTCTGAATGTCTTCATCCTGCACCTCTGTAAAAAAGTAGCTTACGATAATATTATATCACAAATTGCCGACAAAACGGAAGTTTTGCCGCGCAAAAAGCTTTGCGCGGCTGTCACAAAGTGACAGAACGGCAAATTCCGATGAAATAAAAAAACCGACGCGTTTTTTCAAAACGCTCGGGGCTTGCTTTGCAAGCCTCTGAAAAGCTTTTTAAGCTTTTCAGTTTTTTTTTATTATATCACAAATTGCCGACAAAGAGAAATTGCGGCGATTATGTTTTTATTATATCAGGAGATTCAAGGTTTACAAGCCTAAATTGCCATGGTATAATATTTTAGCCTGCTTAAAAGAGGTTATGTCAATATATAAAGTCACATATACGCCCGTAGCTCAGTTGGATAGAGCGTCATAATCACCCCATAAAGTCTTGACTTTACGGGGACCCCGAAATGATTGAATAGGTTACGCCGCACTTGCGGCGCGCGGCAGAAGCCGCGTGTCGGAGTCTGACGTCTTATCTCTTCGCACGATGTTTAATTTGTTGGTCAAAGTCGCATATATACGCCCGTAGCTCAGTTGGATAGAGCGTCAGACTCCGACTCTGAAGGTCGTGGGTTCGAATCCCATCGGGCGGACCATGAAAATCTCCACAGATATTCTGTTTTACCTCGCGGAATATCGTGGGGATTTTTAAATTTGCCGCCACCTGAAAAAATAGCCGTCCGCGTTTTATTGACAAAACGCCTAAAGCTGTTTAAACTGTAATTATCGCAGGAGGCGGCATTCAACCGCCTCGCGGCGTCACGGGAGGGGGTATAGTATGCCTGAGCATAAGGATGTTTTTGAAGAGCTTATAAAGGCGCTGGAAAAGCAGGACAAGGGTAAAAACAGCGTTCTCGATTCCTCCGAGTTCCGTTCCCTTTTGGCTCTGAGCCGGCTGGAATCCACCATGCAGGTCAGATTTATCGCCGATCAGATGCCGGGCGGCTTTTTCATATATCGCGCGGACGGCGGAGAGGAGCTTATATATTGCAACAAAGCCCTGATACGCCTTTTCGGCTGTGACGATTTGGAGGATTTCAAGGCCCATACGGGATACAGCTTTGCCGGCATAGTTCACCCCGACGATATTGAAGAGGTGGAGAGGTCTATCGAGGAACAGATAGAGGAGAGCCAGTATGACCTCGACTATGTGGAATACCGCATAATTCAAAAGGACGGCACCGTGCGCTGGGTGGAGGATTACGGCCATTATGTCAACACGGAAGATGGCGGCCTTTTCTATGTCTTTGTGGCCGACGCCACCGAAAAGCGCCGGCAGCAGATGGCCGAAAAGGCCGAGGCGCTTCAGGCCGTCAATGAGGAGCTGACGCGCCGCCTGAAGATGATAGAGGGCTTCAGCATCGGATACGAATCCATCTTTTATGCCGATTTGGATACCGACACCCTTCAGCCCTATCAGCTCTCCAACAGGGGAGAGAGCATAGTTTCGCCTGACAGTCGTGACAGCTTTGAAAAGGCTATCGGCCGTTATATAGAAAGATGGGTGCACCCCGACGACCGCGAGACCATGAGGCGCGCCGCCGACGCGGAGAATATCAGGGAGCGCCTTGAACATGACAGGGCTTTCCATGTCACATACCGCGTTATGGAAGATAGCGGCGTGTCATATTTGCAGATGCTGGCCTATAATGTGGGCGGCAGGGAGCGTGTTTCGCAGATAGTCATAGGCTTCCGCAGCGTTGACGATGAGATACGCCGTCAAATGGAGCAGAGGCAGCTTATGGAAAATGCCCTCAAAAGGGCGACGGCCGCCATGGAGGCAAAAAGCACCTTCCTCTCCAATATGTCCCACGACCTTCTTACGCCCATGAACGCCGTTTTGGGTTATACGGCTTTGGCGAAAAAAGCGACAGACAATCCCGATAAGCTGCGCGCCTATCTTGATAATATAGACGACGCCGGGAACAGAATGCTCGAGCTTATTAAAGGGGTTTTGGAGCTTTCGAGGGTACAGGACAGCGCCCTTGAAAGTGATGAAAGCCCGTGCGATATCAGGGAAATGACGGCGAAGGTCGAAAGGATCATCCGCCCGATGGCAGATGACAGAGAAATTAAATTTGACGTAGATACGGAACATCTCGAACATTTTTCGGTCATAACACATGAGGAAAAGCTCTCGCAGGTTCTCGTCAAGCTGCTGACCAACGCCGTCAATTTCACCGGCAGGGGAGGCCGCGTCAGGCTGACCGTCAGCGAGAGCGGCGCGCCCACAAGGGATTACGCCGTCTACCGTTTCTGCGTCGAGGACAACGGACCCGGGATAGACCCCGAATATCTTTCCCGTATCTTCGAGCCTTTTGAGCGGCGGCAAAGCTCCACTATAAGCGGCGTGCCCGGCATGGGTCTCGGACTGACCATCGCCAGAAGCATCGTCGAGCTTATGGGCGGAAGCCTGAGCGCCGAAAGCGAGGTGGGCCGCGGCAGCCGCTTTACGGTCTCGCTGAGCCTAAGGGTGGTCGACGGAGGGAAAAGGAGCGCAAAAGGCGAAATATCCGCCTCCTCCGGCGCGTGCAGGGTGCTGTTGACAGAGGACAACGAGATAAACCGCGAGCTTGGCGTGGAGGTGCTGAAAAGCGCCGGCTTTGAGGTCGAAACGGCCGAAAACGGCAAGATAGCCCTTGAAAAGGTCATCGCCGCCGAGCCTGGCTATTACACCCTGATACTTATGGATATCCAGATGCCCGTTATGGACGGCAACGCCGCCGCCAGAGCCATCCGCGCCCTGCCCGACAGGGAGAGGGCCGACGTGCCGATAATCGCTCTTTCGGCCAACTCTCTTGAGGAGGACAGGAAGCGATCCATGGAAAGCGGCATGAACGGCCATATTGCCAAGCCCATACAGCTGTCCGAGCTTTTTGAGCTGATGGAGAAAATCATCTGACGATGGTTGTTATATTCATTCCCACAATATATGAAAGGATATGTAAAATGAAAAAGCTTTTAAAAGGCGTCAGCGTTATGCTTGTTCTGGTGATGTCTCTCGGCATTGCTACGGCCGTCTGCGCCGCCGAGGACAAGGCCGATTATTCCGAGGTCGAAAAGGTTGTCGACATGGCCCGAAGGCTCAACAGCAAGGACTATACGAACTACTGGATGGTGGAAATGGCCATACAATCCATCAACTGGGAACTGACGGCCGCCGACCAGGACAAGGTCGACAAAATGGCCGCCGAGCTGAGAAACACCATCGCCATGCTCCAGCCTGTCAAAACCAGCTCGGGCAACGTCAACGACCCTTTGCTTCTCATAGTCAACAAGAACAACAGAGATAAGAACAAGACGGGCGAGTTTTCCGACGTCAAGGAAGGCGACTGGTATGCCGAGGCTGTCAAGTATGTCGCCAAAAACGGCATCATGCCCGGCGAGGAGGACGGCACCTTCGGCCCCGACGTCCAGGCGACGCGCGCCGAGCTTGTCCAGGCTCTTTACAACAAGGCCGGGAGTCCCAATATCACGGCCGCAACCTCCTTCGGCGATATCGAAAGGGGAGCTTCCTATGCCAGAGCCGTCTCGTGGGCTTCCAGAAGGAGCATTGCCAACGGCTACGGCAACGGCAAGTTCGGTCCCGATGACCTTGTCACGCGCGAGCAGTTCGCCGTCATGTTCTACCGCTTTGCCGGAAGTCCGGCCGTTCAGGGCAGCCTGACCGCCTACGGCGATTACGCCGGTGTATCCGATTATGCCGAGGCGGCCATGATTTGGGCCACATATCACGGCATAATCTCCGGCGTCGACGGCAACCTTGTCCCTCAGGGCAATGTCACACGCGCCGAGACGGCCACCATGATAATGAGATACAGCCAAATATTTAAATAAGCTGAAAAAAAGCCCTCGCCGTCGGCGAGGGCTTTTTTTTATTCAGTGGGCCTGACGGCCTTTTTCTTTCTTTCGGGAAGCTGGTCGTACATGGCCCTGAAAAGACGCTCCAAAAGCTCTCTGTTCTCGATATCCTCCACGAGGAGCATATCCTTCGCCCCCTTATAGGGCGGCTCAAGGGGAGCGTCGGGCAGCAGCTCGACGGCGGCTGGCACGGGCTTGAGAAGCAGGCGGTTGTCGCAGATGTCGCCGATAACCTTATCCCTGTAATAAAGCACATATTCACCCATCATAGCCCTGGATTTTACCTCCTCAAGACCCGAAAGCTGGTCAAGCACATAGGAAAGGAACTCCTTGCTGGTAGCCATTTTTAACCCTCCTGAAAACTGATGACTGAATTATACATTGAAAAAGGGTCAAAAGGCAAGCCCTTTGACCCTGAACTCAATAATTATACTTTTTCCGCTTTAATGCCAGGAAGCACAAGGCCGTTGCCATGGCGGCGCACTCGGCCGCCGTTATCGACCACCATATGCCGTTTATGTCGAAAATAAGGGGCAGTAGGATTACCATGCCGCACTGGAAAACCAGCGTGCGAAGCCCCGATATCAGCGCCGAGGTCAGCCCGTCCCCCAAAGCCGTGAAGAAGGAGGAGCAGAAGATGACAAATCCCGACGGCAGGAATGAGAAGGAGAAGATGGAAAAGGCCGTCACCGTCATCTCCATAAGCCTTTCGTCATAGCCGACGAACAGGGCCGAAAAGGGCCTTGAAAGCAGCAGGCCCGAAAGCACCATGGCCACCGAGCAGAGGGAGATTATTTTCAGGCTCCTCCGTCTCAGCCCCTTCAGCTCGTCTATGTTTTGAGCGCCGTAGTGATAGCTGATAATGGGGGCGCAACCCGTGGAATAGCCTATGAATACGGCCTGGAATATCATGCAGACATACATCAGCACGCCATAGGCGGCGACGCCGTTTTCTCCGGCGTACCTCATAAGCTGAATATTGTAAAGCATGGCCACTACCGAGGCCGATATCTGGCTGATAAACTCGGACGAGCCGTTGGCGCAGACGCTCACCAGGGATTTGCCGTCAAAGCGGCACCGCGTAAGTTTCAGGCGGCTTGTGTTGCGTCGGCCGAAATAGACAAGGGGCACGGCCCCTCCGATAAGCTGGCTGAAGGCCGTGGCGGCGGCCGCCCCGACTATTCCGCCCTTCATAACGCCTACCAGCAGAGCGTCGAAAGCTATGTTGGTCACCCCGGCCATGGCCGTTATATAAAGACCCAGCTTCGGCTTTTCGGCGGCGGGGAAAACGCATTGGAAGAAAAACTGCAAAATGTAAAAGGGCAGGGCCGAGAGAAAAACCCGGCCGTAAAGCACGCTGTTTTCCAAAAGGACGCCCCTTGCTCCCATGAGGACGGCAATCGGGCGTATAAAGGCGATGCCCAAAAGGGCGAGAAAAATGCCGACGGCTATGGCCGTGTAAACGATAAGGGAGAAAAGCTCGTTGGCCTTTTTCTCCTCCTTGCGCCCCAGCGCCATGGCTATGCGCGCGCAGCCGCCTGTGCCCAGCATAAAGCCCACCGCGCCGAGAATTATCAGCAGGGGATATATGAAATTGACGGCCGAAAAGGCCGTTTTTCCCGCGTAATTGGAGACGAAAAACCCGTCGACTATGCCGTATACCGACGAGAATATCATCATGATTATCGTCGGCATGGCGTATCTCATCAGCTTGCCGGAGGTGAAATGCTCCGAAAGACGTATTTCTTTTCTGTCGCGCCTGAACATATTTTATCCTTTCTTCTTTCGGTCGGCCGGAGGCGCCGCGCGCTTCCGAAGCCATGATTGGCATTGTAGCCGAATAAAGTTCGAAAGTCAAGCCGGTTTTTTTTGAAGATTTAAAGGACGGGCGGTTGCCCAAATGAATATATTGTTGTATAATGTATATGAAAATATACTGGAAAAGCTATAGTTTTTTCACGGCCTGTATAAAAGGGCCAAAAGGGAGTGAAAGGTTTTTGAAGCAGACACCGTATTCTTTATATATCTCGGTTTTGGGAAAGTTCGCCATCAATATAAGCTCCGAAAAGGGCGGCAAAGCCCCCGATGAAAGCGCCCACGCCGGCGCCATGCTGAGGCAGAGGAGCTTTTTGCAGTACCTCTGCGTTTTCCATGACCGCGAGGTCAGCCAGGAGGAGATAATAGAGGCTGTGTTTGAATCGGATGAGGACGTGGGCGACCCCGTCAACACCCTTAAAAACAGCCTTTACCGCGCAAGGCAGCTCCTTGAAAGCCTCGGCTGTCCCGACGGCAAAAGCCTTTTGCGTTACCGCAGGGGCTATTACTCATGGAACCCCGACGTCAAAATAAAGCTCGACACCGAAGAGTTTGACGAGCTTTACGAGGCCTTTTACAGCGCCGAGAGCCAGACCACCGAGATAGGCTCGGCCATCAGGGCGCTGGAGCTTTACGAGGGTGAGTTTTTAGCCAACGCCGTCAGCAGCTCGTGGACGCTCTCCCTGCGCACCTATTACCACAGCAAATATATGAAGCTGGCCCACGACGCCACGGCCGTCCTGTATCAGCTCGGCAGATATAAGGAGGGCATGGATATTTGCCAGAAGGCCACCACCTCCGACCCCTTCAACGAGGAAAACCAGCTCCTCATGCTGATGCTCCTTGACGCGTCGGGGCTGTCACAGCAGGCCGTCGCCCATTATGAACAGCTCAGGGCGCTCTTTATGGACCAGCTCGGGGTGACGCCGTCACAGGAGCTTTCGGATTATTATCACCGCCTGACCCGCAGGGAGGAGCCGAGGGAGCTTGACCTGACAAATATACGCGGCCAGCTTCTTGAATCGGACATAAACGACGGCGCCTATTTCTGCGAATACACCGTGTTTCAGAATATATACCGCATGGTATCCCGTTCTATTATGCGCAGCGGCCAGGCCGTGCAGCTGGCCATGACCGTTATGTATGACGAAAAGGGAAATCACCTTCAGGCCAACCGCTGCGCCGTGCCGATGGACGCCCTGTATTACGCCATACGCCGCGCCCTGCGTACGGGGGACGTTTTTACCCGTTTCAGCCGCGACCAGTATCTCATACTTCTTATGTCCTCCAACTATGAAAACGCCGCCATGGCTCTCGAGCGTGTGTTAAAGCTCTTTTACGGCACGACGGGAGGCACGGGCAACAAGGTCAAATACAGCGTCCTGCCCGTCCTGCCCTCCCAGCCTGTGGGGGGCGGCTCGGGCTGGCAAATGTCAGAAATAAAAAAGAAATAGATTTTTTTGAAACTGTGACCTTTTTTTGACCTCCTTAGGCTACAATATGTTCAGAAACCGAGAGAAGGCCGCCCCGTGAGCGGCCGGGAGGAGTGTAAAATATGGCGCTGCAGGTTGGATTTGTACCGCCCGGAAAAAACATCGTCACCGTCAGGGTGACCTCTTATACAGACCGCTGCCTTAAAGGCTATATGGGCGTCAGCCAGGAGGTCGGGCTGACCGAGTTCTCAAGCACGATAGACCTTCTTCTGCTGGCCGAAAAGCTGATGGACGATATGAGCGGCCCCCAGCGCACCGAGGCCAGACGCAGCTTCGGCGGCTGGACGGCCGCCCCCGAGCCTGTCAAGGCTCCGGCTGAATGCAGGCACAAGGCCATGGCCACCTTCCAGATTCACATTATGTTCAGGCAGAACGCCACATGGCAGGGCAGGCTGATATGGGTCGACGAGGCCAGGGAGGCTCGCTTCCGCAGCGCGCTGGAGCTTATAAATCTCATACACAGCGCCTTGACGGCGGAGGATGAAGCATGAGCATGGACAACAGGGATTTAAACAAGCTTAAGCGCATAGACCTTCTCGAGCTTCTCATAGCTCAGGGCAAGGAGATAGACAGGCTCAAGGAGGAGCTGTCCAAGGCCGAGGCCGAGCTTTACAGCCGCAGGATAGACATTGACTCGGCCGGCTCCATCGCCGAGGCGTCCCTGCGGCTCAACGGGGTTTTTCAGGCGGCTCAGGCGGCGGCCGACCAGTATCTGGAAAATATTCGCCGCATGGAGGCCGAGGCTCGCGGACGTCTGACAGATACGGAACAGAACGGGCAAAAATAAACCCACAAAGATATAAAAGCCGAGGGGAGGCATTGAGCCGATGTTTTGGAAAAAGAAAAAAATACCGGCGGCGGCGCCCAGCGTGGAGCAGCTGGAGGTCCAGCTCAGGCAGGAAAGGCATAAGATAAGATATCTTTACGCCCTCCGCACCACAGTCTACACGATTCTGTCGGTGGCGGCCCTCACGATATTGATAGCCACCCTCTGGCTGCCGGCCCTTCAGATATACGGCACCTCCATGACGCCGAATCTTGTGGAGGGAGACCTTGTGGTCGCCGTCAAGAGCAAGAAGTTCGACCAGGGCGACGTCATCGCCTTTTATTATAACAATAAAATACTTGTCAAAAGGGTCATCGCCGGGCCGGGCGACTGGGTGGACATCAAAGAGGACGGCACGGTTTATGTCAACTCTCAGCAGATAGAAGAGCCTTATCTGACCGAAAAGGCCTTCGGTCAGTGCGACATCGACCTGCCCTGTCAGGTGCCCGACGGACAGTATTTTGTTATGGGAGACCACCGCGCCACATCCATGGATTCGCGCAGCACAACCGTCGGATATGTCTCCATAGATGACGTGGTCGGCCGACTGCTTTTGAGGGTATGGCCGCTGGAGCATATCGGCACGGTAAAATAATATCCTTTTTGTATTATTCGGAAATGAAAAGACGCGGTATGCGGTAATTCAAGTTCGGCGCCCCAAAGTGGGCGCCGTAGCCTTAAAAGCCATCTCATGGAGGAGCCGGTAAAATTTAAGCGGAATAAAAATGAGAAAAAATTCAAACTGTGACCACTTTGAGACCTTTTGGGTTTATAATGAGGTTAGAAGTTAAGGATAGACAGATAATAAACCACAAGAAAGGGAGTGACATAGATGAACAGAAGCTTCAGCGCCAAGGCTCGCGCGCTGCTCCAGCGCCGCGGTCTCAAGAGCCGTCTGGCTTCCACGGCAAAGATTGTCAGCTGCGTGGCGGTCTTTCTGATTTCCTATGTCCTTATAGCTCCCGTTCTTACTCAGGAGTGGGAACCCGTATGCGGTCTTGAGGAGCATACACACACCGACGAATGCTATGACGAGGTTTGGGTCGAGGATGCCGAGATAACAAACGACGCCGCCGAGACAACAGATGATACAACCGATACAGTCACGACGACCGAGCGTGTCCTTACCTGCACCGAGGCCGAGGGCCACACCCACGACAGCGGCTGCTACGAGACGGTCCGCGGCGAGCTTACCTGCACGGAAGAGGGCACCGAGGAAGAGCCTCACGAGCATGACGACGGCTGCTATGACTGGACAGAGGAGCTTGTCTGCGATATGGCCGAGGGTCATGTCCATGACGACGGCTGCTATGAAGAGGTCACAGTAGAAAGCCAGCCCGAAGAGACCGAGACGGAGACAGAGGTCGAGCACGGCGGGAACGGCCATTGGGAGCGCGTTCTGGTCTGCGAGCTGCCCGAGCATACACACGAGGATTCCTGCTATAACTTCCATGAGGAAGACGGCAACAATTATATATGCGGCCTTGAGGCCCATACACACGGCGCCGATTGCTATTTTGAGGACGGGAGCCTGAAATGCACGCTGCCCGAGCACACCCATAACGGCGAGTGCATAGCCGAGGGCGGCGAGAGCAAGGCCCCCACCACGATTACAGCCGAGGACGGCACGGTTAAAACGGCCGTCGAGATAAACGAGACCTTCGGTTACGAAAACGAATATGTCACAGCCGACGTCACGGTCAAGGGAAAGGTCTTTATCCCCGTCACCGAGACAGCGGAAGATACCGATGAAGAGGTCGAGGCAGTCGAGACAGAGGCCAGCGACAGCGAGAGCCAGCCTGAGACGAGCGGCTTTGAGCTTGTCATCACCGAGAGCGACAGCGACGAGAAGTACGGCGAGTATGCCGCGCTGGCCGAGGAAGACGGCGAGGTCATGATGCTTCAGGTTCTCGATTACAGCCTGACGCTGAACGGCGAGGAGATAAGCCTTGACGGCTGCACAGTCGATGTTCAGGTCGAGGCCAAGGCCGAGCTTCAGCAGATGATGGACGCCCCCGCAAGCTCCGCCATGTACGCCATGGAGGGCGAGACGGAAGAGAACGCCGAGAACGAAGAGGCCGACATGACGATGGAACTGGCCGCCTATTCCGATGATAACGGCTCCATGGCCTATGCCGTTATCATGGATGCCAATCCCGATCCCAGATTTACGGTTCAGTATTACGCGTGGCTTGAGCGTGCCGTTATGGAAGAGTACAAAAACACCATAACAGATGCTCTTGAAGAAATGAACCTGAGCAACCAGCGCAAGATGCCCATTATCAATACCGACGGCGGAAGCACCGCCGAAAACAGCAATCTGGGCGGCAGGGTTCCCGTGAACGGCACCGGCAGGTACAATACGCCTAACGGCAAGTCCCTTTACACATTGAAGCTGAGGGAATCCGACGGTTCTGTGAAAACCAATCCGACACTCACGGAAATATATAAGAGCGAACAGCTGACATATAAAAAGGCCCCCGGCCTGATGTATTTCAACATCGTCAACAATAACGCCAAGAGCCAGTACACGCTGAAAGAGATATGGGTTCTTGAGGATGAGACCAAGGCGAGAGGAACAACAGAGGACGGCTGGAAGGTAGTGCCCTATACCTCGGCTATCCGCTTCACCAACAGAAAGCAGACGGCCGACGCCAACCCCGATTATATTCTTATTGACGAAAACGCTATTATCCGTCTTGTGTACGATACAAAGAGCACGGAAGAAAATATGCCCGTCAATTTCTATGATTACGATATAACCGATGGCTATATTTATACAAGCAACGCGCTGGACGGCCAGACGGCTACCAGCCAGCAGACAAATGATAAAACCTGGTATGCCAATACTCAAAGCTTCGGTATCAACAGCAGCGAAGTAGGAAGCGGCACAAGGCTGGCTTTCGGCAACAGCAACGCCGGCACAGCTTACGGCGAGGTAAAATGGGGAGCTGAGCAGCTTAACAAGGCCAATGCAAACAGCTTTATGATAGCCACATACGGCTTGGTTCAGAAGCTGGATGAAAACGGCCACATCGTTTACAGCGACGGAGTTGCCGCTCCCAAACTGTTTAACGAGGGCGCCGCCACAGGCAAAACAAGCTACGACAAGGGCGAGTATTCCCTCAAGTTCGACCGTGTCGGCGATACCTATACGCTCAAAGCCGTAAACGGTACACAGGCCACTAATCTTGACAAGTTTTCATCTATTGCATATACCTATACTTGGGGAGCTTTGAACGGCAAGACAAAATTGATCCACAACAACAATTTCTGGCCCATGGATTCGGCTCCCAGCTGGGGCGCCGACGGCCACGACCTGAAGTTCGGAGGCAAGGGTAATGGCTTGGAGGCTAAAAGGCAGTCTTTGAAAGGAAATCTTCCTGAAAGCGACGACGGTCAGGATCACAACAGTTATTTCGGTATGCAGTATGCCGTCACATTCGATTTGAGCTCCAGCTATGTCGGCCCCCTGGAATATTTCTTCTTCGGCGACGACGATATGTGGGTTTTCCTAGATGACAAGCTGGTCTGCGATATCGGCGGCGTTCACACTTCCGTCGGACAGTATGTCAACCTTTGGGACTATATCGACCGCTCCGGGCTTCTCGATGAGAACGGCAAGCCCCTCAAGACAGAGATGCTGGATAAGGACGGCAATGTCGTTCTTGCCACAGATAAAGAAGGCAACTATATTCAGAAGGTCGATGAAAACGGCAATCCTGTTTTCGAGGCCGACGGCGTAACACCCGTTTACGAGGCCAAGATGACCGATAAGGTCGTGACCTACACTCTGACATTCTTCTATACCGAGCGCGGCGCCTCCGGCTCCACCTGCTGGATGCAGTTCACACTGCCCACCGTCGTTGGCGTCGACCTCGACAGCGTCCTTGATGAACAGCTCGGAGAGAACACAGGCTCCGTCAGCATTCAGAAGAAGGTCGACGGTATCGAGACCAACGAGTGGTTCGAGTTCACCATCAGCGGACTGAACGACAACTACAAGCCCCTGCTTTACAACGCCAACGGCGAGCTTATCACTGATGAAGAGCTGATAAAAAAGAGCGGCTATATCATCGGCGGCAACAATTCTCTCTTTAAGATAAGACCCGAGGATACGCTTGTTCTGAGAAATATTCCGGCGGACACGGCCCTGAGCATTGTCGAGAAGGGTGAGTATGACGAAACCGGCTCCGGCATGGACGGTTATCAGTCCTTTGTCACAGTCGACGGAGTTGAGCAGAACACGGCCCCCGAGGCTAATATCACCATCGCGGCGGGCCAGCGCGTAAAGGTTGTCTACACCAACGTTTCCTCCTACGAGCTTCCGGCCACGGGCGGCATGGGAACCGAGATATTCTATATCGTCGGCGCGGCCCTTTGCCTGACGGCTC
>CANSNO010000011.1 GCA_947648385.1 uncultured Clostridia bacterium
CCTTGGGCACGGCGCCGCTGACGACCTTGTTGATGAACTCGTATCCCTTGCCCGACTCGTTGGGCTCGAGGATAATCTTGACATGGCCGTACTGACCCTTACCACCCGACTGACGGGCGTACTTCTGGTCGACGTCGGCCGAGCGGCGGATGGTCTCCTTATAGGCGACCTGAGGATTGCCGACATTGGCCTCCACCTTGAACTCGCGCAGGAGCCTGTCGACGATAATCTCAAGGTGAAGCTCGCCCATACCGGCGATAATTGTCTGGCCCGTCTCCTCATCGGTATAAGTCTTAAAGGTGGGGTCTTCCTCGGCCAGCTTGGCCAGAGCAATGCCCATCTTTTCCTGACCGGCCTTTGTCTTGGGCTCGATGGCGACCCTGATGACGGGGTCGGGGAACTCCATGGACTCCAAAATAATCGGGGCCTTCTCGTCGCAAAGGGTGTCGCCGGTGGTGGTCTCCTTGATGCCGACGGCGGCGGCGATATCGCCCGAATAGGCCATTTCCAGATCCTCTCTGTGGTTGGCGTGCATCAGCAGGATACGGCCGATGCGCTCTCTCTTGCCCTTGGTTGAGTTATAGACGGCGGTGCCTGTGGCAACCGTGCCGGAATAAACCCTGAAGAAGCAGAGCTTGCCCACATAGGGGTCGGTCATAATCTTGAAGGCCAGAGCCGAGAAAGGCTCGTCATCGGAGGGATGGCGCGCGTCGGCCTCGCCTGTCTCGGGATTTGTGCCCTCGATAGCCTTCTTGTCGAGGGGGGAGGGCATATAATCGACTATGGCGTCCAAAAGCTTCTGTACGCCCTTGTTTCTGTAAGACGTGCCGCAGGTGACGGGAACCATCTTGACGGCCAGAGTGGCGGCTCTGATGGCTTTCTTGATGTTCTCCTCGGGGATCTCCTCGCCCTCCAGATACTTCATCATTATCTCGTCGTCAAACTCGGAAACGGCTTCAAGCATATTGGTGCGGTATTCCTCGGCCTGCTCTTTCATATCGTCGGGGATATCCTCGATCCTGATGTCCTTGCCCATATCGTCATAATAGACATAGGCCTTCATCTCGACCAGGTCGATGATGCCCTTGAAGGTGTCCTCCGAGCCGATAGGAAGCTGGATGGGCACGGCGTTGCACTTAAGCCTGTCCTTCATCATGTCGACGACCCTGTAGAAATCGGCGCCCATGATGTCCATCTTGTTGACATAGGCCATACGGGGAACGCCGTACTTGTCGGCCTGATGCCAGACGGTCTCGGACTGGGGCTCAACTCCGCCCTTGGCGCAGAGAACCGTGACAGAGCCGTCCAGAACACGGAGGGAACGCTCGACCTCGACCGTGAAGTCGACGTGTCCCGGGGTGTCAATGATGTTTATCCTGTTGCCTTTCCACGCGCAGGTGGTGGCGGCGGAGGTTATGGTGATGCCCCTCTCCTGCTCCTGCTCCATGAAGTCCATGGTGGCGGTGCCGTCGTGGGTCTCGCCTATCTTGTGGTTGACGCCCGTGTAAAACAAAATACGCTCTGTGGTGGTTGTTTTACCGGCGTCGATATGGGCCATGATACCAATATTTCGCGTCAGTTCCAACGGATATTGTCTCGGCATTTTGTTTCTCCTTTCAACGGTGGTTTCTAATTACCAGCGGAAATGAGCAAATGCCTTGTTGGCCTCGGCCATCTTGTGAGTATCCTCACGCTTTTTGACCGCGCCGCCGGTGCCGTTGATGGCGTCGAGAATCTCGCCGGCAAGGCGCTCCTTCATTGTTCTCTCATTCCTGCTTCTGGAATATGTCGTTATCCAGCGCAGACCAAGGGTCTGCCTTCTTTCGGGTCTGACCTCCATAGGCACCTGATATGTGGCGCCGCCGACACGCCTGGCCTTTATCTCAAGGGCGGGCATAACGGCCTCCATGGCCTGCTGGAAGACCTCTGCGGGATCCTTCTGCGTCTTCTCCCTGACAATTTCAAATGCGTCGTAGACGATTCTCTGGGCAACGCCCTTCTTACCGTCGAGCATGATATTGTTGATAAGCTTTGTCACAAGCTTTGAGTTGTAAAGCGGATCCGGAAGAACTTCCCTCACGGGGGTATTTCCTCTTCTGGGCACTTTGCTTCCCTCCTTCATAAAAATGATTTCATAGGTACTCAAAAGTAACTTCTGCTTTTGTCTGCGCCGTGACCCGTTTACAATATAAATATATATATAAACGTCGGTCAAGCGTCTGCTTCGCGACTTTTTATCCTACTTTAAAGTTGTGTTTCGGGGCGAATTACTTGCCGCCCTTGGGGCGCTTTGCGCCATACTTGCTGCGGCCCTGCATACGGCCTGTGACGCCCTGTGTGTCGAGGGTGCCGCGGATGATGTGATAACGCACGCCGGGGAGATCCTTGACGCGTCCGCCTCTGACCATAACGACCGAGTGCTCCTGAAGGTTGTGACCCACGCCGGGGATATAGCCCCAAACTTCCATTCCGTTGGTCAGCTTAACACGGGCTACCTTTCTAAGCGCGGAGTTAGGCTTTTTAGGCGTCATTGTCTTGACCGTTGTGCAAACTCCTCTCTTTTGGGGAGACGCCAGATCGATCTGAGCCTTTTTCTTTGTGTTGTAGCCCTTCTGCAAAGCGGGAGCCGTGGACTTGTAGACAGCCGTTTCTCTGCCCTTCTTGACAAGCTGGTTAAATGTCGGCATTTGATTTTCCTCCTTCTTTAATTATTGTTTTGCTTTTATTTGAACGGGACTTTGCCCGTCAAAGCCGTTTTTCAGCACGGCGGCCGACGAGGCGCCGATTTTTATTCCGCAGGCGCGGCCAAGCTCCGCCATACTTCCGGCCGGATGCACGGTCACGCCGCCGCGGTCGCAGACCTTTAAAAGCTCAAGCCGAAGACGCGTTTCCGCGTCTTCGGCGATATAAACTTCTTCCGCCGCGCCCTTTTCCACGGCGCGTATGGTCTGTTTCAGCCCTGTGACCACCCTGCGGTTCGCAAGCTCAGAAAGCATTGTTTTCCTCCAATCGCCTGCAGTTGTAGATTATACTATATTTTTCGCAGTTAGTCAACTAAATTTACCACTTCTTCATAGGAGGCGTCGCTGTAGGCATCCACGCCGCTGCCGGCCGGGATGAGCTTGCCGATGATGACGTTCTCCTTGAGGCCCTGGAGGGGGTCGACCTTGCCCTTGATGGCGGCCTCGGTCAGCACCCTTGTGGTCTCCTGGAAGGAGGCGGCCGACAGGAAGCTGTCGGTGGCCAGAGAGGCCTTTGTGATACCCATCAGCATGGGCGAGCTTTCGGCCGGCTCATACTCCATGCCGGTGGCCTTGGCCTTGGCCTCAAGCTCCTCATTGGCCCTTTCAAACTCGAAAATATCGATGACCGAGCCGGGCAGCAGCTCGGTGTCGCCGGCGCTTTCGACGCGCACCTTGCGCATCATCTGGCGCACGATGACCTCGATATGCCTGTCGTTGATGTCAACGCCCTGCTGGCGGTAGACCCTCTGTACCTCCTGAATGAGATAGTCGTGGACGGCGGCCACATCCCTTGTCCTGAGGACGTCGTGGGGATTGAAGGGGCCGTCGGTCAGCTCCTGACCCTTGACTATCTCCTGACCCTCGGTGACCCTGAGGGGGATATTGGAGGCAATGGGATAGGTGCGGCTGTCGCCATGCTCGTTATCGGTGACAATTACATTGTGTATTGTTCCGCGTTTGCCCTCCTCTATGCTGACGACTCCGCCTATCTCCGAAAGGACGGCGGCTTTTTTCGGCTTTCTTGCCTCAAAAAGCTCCTCGACACGGGGGAGACCCTGTGTGATGTCGCCGCCGGCGATGCCGCCGGTGTGGAAGGTACGCATGGTGAGCTGTGTGCCCGGCTCGCCTATCGACTGGGCGGCGATTATGCCGACAGCCTCGCCGATGCCGATGGCGTCCTCGCTGGCCAGGTTGGAGCCGTAGCACTTGGCGCATATGCCGTGAGGCGCGCGGCACTTGAGCACGCTGCGGATATAAACTTTATCTATGCCGGCGTCGATGATGAGCTTGGCGTGCTCCTCGGTCATCAGGGTGTCCTTTGTGACAAGCACCTCTCCCGTCTTGGGATGGACGACGTCATATACGGGATAGCGGCCCATGATGCGGTCGGCAAAAGGCTCGATGACCTGATTGCCGTCGGTTATCTCATGAATCCAGATGCCGTCGGTGGTGCCGCAGTCCTCCTGCCTGATGATGACCTCCTGGGAAACGTCGACCAGACGCCTTGTCAGGTAGCCCGAGTCGGCCGTTCTCAGAGCCGTATCGGCCAGGCCCTTACGTGCGCCTCTGGAGGAGATGAAGTATTCAAGGACGGAAAGTCCCTCGCGGAAGTTGGCCTTGATGGGCAGCTCGATGGTCTTGCCGGCCGTGTTGGCCATCAGTCCGCGCATACCGGCAAGCTGCCTTATCTGGTTGATGGAGCCTCGGGCGCCCGATGTGGACATCATGTAGATGGGGTTAAAGGGATCGAGGTTATCGATCATGGCCTTTGTGACGTCCTTTGTCGTCTGGTCCCACTGGGCGATGACGAGGCGGTATCTCTCGTCGTCGGTTATAAGGCCGCGCTTAAACTGACGGTCGATGTTGGCTACCCTCTTCTCGGTCTCGGCGACAAGGGCATACTTGGCGTCGGGGATGGACATATCGGCGGCCGAAACGGTCAGTGCGCCCTGGGTGGAATATTTATAGCCCAGCACCTTGACGCTGTCCAGCACCTCGGCGGTGGGGGCAAAGCCGTGCTTTTTGATGCAGGCCGTGATTATCTTGCCCAGTTCCTTCTTGCCCGTGGTGAAGGTGACCTCAAGGTCAAAGGCTCTTTCGGGATCGCTCCTGTCGACAAAGCCCAAATCCTGGGGCAGGGCGGCGTTGAAGATGAGGCGGCCGACGGTGGCGTCGATAACGCGGCTCTGTATGACGCCGTCTATCTCCTTTTCCACCTTGACCTTTATGGGAGCGTGGATGCCGACAACGCCGTTGTCATAGGCCAGCAGGGCCTCGTCGACGCCGGAGAAAGCCTTGCCCGTGCCGACCTCTTCCCTGTCTATCGTCAGGTAGTAGACGCCCAGGACGATGTCCTGGTTAGGCACGGCGACGGGTGAGCCGTCCTGAGGCTTGAGCAGGTTGTTGGCCGAAAGCATGAGCAGACGGGCCTCGGCCTGAGCCTCGGCCGACAGGGGCACGTGGACAGCCATCTGGTCGCCGTCGAAGTCGGCGTTAAAGGCGGTACAGACAAGGGGATGGAGCTTTATGGCCTTGCCCTCCACAAGGATAGGCTCGAAGGCCTGAATGCCCAGACGGTGAAGTGTCGGAGCGCGGTTGAGCATGACGGGATGATCCTTGATGACCGTCTCCAGAGCGTCCCACACCTCGGTGCGGCCCTTTTCCACGGCCTTTTTGGCGCTCTTGATGTTGTTGGCCAGATTGTCCTCAACAAGCTTCTTCATGACAAAGGGCTTGAAAAGCTCGAGGGCCATCTCCTTTGGCAGACCGCACTGATATATCTTCAGCTCGGGGCCGACGACGATGACCGAACGGCCGGAATAGTCGACGCGCTTGCCCAGCAGGTTCTGGCGGAAGCGTCCCTGCTTGCCCTTGAGCATATCTGACAGGGACTTGAGGGGACGGTTGTTGGGGCCGGTGACGGGACGGCCGCGGCGGCCGTTATCAATAAGGGCGTCGACGGCCTCCTGGAGCATACGCTTCTCGTTGCGGACGATGATATCGGGCGCACCCAGCTCCAAAAGCCTTTTCAGGCGGTTATTTCTGTTGATGACCCTTCTGTAAAGGTCGTTCAGGTCGGAGGTGGCGAAGCGTCCGCCGTCCAGCTGAACCATGGGGCGTATCTCGGGGGGGATGACGGGGACGACGTCCAGTATCATCCACTCGGGACGGTTGTTGGAGCTTCTGAAGGCCTCGACGACCTCCAGACGCTTGGCAATCCTAGCCTTCTTCTGGCCGCTGGATTCCCTCAGCTCCTCCCTCAGCTCCTCGGAAAGTCGGTCGAGGTCTATCTCCTCAAGCAGCTTTTTGATGGCTTCGGCGCCCATTTCGGCCTTGAAGTCGTCCTCGTACTTCTCGACCATTTCCTGATACTCTTTTTCGTTGAGTACCTGCTTTTTCTTCAGGGGCGTGCCCTCGCCGGGGTCGGTGACGATATAGGCGGCGAAATAAAGCACCTTTTCCAGCACCCTGGGGGACATATCGAGGATAAGGCCCATTCTGGAGGGTATACCCTTGAAATACCAGATGTGTGACACGGGTGCGGCCAGTTCGATGTGGCCCATGCGCTCGCGCCTGACCTTGGACTTTGTCACCTCGACGCCGCACCTGTCGCATATCTTGCCCTTGAAACGCACCTTTTTATATTTGCCACAGTGGCACTCCCAGTCCTTTGTGGGGCCGAAAATGCGCTCGCAGAAAAGGCCGTCCCTTTCGGGTTTGAGCGTGCGGTAGTTGATGGTCTCGGGCTTTTTGACCTCGCCGTAGGACCACTCTCTTATCATCTCGGGAGAGGCCAGACCTATTTTTATCGCTTCAAATGTCATATTAGCCATGTTTTATTATCTCCCCTCTTTACCTGTCGCTGTCGGGATATTCGTCTTCGTCCTCGTAATCGTCAAAGCCGAGGTCGTCAATAAGTTCCTCGACGGCCGAATCGACGGCTTCGCCGTTTTCATCCTCTATGCCGTAGCCGGCCGAGACAAAGTCCTCGTCGCTGGCATAGGCGGGGTCTTCGCCCTCGCGGACAATCTTCTCGTATCCGTCGTCGTCATCGTCGTCGTCGATGAGGGTGACCTCCTCGTTGTTCTTGCCGAGAACCCTGATGTCGAGGCCGAGGGACTGAAGCTCCTTTACAAGAACCTTAAAGGATTCGGGCACGCCCGGCTTAGGCACGTTATAACCCTTGACGATGGCCTCGTATGTCTTGACACGGCCGACGATATCGTCCGACTTGACGGTCAGTATCTCCTGAAGGGTATAGGCGGCTCCGTAAGCCTCAAGCGCCCAAACCTCCATTTCTCCGAAACGCTGGCCGCCAAACTGTGCCTTGCCGCCCAGTGGCTGCTGTGTGACGAGGGAATAGGGGCCGGTGCTTCTGGCGTGAATCTTGTCGTCGACAAGATGATGGAGCTTGAGATAGTACATATATCCGACGGTGACGGGGTTGTCAAAGGGCTGGCCCGTGCGGCCGTCGTAAAGAATGGTCTTGCCGTCCTCGCGCAGTCCGGCCTCCTTGAGAAGCTCGCGGATATCGGCCTCCTTGGCGCCGTCAAAGACGGGGGTGGCGACCTTTATGCCGAGGGCCTTGGCGGCGTAGCCCAGATGGACCTCCAGAACCTGGCCGATGTTCATACGGGAAGGAACGCCCAGGGGGTTCAGGACTATGTCAAGAGGCTGGCCGTTGGGCAAAAACGGCATATCCTCCTGGGGCAGTATGCGCGAAACGACGCCCTTGTTGCCGTGGCGGCCGGCCATTTTGTCGCCGACCGATATCTTTCTCTTCTGGGCGATATAGCAGCGGACGACCATATTGACGCCGGGGCTAAGCTCGTCTCCGTTTTCTCTGGTAAAGACCTTTACGTCGACAATGGTGCCGCCCTCGCCGTGGGGCACGCGGAGGGAGGTGTCCCTGACCTCTCTGGCCTTCTCGCCGAAGATGGCGCGGAGCAGCCTCTCCTCGGCCGTCAGCTCGGTCTCGCCCTTGGGTGTCACCTTGCCGACCAGTATATCGCCCGAGCGCACCTCGGCGCCGATGCGGATGATGCCGCGCTCGTCAAGGTCTTTCAGGGCGTCCTCGCCCACGTTGGGGATATCCCTTGTGATATCCTCGGGGCCGAGCTTTGTGTCGCGAGACTCGGTCTCGTATTCCTCGATATGGATGGAGGTGTAAACATCCTCCCTGACGAGGCGCTCGTTGAGCAGGACGGCGTCCTCGTAGTTATAGCCCTCCCAGTTCATGAAGCCGATAAGGGCGTTTTTACCGAGGGAAATCTCGCCGTCGGAGGTGGCCGGGCCGTCGGCGATGACGTCGCCCTCGGCCACCCTTTCGCCCACATTCACCACGGGGCGCTGGTTGACGCAGGTGCCCTGGTTGGAGCGCATGAACTTTATGAGCTTATGGGTCTTTGTGCCCAGTGTGTCGTACTTTATCGTTATCTCGTCGGCCGAGACGCTGAGGACTGTGCCGGCGTCAAGAGCCAGAGGCACTGTGCCCGAGTCGACGGCCGCCTTGTATTCGATGCCGGTGGCGACGATGGGGGCCTCGGTGACCATCAGAGGCACGGCCTGCCTCTGCATGTTGGAGCCCATCAGGGCGCGGTTGGCGTCGTCGTTCTCAAGGAAGGGTATCATGGCCGTAGCGACAGAGACCATCATCTTGGGCGAAACGTCCATCAGGTCTATCTGCGCCTTGTCGACCTCGATTATCTCCTCGCGGCGGCGGCAGGTGACCCTTTCGGCCTTGATGCAGTGGTTTTCGTCGAGAGGCTCGTTGGCCTGAGCTACAGTGTATTCGTCCTCAAGGTCGGCCGTCATGTACCTGACCTCGTTTGTCACCTTGCCCGTGGGCTTTTCGACTATCCTGTAGGGGGCCTCGATAAAGCCGTAATCGTTTATACGGGCATAGGTAGCCAGATAGGATATAAGGCCGATGTTGGGGCCTTCGGGGGTCTCTATGGGGCAGAGACGGCCATAATGGCTGTAATGGACGTCGCGGACCTCGAAGTTGGCCCTGTCTCTCGACAGGCCGCCGGGGCCGAGAGCCGACATACGGCGCTTGTGGGTCAACTCGGCCAGAGGATTGTTCTGGTCCATGAACTGGCTGAGGGGGGAGGAGCCGAAGAACTCCTTTATGGCCGCCGTAACCGGCCTGATATTTATAAGAGACTGAGGCGTGACAATGTCCAAATCCTGTATGGTCATTCTCTCGCGGATGACCCTCTCCATACGGCTGAAGCCGATGCGGAACTGGTTTTGCAGCAGCTCGCCCACCGAGCGCAGACGGCGGTTGCCCAGATGGTCGATATCGTCATATGTGCCTATGCCGTGGGCAAGGCAGATGAGATAGTTGATGGAGGCCAGAATATCGTCGGGAATGATATGGTTGGGGATAAGCTCTAGGTAGTTTTCCTTTATGGCCTCCTCAAGCTCCTCGCCCTGATACTTGTCCATCAGCTCTCGCAGGACGGAAAAGCGCACCTTTTCCTTGATGCCCAGCTTCTTCTCGTCGATATCGGTGAAATCGTGGAGCCAGACCATGCCGTTGGCAAAGGCCTTGACCTCGCGGCCCTCCACGTCGATATAGACCTCGTTGACGCCGCGGCGCTCTATCTCCTCGGCCTTCTCGCGCCCGATGACCTCTCCGGGCATGGCGATAAGCTCGCCCGTCAGGGGGTCGGCCACGGGCCTTGCCAAGCTTCTGCCGGCAAGGCGCTTGGAAATGGCCATCTTTTTATTGAACTTATAGCGGCCGACGGCCGAAAGGTCATATCTCTTGGGGTCGAAGAAAAGGCCGTTTATCAGCGACTTGGCGCTGTCGACCGTGGGAGGCTCGCCGGGGCGAAGCTTCTTGTATATCTCGATGAGAGCCTCGTTGGGGGACTTGACGGCGGCGTCCTTCTCGATGGTGGCCAGAATCCTCTCGTCCTCGCCGAAAAGCTCCTTGATCTCGGCGTCGGTACCCACGCCGACAGCCCTGATAAGGGATGTGACGGGCAGCTTGCGGTTTTTGTCTATCCTGACATAAAAAACGTCGTTGACGTCGGTCTCATACTCAAGCCACGCGCCTCTGTAGGGAATGACCGTGCACTGAAGGGAGGGCTTTTCGGGCTTGTCGTTGTTGAGGCTATAATACATACCGGGGGAGCGGACAAGCTGGGAGACGATGACGCGCTCGGCGCCGTTTATGATAAAGGTGCCGCTGTCGGTCATGAGCTGGAAATCGCCCATGAAAATCTCCTGCTCCTTTATCTCCTCGGTCTCCTTGTTGCGCAGCCTCATCCTCACCTTGAGGGGAGCGGCGTATGTGGCGTCTCTCTCCTTGCATTCGGTCACCGAATACTTGGGGTTGTTGTCGATGGTGTAGTCGAGGAAGGTAAGCTCAAGGTTGCCGGTATAATCGGTTATGGCTCCCACGTCCTTGAAGACCTCTCTCAGACCCTCCTCCAAAAACCATCTGTAAGACTTTTTCTGCACCTCGATGAGGTTTGGCATTTCCAGCACTTCGTCAATTCTGGAAAAGCTTTTGCGGACCTTTTTGCCGCAGCGGATGTCCTTCATGTCAGCTGTCACTCCATTTCTGTTCCCCAAAAAATCTTCGATTTTCCGGGGGCCCCGTTTTATTAAATAGATTTTGCCGTACTTCCGGCGAGGGACGTCACAAGACGCCCCTAAGCTGTGTCATGTACAATTATTAAATCATTTCTTACATCGCGATACGCCCGAGGCAGTTGTCGCATTCTGCCCGTTTCATGTTGCAATCCGACAGGATATCTGATAAATTAGATATGTGATATATGCGGCTGCGCACATAGATACTGATGCAGTTAAGCATTATATCACCTTTTTTATTTTAAGTCAATAATTTAAACGGGATTTTTGAAAAATAATGTTGCGAAACATTATATCATTAAAAAAGCCTCCCCTTTTGGGGAGGCTTTTTATTATTGATGAGAGATTACCAGATTTCGGGCTTGGCGTCGGGAGGCAGAGCGCCGGGATATGTCTCGCCGTCCAGAATCTCCAGCCAGTTGTCGTGAGCCTGCTTGACAAGCTCGGGATTCGTCAGGAAGTCATAGGCTGTGGCGGCCATGACCTTGGCGGCAAAAATCATGCCCTTCTTGGCGACGGGGCCTTTGCCCTGAGCCACTATCTGCCAGGCGTGACCGGGAGTGCCGGCAGCCCAAGTGACGGCGCCGAACTGGCCTGTGGGCACGACCCAGCTGACGTCACCCACGTCGGTCGAGCCTTTTCCGCCGCTTCTGTTCTCGACGCGGAAGTCCCAAATGGGCTGTTCAAGCAGCTTGGCGCTGTCCTTGCCGGCCACGCGCTTGGCTGTCTCCTTGAGGTTGCCCCTGTCAAGGTCGGTTATGACCTCCTGGAACTTCTTGGCGTATGCCAGCTCCTCGTCGGTATAGCCGATGGGAAGCAGCTCATCCATATGCTTCTTTATCTGGTCGCTGACAACGTCGCAGGCAACATAGTCGGAATAGGCGGCGACCTGACGGATGTCGACTGTCGTGCCGGTGATAAGGGCGGCGCCCTTGGCGCAGTTGTTGACCCTTTCAAACAGCTCCTTGACCTGTGTCACCTTGGGAGCGCGGATGGCGTAAAGCACCTGAGCCTCGGCCTGAACGACGTTGGGCGCCGTGCCGCCGGTGTTGATGATGGCGTAGTGAATACGGGCGTCGTCAATCATATGCTCGCGCATATAGTTGACGCCGACGTCCATTATCTCAACGGCGTCGAGGGCGCTGCGTCCCAGATGGGGAGCGCCGCCGGCGTGGGAGGCCGTGCCGTGGAATGTATAGAAAACCCTGAAGTTGGCCAGAGAACCGGAAGGCGTGACGGCGTTCATCCAGCCGGGATGCCATGTGATGGCTATGTCACAGTCGTTAAAGCAGCCCTCGCGGACGAGGAAAGCCTTGCCGCCGGCGTTTTCCTCGGCCGGGCAGCCGTAATAGCGGATGGTGCCGGGCAAGCCCTTTTCATCCATATAATCCTTTATGGCGACGGCGGCGGCCATTGAAGCCGTGCCGAGCAGGTTGTGTCCGCAGCCATGGCCGTCTCCGCCCACCTGAACGGGGGTGTGCTCGGCCACGTCGGCCTCCTGAGACAGGCCGCTGAGGGCGTCATACTCGCCAAGCAGGGCGACGACGGGCTTGCCGGAGCCGTACTCGGCAACAAAGGCCGTTTCCTCTCCGCCTATGCCGACGGTGACCTTGAAGCCCAGCTTCTTCATATACTCGGCCTGTTCAGCGTAAGACTTATACTCATTGAAGCGAGATTCGGCATAGCCCCAAATCTTGTCGCTGATCTCCTCCGAAGCCGATTTCCTGTTGTCTATCAGCTTGGAAAGCTCTTCTACATAACTCATGTTTTGACCCTCCTTCAATTTTTATCATTATCATCATTATACACAATCAACACTTTAAATACAATGTGATTTATATATAATATTTCCCGAAAAAATTTATCAATTATTTCGGGGAAATATTATTAAAAAATGGCTTTCAGGTCGGTTATGCGGTCTATCGTCCTTTCGGGGTTTTCGGCTTTTCCGAAGCCGTAGGAGGCGAATATAAAGGGAACGTCCGCTTCTTTGGCCGCCTTTTGGTCTCCCTCCGTATCCCCCACATAGACGGTATCCTCAAAGCCGTTGCGCTCCATGACAAGGCGTATGTTCTGCCCCTTGGAAAGGCCTGTATTCTCGGCATTTTCGGTATCGACAAAGTATTTGCCCAGATTATGATATGAAAGAAAGGCCTCGATATATCCCTTCTGGCAGTTGCTGACGATATACAGAGGATATTTTCCCGAAAGATATTTCAGCGTCTCCTCCAGGCCCTCAAAGAGAACTCCCCCCACCTTTGCCACATGGGCTATTTCAAAGCGCGTGCAGATATCAAAGACCTCCATGGCCCTCTTTTCATCGAGATAGGGAAAAAGATGAAGGGCTATCTCACGGGGAGGCATACCCATGACGCCGGCTATCATCTCGTCGGTTGGCGCCTCCGCGTCGGGTATATCCCTGACGGCCTCCTTCCATGAATAGGAGACGGCCTCGAGGCTGTTCCACAGCGTCCCGTCAAGGTCAAATCCGATGGCGAGCTTTTTATTCATGCTTTTCCTCTATTATGCTTTCTCCGCGCGTCCTTCCGGCCCTCTCCAGGAGCAGCTCGGCGGCCCTGTCATAATCCACCGTCTCCTGCTCTCCCGTTGCCATATTCTTTATCGAGACCTTCCCCGCGGCTATCTCGTCCTCGCCGAAAATGGCGGCGAAGGGGGCCTTTATCCTGTCGGCATAGGCCATTTTGGCCTTGAACTTCTTTGTCTCGTAATATATCTGAGCCTTGAGGCCCTTTTCCCTCATGACGCGCGCGAAGGAGACGGGAGCCGAAAGGTCGTCCCCCATGGGAAGAACCAGCACGTCGACAGAGGACGGAGCCCTGTCCTGACTGATATAATTCATCTCGTCCAGCACATAGAAAAGCCTCGTCAGGCCGATGCTTATGCCGACGCCGGGCAGCTTTTTGTTGGTATAAAAGCCGGCCAAATCGTCGTATCTGCCGCCCGAACAAACACTGCCTATCTCGGGATGGTCAAGCATGGTCGTCTCGTAAACGGTGCCTGTGTAATAATCAAGACCGCGGGCTATCGTCAGGTCGACGCCGAAGTTCTCCTCCGGCACGCCGAAATCGCCCAGATATCTGACGACGGCCCCAAGCTCGTCAAGACCCCTGTCGAAAAGCTCATCTCTGCCGCGATAATCTTCAAGGCCTTTGAGGATTTCTCCCGTCGCGCCCTGACGGCCCACAAAACCGGCCACCATGTCGACGGCCTCGCCTGTCATACCCATTTCGGCAAGCTCGGCTCGCACCTTGTCAATACCTATCTTGTCCAGCTTGTCGATGACGCGCATAATGTCCTGAGCCTCAAGCCCACTGTCCAGCATATTAAAAAAGCCGGAGAGCAGCTTGCGGTTATTTACCCTTATCTTAAAGCGTTTGAGGCCGAGACGGGTGAAGCTGTCGTAAATTATGGCCGGAATCTCGGCCTCGTTTATAATGTCCAGCTCGCCGTCGCCGATGATGTCAATATCGGCCTGATAAAACTCGCGGTAGCGGCCCCTCTGTGCCCTCTCGCCCCTGTAGACCTTGCCTATCTGATAGCGGCGGAAGGGGAAAGCCAGACTGCCGTAATTAAGGGCCACGTATTTCGCCAGTGGGACGGTAAGGTCAAAGCGCATGGCCAGGTCGGCGTCCCCCTTGGTGAAACGGTATATCTGCTTCTCGGTCTCGCCGCCCCCCTTGGCAAGCAGCACCTCGGCGGCCTCCAGCACGGGGGTGTCGAGGGGATAGAAGCCATAGCTTGAATAGACCTTTCTCAGCACCTCGGCCATGGCCTCGAACTGGAGCTGTCTGTCGGGCAGAAGCTCCATAAAGCCGGATAATGTTCTCGGTTGGACTGTATTGCTCATAAAAACTCCTTTTCCCTAAAAATTTTCAATTTTTAGGGAGCCCTTTTTAATTAAATAGATTTTGCAGAAGTGAATTCGGCAAAATCGCAACGCCGGACAACCGGCGGTCGCGTCATTAGACGCTCCACGGTTGCGCCCACGCAACCTTTAATGGTGTTTTTATTATAAAGCACAAAACAGATTATGGCAACAAAAAAAGCCCACCCTTCGGGGCGGTCCAATAAAACAGTATAACAATGTTTTCGGGAAGGCGGCATGATTTGATCATGCCGCTTTTCCGTTCATAATGTCATAGAGCAAATTGGCGGGGAGTATGCCGATATAGTTGTAGCTGATCGTCACATCCTGCACTCGGTGTCCGCTGGACTTATCCGGTGCATGAACATATACGGCGTTGACCATATCGTTCAGAATAGTGGGTGTCAGCTTCTCCAAGTACAGGTACTTCTTTGCCTGTCGGATAAACCTATCAACATTCTCCGCTTGATCTTCTTGATTCTGTATTTCGTTTTCAAGCATTTCAATCTTGGTTCTCAGGTCTGCCTGCTCCTGCTCATAATCATCAGACAACATCTGGAAACGAGCTTCGGACAGTTTTCCGTTGACTCTATCCTCGTAAATACGCTTGAACAACCTGTCCAGTTCAGCCAAACGATTTTCGGATTTCTGCAAGGTTCGCTTCTTGGCAGAAAGCTCTTTCTTTGCTTCCTCATTTCGCTTTGCCCCCAATGCTCTGCGGAACGCATCCTCATAATCGGCAACACATTGGATTACCAACCTCATGTGTTGTAGCGTACCTTCTTCCAGTACCACGGCACGGATGAAGTGGGTGTCGCAGACTTCCTTTCCCTTTTTACGGGAAGTGGAGCATACAAAGTGATCTTGTCTGGTTTCAAAACTGTTGCTGGTACAGTAGTACAATTTCTCACCACAATCAGCACAGCGGACGAGACCGGAGAACATATTGGTCTTGCCTGTTCTTGCGGGTCTGCGTTTGTTCTTGCGAAGCTCCTGCACACGGGCAAAGGTTTCTTCGTCAATAATAGCTTCATGGGTGTTCTCGAAAATCTTCCATTGGTCGGGAGGGTTTTCGAGTTTCTTTTTGCTCTTGTACGACTGCTTGCGTGTCTTGAAGTTGACCATGTGACCAAGGTATTCCTGCTTTTCCAGTATGCCAGTAATGGTGCGTGGTGCCCAATCGTAAGGATTATCGGGTGTCTTTGCGGGAGCGTTTCGTCCCATTTTCATCCAATGAACCGTGGGACAATCCACCTTTGCTTCCTTCAGCTTCCTGGTGATCTGCGAGGGACCGAAGCCCTCCATGCACCAAGCGAAGATCTGACGGACAACGGTTGCGGCTTCATCGTCCACAATCCAATGTCTCTTTGGATTGTCGGGGTCTTTCATGTAGCCGTAGGGCGGGTTGGTGGTCAGATACTCACCGGATTCGCCTTTCTGCTTCATAACCGCTTTGACCTTTTTACTGCTGTCCTTGACATAGAACTCGTTGATGATGTTCAAGAACGGAGTAAAATCGTTGTCCTGCTGATTGGCGCTGTCCACACCGCTGTTCACAGCGATGAAACGGACATCGTGTTCGGGGAAAAGCATTTCTGTATAAAGACCGACTTCCAGATAATTTCTGCCGATACGGCTCATATCCTTGGCAATAATAACGCCAATCTTGTCGTCCTTTACCAGTTCGATCATGCGGTTCCAATCGGGTCTGTTGAAGTTCGCACCGGAGTAACCATCGTCCACGAAAAACTGTATATTGCGGAAACCTTGTTCTTTTGCGTATTTCTTGAGAATCGCCTTTTGATTGACAATGCTGTTACTCTCTCCTGTGAGTTCGTCATCACGACTGAGTCTACAGTAGATAGCAGTAATTTTGTCAGACTGCCTATTCATGTTTTGTTCCTCCTTAATCGGCGGGCAGTCTGCCAATACAGGATTGCTTGTAGTCATTATATCATACCCCTGCAAACTTGTCTCCTTTGTCATTTTTCATCCACCTCCTTTGCCATGTGGTCGAGTAATTTACCGGAAAGACTTCTTGTGCCGTCGTAGCTACCGCCAAATCGGTAAGTAGTCTGACCGGAACGGATGGTCACGGTGATCTTCGGCAGCTCTGCCGCACAGTAGTTGTGAACAACAATGCTGCCGTTTTCGTTGATGGTGTAATTCTTGTTTTCCTTTTCTTTCATATAATTGTCCTTTCTTGGTTTGGAATGGATAGGAACGGAAACGAATCGAAGGGAATGATTAACGCTCCTGTTCTTGTTTGTGTTCAATCTTTCTTCCAAGGTGCTGCTCCAGATTATGGCGGATTGTATCAAGACGCTGTACTTCTTCTCTGGCGGTCTGGTACTGATTGTAAAGTTCGTTTTTCTCTTTGATAAGCTGTTCCACTTCCGCCTGCAATGCCTTATGACTCGGCAGTTTTTTGACTCCCTTGGAATCAAAATATCGCTTAGCGGCATTCAGAATAATGAAGTCGCTGTCATGCTCGTCACGATATTTCTGACGGGCTTTTTCATTCTTACAGGCTTTCAGTTCGTCGATCACATATCTGGTCTTGTGGTAGTTCAGTACATAATCACGGAACTCTTTCGTCTCCTTGATTGATGCTTCTACAGATTTCATCTTGGTACGAATATCATCTACCTTGGCGTGAGCGGCATCACAAGCGGCAGCCAATGCTTCGGGAGAGTCAAAGCCCATTTCTTGATACAGCACATAGGCTCGGCTTGCGTTTTTGAGGTTGTGTGTCTTTGCCCAATGCTCATATCCTTTACCCTTGGCTTTCGCCGCTTCCATGTCCACCATACGGCTGACAGAGTTTTGCTGTTTGATAAAGTCCTGCATGGTCGGTGCGGAATGATCGAGAGGTGTTTTCGTTCTGACCTGTTTTGCGTTTCTGGCAAAGGCGGCGAACACAGCTGTTTTATCAAAATCATCGCCCAGCTTTCGTGCAGTGATTGCTTTGGTCCGGTCGGGTGTGAGATAGGACAATCTTCCTCGACTCTCCTTGACAGTGATCCCACGGCGGAGAAGTTTTTCTGCGAAGTCCTCAAAACTGAATGCATCAGATATGGCCATGCGGATTTCTTCACGGAGCTTGTCTTTGTCAGTTTCAAACTTGGTCTGTTTGATGGGCAATCCCTGTTCAGCAAGAACAGCGTTTTCTTCATCCAGCGCAAGCTGTCCTTTCTTCTGCGCCCAATACTCACGCTCGGTTACTCGGTTCTTACAGCCGTTCAGCAGATCAATCTGATACAGACCTGCATCATGGCACAGCTCCATGACCTCGGCACGAAAATATTCCATAGCGGCGTTGGTACATCGGTGCTTCATGCCCGGTTGTGTATCGCACGGTCTGTCCATATACGGCATGAATGGAACTTCTTCAATTCGCAGAGAATTGATAACGATGTGTACATGAACATTGCCGCTGCCGTTGTGACCGTCGGGATGGGTACAGACGATTGCTTGATGACCGGGAAAGTGTTCTTTACAGAATTTCTCGCCAAGGCTCTGTGCCAGATCTACGTTCAATCCGTGGTCGGGAACATCTTTGGGATCGAAGCTGATGATATAGTGATGACTTTTGACATCTTCCCGTTTTTGATTTTTACCATAGCGGAGATTGGCTCTCAGACAGGCAATCGCAAAATCTTCGTCTCCGCAGTTCAGAGTGGAAATGCGGTAATCCTTTCTTGGGATAAGCCTGCCGTTTTCGTCCAGGGTGGGCTTCATGGTGAACTCGTCATGCTCAAAAGTGAGATAGGCTTCGGCGGCAGAGTAATCAGCGTTTTTAGAGCGTATATGCTTGAACGTTGCCAATCGCATCACCTACCTTTTTCATAACTTCAAATTTCAGAGTGGCGAGATCAGCGGCGGCATCTTGCAGCTCCTTTGCCATAGCGGGATAAGGACTTCGCCATTCGTTGAGGTGTCGGGCAATCTGATTGAGATTGTTACCGATCCTGCCGTATTCTGCGGTTAGCTTGCCAATGGCAGCGAGCAGATCGTCGCTGACCAATGTTGCCACAATGGTCGGTTTGATGGTCGCACCGGAGATGGCTTCACGGATAAACTCCGCTTGGCTCATTTCGTAAAGCTTCATCCGACACATAAATTCGGCGTACTCTTCATCGTCCAGACGGGTTTTTACAATGTGGGTTCGTTTCGGTGTGTTGTAGGTTTTTGCCATTCGGTTCCTCCTGTGTTTTTTGAAAATTGAAAATCGGCGTTAGCCGTATCGCTTCCGCTTTGCGGAACAGAGCAGGGTTTGGGGAAGGCACTCCCCAACAAGATTCCATGAAGGGCAAAATGAGCGATAGGCGAAATTTGGACCCATGGTAGAATCTTGCTCTACGCTACCCAGCCTTTTCGGTTAATGCGTTTTTGCCAAAGTGCCAACTTGGCACTTTGCCGTACTTTTGATTTTGCCGTTTTACCCGAATGTCGTTCCTGCCCGGGAGTCTCACCCCAGCGTTGCTTTGCTCATGTCATCGCAAAGTCATATCTCATTCAGACGGTCATTCAGTTGTCGGATGTAGAAGAAAACAAAAAGAGCCGATTACACAGAGCATCAGAAATCGGCGGGAGCATAGCTCTCGCTTCAAAGTGATGTTCTATGTAATCGGCTCTGAAAATTCAAAGTCGGGTTCTGCTTTCTACAGCTCCCGCCAACAGAACCAAAGGCGTGGTGGAGCAGTTCGGCACTTCCGGTGTGCCGATACCGTGTCGGATGAACCGACTAATTATGTCTCAGTATGGTCGAACATTTCTATTCAGTTGTTATGTAGCGGCGTACCGCTATGCCATTATTATACAGATAATGTGCTATACCGTCAAGATTGCGAATCACTCTCACTATATTCGGAACTACAGAGAACGAAAATCAACGGTTGCAGAAAGGTTCTCTCTACCTGTTAGGACGTTTTCAAGAGAAATATCAACGGGCAAAAATAATTCTGTCCAACCTGGGCAGAATTTTCAAAACTAACTTCCCGACAACTTGTCGGGAATAAAAAATAACCTCCGACCAAGTTGGTCGGAAGTCCCAAAACCAACTTCTGCCCAACTTGGGCAGAAGTTGAAAATCACTTCGCCGCAATTTGCACCGAAGTGGAATAAGTAACTTCGACACAGGTTGTGTAGAAGTCAGAGCCTCATCAAAAGAAGAAGGGCACTAACCATAACAGTTAATGCCCTTGTGAATTAAACTTACTTGTTACTGCCTTCTGAAAAAGATTCCCCTGCGTTGACCAACCCAAAATATTTTTCAAAGAATGCCTTCAGTTTTTCAATAACTGTCTGCTTCTTTTTGTCACGGGAGCCACCGCCACCAAAACGAGATACTGGCGGCATCAGACGATCAACATCTGTGCCCGTTGTTTTGAGGACGCCATCACGGAAAGCGTTCTCTACAAACTTTCTGGTCTCCTCGGGCTTCAGTTTTTCTTCATCAATCAAAGCTTGGATATCTGTTTCACGCTGATCTTTTACAAAGCGTTGCCAGTCTGCGTTGACATCGGTTTTTGTATTGATGGTGGCAATAAAGTTTTCGATCAATTCCTTTTTAGATCTGAGCTGCAAACTGGACTTAATCGCCTTATCAATCGCAACAAGGATTTCTTTGTCTTCGCAGTTGCCGTCATGGTATTTCATAACCAGCATCAGAATATAGTCGATGTTGACTTCAACCTGTTTGACAAGTTCCATTTCAAAGACAACATCATCCATGATACTATCTTTGCTTCCCGGCTTCGGTTTGATTTCATCGTACACATCATGGTAGGTACCTGTGTAGTCTTGGAAATCAATAGGAGACAAAATTTCGTTTCCTGCAAAGCGGTCAAAAGCCGACAGAATGTTTCTCAGACGCAGAATGTTACCAAACAGAACAATAAAATCCTTCTTGTTCTGCTCGCCGATGATTGGCTGTCCCAATGGGTATTTCTGCAACAGCTCGGCGATACGTTCTTCATAGCCTTTCTGCTCACGTCCCTTTTCATCAACACAACCATAGTAATAGTCTTCGTAAGATTTCAGAAGAACAATACCATTAGCTTCTTTGTCACCGAATAAGGCAATGGCTTCGTTGGTTTCTTTTTCAAGATCACGGAAGCAAACAATATTGCCAAAAGTCTTAACGGAGTTAAGGATGCGGTTGGTTCTTGAAAATGCCTGAATCAGACCATGCATTTTCAAATTCTTGTCTACCCAAAGAGTGTTGAGCGTCGTTGCATCAAAGCCCGTCAGGAACATATTTACCACAATCAGCAAATCAACCTCACGCTTTTTCACTTTGTCAGAGAGGTCTTTGTAATAGTCTTGGAAGCCCTTGCTGGATGTGTCAAAGTTTGTTTTGAAAGTCTTGTTGTACTCGTCAATCGCCATGTCCAGAAAATCACGAGAACTCTGGTCAAGGCCATCGGTATCAAAACTTTCATCATCCAAGATGCCGTCTGCGCTGTCTGCTTCGTTAGGAGCAAACGAGAAGATAGTGGTAATCGTCAAATCACGGTGCTGTTCTGCAATCTGCTTTTTTAGTTCCAGATAGTATTTTTTGCATACAGGAATGGAGCTGACAGCAAGCATGGAGTTGAATCCATTCACACGCTGACCCTTCAGACTGTAATAGGAATTTCGCATGGTCTTTTGGTCAAAGTGTTCCAGAATGTACTTTACAACCTCGGAGATACGTTCCTGAGAAGCGAGCGCTTCCTCGGTATCAATAGCAGTAACTTGCTTATCCTGCTTTCCGTCCTTTTTCTTTACCGTATTGATATAGTCAATGCGGAACGGCAAAACATTTCCGTCATTGATGGCGTCAACGATGGTGTAGGTATGGAGTTTATCACCAAATGCCTGCTCAGTAGTTTTCAGATTTGGATTTCCGCCAGTACCTGCATTGACCGAGAAAATCGGAGTGCCCGTGAAACCAAAGATGTGATAGTTTCTAAAGTATCTGTGTACTTTAACAACCTTTTCACCTTTTTTGATCTGACCGCCCACAATTCTCGTATGCATATCACCGAACTGGCTTCTATGGCATTCATCAAACACCAAAACAATATGCTTATCCCTAATGGGATGCATGGGGTTCTTCTGAATAAAGACATCCAACTTCTGAATTGTAGTTACGATAATTCGAGAAGTAGAATCCTCAAGCTGCTTCTGCAGAATAGCCGTGCTCTTATTGCTGTTGGCAGCACCTTTTTCAAATCTGTCATACTCTTTGATGGTCTGATAGTCCAAGTCCTTGCGGTCAACAACAAACAGCACCTTATCAATGTAGGGCAAGTTTGTAGCAAGCTGTGCCGTCTTGAAAGAGGTGAGGGTTTTGCCGCTGCCAGTGGTGTGCCAGATATAGCCACCCGCTTCGATCTTTCCGGTTTTCTTGCTGTTGGAGGATGTTTCGATTCTGTTCAAGATGCGTTCTGTTGCAACGATCTGATAAGGACGCATGACAAGCAGCAGTTCCTCAGATGTAAACACGCAATACTTTGTCAGAATATTCAGCAGGGTATGTTTGGCAAAGAACGTCTTTGTGAAGTCAACAAGGTCTGCAATAACTCTGTTGTTGCCATCTGCCCAATAGGAAGTGAACTCAAAGCTATTGGAAGTTTTCTTGCTGTGCTTTTTGCCGGTGCCGTCATTCTCTTTGATATGGCTTGCTCTCGTGGTATTGGAATAATATTTCGTGAATGTGCCGTTGGAGATTACAAAAATCTGCACATACTCATAAAGTCCGGAGCCTGCCCAGAAGCTGTCTCGCTGATAGCGATTAATCTGGTTAAAAGCTTCCTTGATCGCAACACCACGGCGCTTCAGCTCCACATGAACCAACGGTAGACCGTTCACAAGAATGGTCACGTCATACCGTGTGTCGTGATTTCCGGCACCTTCTTCATACTGATTGATGACCTGCAAACGGTTGTTGTGGATATTCTTTTTGTCAATCAGGTAGATGTTTTGCGTTCTGCCATCTTCGCAAGTCAGGTTCTGTACATAGTCTTCCTGAATCTTACGAGTCTTTTCCACGATGCCTTCGTTGGCGTTGGCAATCTTGGATTTGAAGAAGGTTTCCCATTCTTTATCCGTGAAGCTGTACTGGTTAAGGCGTTCAAGCTGCTTGCGAAGGTTAAGGACAAGATCTTCTTCGTTGTGAATGGACACGTACTCATAGCCTTGTTCGCCAAGCATTTTGATGAAGGCCGCTTCCAAAGCGGCTTCGCTTTGATATGCGTCTGAGCGTTTAGCTTGTGGTTCATATTCGGTTACAACGGTACTTTCGTTGGAAGAAAGTACGATGTTATATGTACTCATCTGGTTCTATACCTCCCTTCAGAGATTACTTGAGTAGTCCAATAATTTTTTGTATGTCGGACTATTTTTTAGACTGATATGGTCAACAATGCTGAGCGTTTCATTTAGGGCTTTGAGGACAACTAAATATTCGGAATAAATAAAGCATAAAAATGTATCTAACCCGGGAGCTACATGATTGCGATATTTCATGGCGTTACAAAAATCCGAATTTATGGCAAAAGTGATCTGCTGACTGCCTTCCTCGAGCTTGTATTCAGTATCAAAGCTGAATGAGTAAGGAAAGAAGAGGAGCAGATTTTTCTTCTTTTCCAATGTCATAAGGAACTGACAAACATCGTTTTTAATTCCTTGTCCCTTTGGATTTTCCTTGCGCAGATCACATAGCTGCGGATAGGAGTAGTCCCTCAATGCCGCATGGATAAGCGTTGCCTGTATTGAGCGATCCTTCTCTTTCGGAGAGCCTGTCGCCAACACCCCTTCTGCAAGAAGATATTTCTGATTTGATAATAGGCTTCTGGCTTGTAGAGGAGTATTCCCACCAATCAGCTTAAAATCCAGCTGATAAGCATCTGAAATACAATCACATTCCCCGTGTGCTTCGCTTTCCGGTGCAGAATAACTCTGCCCATGCGACAAACTAATGAAGAAAGAGGACTTGTTTACCAATTCAAGAAGATAGCATTCATAATTACACTGTTCTTCTCCCTTTACAAATCCTTTCACAATGAGTTCCGATGGGAGTAAATGTAACCTCAACGATTTATCGTACACCAGTTCTCACTCCTTCTCTTTGAAGGACAACAGCTTATCCCGATAATACTCATATTGCTTTTGTCTTGCTTCAATTTCTGCGGGAAGGCCTGCGGAAATATCATTACAAAGAGTATCGAAGCGATTAAGAATATCTATCGTCTTGCGTTGCTCCTCGATGCTTATTAACGGCAATTTGAATTTTCTTATTTTCTCCATCGGGATGTTTTGCATTGAGGATACTTGCAGTAATTTCGCAATCTGTTCCTGCTTGAACTTGTCTGTCAAGAAATAGTGCATCATATATTCGGGCAAGAACCGCTCATCTGAAATTCGTACAAGGGCTACATTGGGAGCCAAATAATACTTGTCATTTTCTTGGATCAGAGCGACTTGTCCTACTGTACCAACGTAAGTAAAAAGCATATCGCCTATGCGAAGTTTGCTTCTTGACAACATTTCAAGATTGCTATTGTCGATGTATTTCACATCATCCAAAACAAGATGTCCATTTTTTACATTCAAACCACGTAGAGCAATAATATCACCAGCATCTGAATATGTAACATATTTAGTAAATTCAAATCCAGCTAATTTCGTAACGGTTGCTACTTCCCCAAGTTCAATCCATCCCACATCAGAATTTTTAACACTCGGGAACATATTAGAAGCATAGTATTCGTATTGGGATTGTCTCGCTGTAAGTTCCGCTGTAAGTTCCGCTGTAAGTTCCGTGAAATTGTCCAGAATGCGGACAATTTCACTCTGCACAGGTAGAGGGGGAACGGGAACTTTGAATTCTTCAGTTACCGGCAGCGAAATCTGCGGCAGAGAACCCATTCCGGCGGCAGCATCTCTAAACTTTTGAATATTATTCTTCAGAACATAATAAAGGAATTTAACTGCGATCTTATTATCCGAAGTATATGCCCACATTTCATTTTTGAATGTAAATGGTTTTTCATAATACACTACGTCGATAACTCCTCTGGATTGAACTAAAACAGCGGGTACTCTTATTATGTTGGCGTTTGGGATGTCTCCTTCCTTGGCGTTTATGACAGTTTTTCCGCCAGCAAATACTCGGATCTTACCATCTGAAGACTCGATTTCTTTCATCTTTCCAGCGGTGATAGGTGTACCACGTAGTCTCTGAAATACATCCTTAATTTTCTTATATTCGACACCATCAGGGCAAAGCTTATGTATCAATTCATTCAGTTTGTTCACTCTGCTCACCCCCGTCACTAAATCCTATCGCATCCAATGCCTTTTTTATTTCGGCATTGTTTTTAATTTCTGTTTCTTTTTTCTGAATGTTCTCAAGTATCCCTACTACCAAGCGTCTTAAGGGTTCATATTCCTTAATCGCTGTATCTTCGTCCGAATTGCCGTGGGCGATTTCGCTCATTCTGCGAAACAGTTCATAGCCATTGTCAGAATAAATAACTGGAATAATGGCACATTCCTTATCGACAGCTTTTATTACCTGTTCAAAGGATTTTGTTTTTCCATTCGACTTATAAATGTCGACACCAGCATCATTACCGACTTTTATTGTAATCTTCTCCAGAATAGCTCTTAAGTAAATTACGGCTCCGGCACCCAAGCGTTCTTTATGTGCGATATCAGCTTTATTTAACCATTCGGAAAATTTATTCTCTGTCTCCATTGGGAACTTGATATGCTCTGGCAGCTTAAAATTCTGCTTGACCACATGAACCGTAGGTGTTGCTGCAAAAATATCATCAGCGCCTATCAAGAACCATGCCTGTACACAATGATTGCAATCCTTACATGCCGGGTTATCCTTGTCATAATCCATGCACTGCAGCTGGCAATCGATGCTGATCATTGTTTCATTGATAATCAGGCAATGCAACTTCTTAGGAGATACAAAAGATACGCTGTCTTTACATGTTGTTGAGTAAAACGGCAAAATGATCTTACCAATCTGGATTTCAATGAAATCGCCAGATGAAATCAAGCAAACATCTTCCGTTTCTTCTTCAGGAGATATCGTGTATTTATCCCAGTCAATGAAAGATTCGATTACTCCGTTATTCTCACTTTTATCAGATAATCTACTACTGAGTCTCATAAATTATCCCTCTAATTCTGCAATGATTTTTGCGATTTCTGCTCTCAGCACCTGCTCCCTTGCAACAATTTCTTCGATCTCTTTATTGAGCTTTGCGATATCAATTTCTTCTCTGGTATCTTCTTGCTCAACATAGGAACTGACAGAAAGATTATAGTCCTGTTCCACAATTTCTTCGTAAGGAACACAACGGGCAAAATGCTTTTTGTCAGCACGGGCGACAAAGGCATTTACGATGTGTTCGATGTTTCCGTCAGGCCCATCGGTTAATTTGTTGTTATTCGTGACCTTTACGCACTCATTTGATGCGTCAATGAACAGAACACTGTTATCCGCTTTACTACGTTTCAAAACCATGATGCAGGTCGCAATAGAGGTTCCAAAGAACAGGTTGCTCGGCAACTGAATGATGCAGTCGATAAAGTTGTTGTCGATCAGATACTGGCGGATTTTCTTTTCAGCACCACCACGGTACATGATACCAGGGAAACAAACAATCGCAGCCGTGCCGTTAGTAGCAAGCCAAGCCAAAGAGTGCATAATAAACGCAAGGTCAGCTTTGGACTTAGGTGCAAGTACACCGGCAGGAGAGAAGCGGGGATCGTTAATCAAAACAGGGTTATCATCGCCCTCCCATTTGATGGAGTAAGGCGGATTGGAAACGATAACCTCAAAGGGTTCATCATCCCAATGCTGTGGGTTCATCAGCGTGTCTTCGTGGGCGATATCGAACTTATCGTAGTCGATATCGTGCAGGAACATATTGATACGACAAAGGTTATAGGTGGTAAGGTTGATTTCCTGACCATAGAACCCCTGACGAACATTATCCTTGCCGAGGATTTTTGCAGCTTTCAAAAGGAGGGAGCCGGAACCGCAAGCAGGGTCGTAGACCTTGTTTACTTCGGACTTTCCTACAACGGCAATGTGGGTCAACAGCTCAGATACTTCCTGTGGAGTAAAGAACTCACCGCCGCTTTTTCCTGCGTTGGATGCGTACATGCTCATCAGGTATTCGTAAGCATCACCAAAAGCATCAATAGAGTTGTCCTTGTAGTTGCCCAGCTTCATGTCCGCAACGCCCTCAATTAACTTGACGAGATTGGCATTACGCTTGGCAACGGTGGCACCCAGTTTATTGCTGTTGACATCAATGTCATCAAACAGGCCTGCGAAATTATCTTCACTCTCGCTGCCTTTTGCGGAATCCTCAATGTTTTTGAAGATCGTTTCCAACGTCATGTTCAGATTTTCATCGCCCGCAGCCTTTTTTCTGAGGTTGCAGAAAAGTTCGGAGGGGAGAATGAAAAAACCCTTTGTCTTGACCATATCTTCACGAGCCTGTTCTGCATCTTCGTCAGACAGCAAGGCATAATCAAAGCCCTCATTGCCGGCTTCGATCTCGCCCTCGTTAATATAGTTGGTCAGATTTTCGGAAATATAGCGATAGAACATCATACCTAACACATAGGACTTGAAATCCCATCCATCTACGCTTCCACGCAGGCCGTCAGCAATCGCCCATATTGCACGATGAAGTTCATCTCTTTCTTGATCTTTTCTAATATCAGCCATTGCGCTTTCCTCCGTTTATGTTTCCAACTGTTTTTCTGTATTTATCAGGATTTTTCAGATATGCTTCTGCCGCTTCATTGAAAAAATCAGCAAGTGAGCTATCATCCTGTATTAGTGCCAATTTCAACTGTTTGTGTAGTGACGCAGGTAAACGCACCTGTACCTGCTTATCACGATCCGATTTCAGATCTGTTTTCTGCATCACTCGCCACCTCCAAATGATATCATTATATCTGGATATAATGATATCATAATTTGGTAAAAAAGTCAATAGAACCGGGAAAATGCAGAAAAAGCCGCTCTATGCTACCAATAAAAGCAACATAGAGCGGCTTCGTCAACTTGTGAAATTAGAGTTCTTCCATAACTTCTAACATCATTCGTGCGCCCAGCTTAAATCCATTCTGAAAAATCAAACAGTCTGTATTGGTTTGGTGCTCTCGCACACAATCCGTGTATTTCTCAAACAACTCTTTCTGCTCGTCCGTCATAGTGGCTTTGAGCTTTTCTTCGTTCCTGCAAATCAGTTCCAGCAGCTTCTTGTATTCTTTGTAAGAGGATGTGTCATACTCGGTCGGCTCGATATTGCCGTACCAAAACTCTTCGAGGATTCTCATACCGCATCCTCCTCAGAAATCATTTCACGCAGAACAATTTCCTCTGCTCGATTTCGGATGCTGTTCATGGCTCCAACCCATGTCATCTGATCGTGCTGCTTCATGTCCTCTGTCACGCCCTCAGCAGCTTTCATTTGCTCAATGATAATTTCAAGACGGTTCTGTGCCTGCTCGTTCAAATCAGCCAGATACGTCCACAGTTCGCCACTAAGGCACAGATCGTTAAAGCGGATGGGGTTATGCTCCTTGATATAATCTCTGTGCATACGTCCCCAACGACCAATAGGTCTGGTTTCCTCCGGTAAGCGAATATCGGGAATATAGTAATCACCGCAACGGATATAGTTCAATTCCTGCATCATATGTACCTCCAATAAGATTCAAACATTCTGTTAAAGATAGAAAAAGGCGATACCTGGTTGTGAAAACCAAGTATCGCCAATTTTTCTTGTCGCACTCCTGTACGGCAGCTACCCTATGTCAGTAATGTTCTCATACTGTCTTATTGGAAACTACCCTTCGGTGTGGGCTTTTTATTTGTCGAATTATAATATTTGGACAATCCCTCAGTCGGCTTTGCCGACAACTCCCTTTACACAAGGGAGCCAAGAGAGAGCCGCTTGCACTTTAGGCCAAAAAGCCCTCGATTATCTTCTTTTCGGCCTCTTCCTCGGTCAGGCCGAGGGTGCGGAGCTTGAGTATCTGCTCGCCGGCAATTTTGCCGATGGCCGCTTCATGAATGAGGGCGGCGTCGCTGCATCTGGCGTAAAGCCTGGGGGCGGCGTCGACTATGGCGTCGCCGTCGATGATAGCGTCGCATTCCGAGTGGCCCGAGCAGGGGGCGTTGCCGATTATAGTCGAGGTATAGGCCTGTCTCGAGCGGCCTCTGGCAACCGAATGGGAGATGATATCGGCGCCCGAGCCCTCGCCGTTGAGCTCTATCTCAAAAAAGGTGTCGGCCTGCTGGTCGCCCTCGGTCAGTATGCGCTCCTTTATCACAAGGCGCGCCCCGGCGGCGGCGGTTCCCGTCGTTTTTCTCGTCGTGCGGTCAACTCCGCCAATCTGGGCCGTGTCCATCTCCAAAAGGGCGTTTTCGTCAAGATGCACCTCGGTGACGGGGTCTATCGAGCGCAGACCCGTGCCCTTGCCCGTGCCGACGTGCTTCTCTTCATAGATTACATGGGCGTTTTTGCCGATGAAAAAGCGGTGTATTCCGTTGTGCCTTGCCGGCTCGCCCGTCTCGGTGTGCACGCCGCAGCCGGCGACAATGGTGACGTCGGCCCCGTCCTCAACAAAAAAGTCGTTATAGACAAGGTCGTCCACATTGCCCTTGGTGACGCAGGCCGGAATATAGACCTTTTCGCCCCTCGTCTTGCCCGACACCCTTATCTCAAGGCCCGGCTGACCCTCTTTGGAGTCTATTTTTATATTCTCGCTGGACTGTCGGCCGACACAGCCGCCGTTTTCCCTTATATTATAAGCGCCGTCAAAGGCTCCGCCCTTCCAGTCGGAAACCATTTTGAGCAGTCTTTCGGTGACGGCGTTCATCTTTGTCTCGTTGACGTTCTTCATATTATTCATGGAAAAGCTCCTCCTGCATACGGCAGGCGGCGGCCGCCTCGCGCTGTGTCAGCATTTTCTGTATCATTTCGTCCCCCGTGCCCCTGTCGGTTACGCGGCCGTCGGAGATAAGGACTATTTCGTCGGCTATGCGCAGTATGCGCTCCTGATGGGAGATGATGACAAGGGTCCCCTTGAGGTTCTCGTGAACCTCCTTAAAGACCTCGATAAGGTTTTTAAAGCTCCAGAGGTCGATGCCGGCCTCAGGCTCGTCAAAGACCGAAAGCCTGCTGTGACGGGCCAGCACGGTGGCTATCTCGATGCGCTTTATCTCTCCGCCCGAAAGGGTGGAATCGACCTCGCGGCCCAGATAATCCATGGCGCAGAGGCCTACGCTGCCGAGTATCGAGCAGAGCCTGCCGTCGTCCAGCTTGTCCCCCGCCGCTATCTCAATGAGCTGACGCACGGTGACGCCCTTGAACCTGACAGGCTGCTGAAAGGCGAAGCTTATGCCCGTTTTTGCCCTTTCGGTGACGTCCAGCGCCGTTATATCCCTGCCGTCAAGCTCTATAACGCCCGACGTGGGCTTTTCTATTCCGGCGATTATCTTGGCGAGGGTCGTCTTTCCGCCACCGTTGGGACCTGTTACGGCGACAAGCCTGCCCTCCTCAATGTCGAGGTCTATATTTTTAAGCACGGCCTTTCCGTCGGGAGCCGACCAGCTTATATTCCTGAGTTTAAGCATATAAAACCTGCCTTTGTTATTTAATACCTATTTAGTATAATATAGCTGTCCCCGTCTGTCAACCCCGCCTTTTCCCCTATTGGGCATTTTTTGGTATCTCTCACTTTAAAGTGTCCGGAAAACGGGAATAAATGCATCCGATAATAAAACAGGGCCTCGGAACAGCCGTTTCCGAGGCCTTATATTTTATTTTCCGCCGCTCAGCTCGCGCCCCATAAGAACGCCCATTATCGAGGCCATCATAAGCCCCCTTGTCCAGCCGCTGGAATCGCCCAGACAGTGGAGGCCCTCTATGCTGGTTCGCAAATGCTCATCCAGCTTGACCTTGTTGCTGTAAAACTTCAGCTCGGGCGAATAGAGCAGCGTCTCGACCGAGGCGAATCCGGGCACGACGTGCTCGACGGCCTGAATGAAGTTGATTATATTCACCATTGCGCGGTAGGGCATGGCCGAGGTTATATCTCCGGCCACGGCGTCGGGCAGGGTGGGGCGGACATTGGAGCGCGCCAGCTCTTCGGGCCATGTGCGCTTGCCGTCAAGGATATCGCCGTAACGCTGGACAAGTATATGGCCCGAGCCGAGCATATTTGTCAGCTCGCCTATCTTGCGCGCGTACTCTATCGGCTGATTGAATGGGCTGGTGAAATTGTGGGAGCAAAGGATGGAAAGGTTGGTGTTGGCCGACTTTTTCTCCTTATAAGAATGTCCGTTGACGACGGCCAGGTCGTTGTCATAGTTCTCCTGGCTGACAAAGCCGCCGGGATTCTGGCAAAAAGTCCTGACCTTGTTTTTAAAGGGCTTGGGATAGCCAATCAGCTTGGATTCATAAAGGACGTTGTTGACGTCCTCCATTATTTCGTTGCGGACCTCCACCCTGACGCCGATATCCACCGTGCCCGGCTTGTGTAGGATGTCGTGGCGGTCGCAGAGGGCGCTGAGCCAATCGGCCCCCCTGCGTCCCGAGGCGATGACCGTGTGAGAGGCGCGGATATCCATGGCGTCTCCTCCCACGGCCTTTTCACAGACGACGCCGACGCAGCGGCCGCCCTCCATTATAAGGTCGACGCAGTTGTAGCCGAAGATAAGCTCGACGCCATGCTCCGCAAGATAATTCTGTATCGACAGGTATATCTCCTGGGCCTTCTCCGTGCCCAGATGACGGATGGGGCAATCGACCAGCTTGAGGCCGGCCTGAATGGCCCTCTTGCGTATCTCCTTTATCTTTTCGTGGTTGCCGAGGCCCTCCACCCTGTCGTCGGCCCCGAACTCGAGATATATTTTGTCGGTATAGTCTATAAGCTCCTCGGCCAGAGGATAGCCTATCAGCTCGGGCAGGTCGCCTCCCACCTCGGGGCTGAGGGACAGCTTGCCGTCGGAGAAGGCCCCGGCTCCCGAAAATCCCGTTGTTATATGGCAATAGGGCTTGCAGTTCATGCACCTGCCGGTCTGTTCCTTGGGGCAACGGCGTTTTTCAACCGGCATACCCTTTTCTACTATGGTTATCTTTTCTCCGAAGCCGCGGCGCGTCAGCTCCAGCGCCGTAAATATTCCGGCCGGCCCTGCGCCGACGATGACGACGTCTGTGTTGTATATGCTCAATTTATTTCCTCCCAAAATGGGCTTTTGCCCGTTACTCTCCCCTGTTCATCTTTGCCGAGAAAGAATCGAGGGTTATTCTTACGACGGCCACCTTTGAAAGCTCGGAGGGATAGTCAAAGCCCTCTCTGCCCGTCTGGTGCTTCATCAGGATATCAAGAGCCTGCTTTTTCTCCAGACTTCCGCTGAGTACGGAGGCCCTGCCGTTTCCCATGACCGAGGCAAAGCGGCAGCCGTAGACGCAGGCGTTGTCTCCCTCGCCGATAAGGCCGTTATCAACCGAAACGGCGCAGAAAACCGAGGGGTTCTCCTTTAGTATCTCCATCTTGCGCCCCACGGGGGACGAATGGAAATAAAAGGTCAGCTTTCCGTCCTCAAGCTCATAGCCGTAATGGAGGGGCAGGGCGTAGGGCTTGCCCGAATCCACCATGGCGACCGTCATGACCTTCGCGCTGTCAAGTATTTCCCTGACGACATTTATGTCGGTGACCTCTCTGTCCTTTCTTCTCATCACTCTGCCTCCTCATTGTATAGCGGCGCCGCTTTGGCGCTCTTTTATCTCCATCTCGCGGTAAAGACGGGCGTAATGGCCGTTTTTTGCCATCAGCTCCTCATGGGTTCCCCTCTCGACTATTTTTCCGTCGTCGACCACCAATATTACATCGGCCTTTCTGACGGTGGAAAGCCTGTGGGCTATCATAAAGGACGTGCGGCCCTCAAGGACGTTCCATATGGCCCTTTGTATCAGAAGCTCGGTTTCGGTGTCGATAGAGGAGGTGGCCTCGTCAAGGACGAATATGGGAGGGTCGGCGATGATGGCGCGCGCGAAGGAGACAAGCTGCTTCTCGCCCGTCGAAAGGCGGTCGCCCCCCTCACCCACGTCGGTGTCATAGCCCTTCTCCAGCCTTTCGGCCACCACATCGGCCGAGACGAGACGGGCAGCGCGGCGCACCTCCTCGTCGGTGGCGTCGGGCTTGCCGTAGCGGATATTCTCGGCCACGGTGCCCGAGAACAGATGGGGGCTTTGAAGAACATAGCCCAGAGACGAGTGCAGCCATATCTGGCTCCTCTCCCTGTAATCGACGCCGTCAATAAGTATGCGCCCCCTTGTCGGCTCGAAAAAGCGGCAGGCCAGATTGACAAGGGTGCTTTTCCCGGCTCCCGTCTCGCCGACAATGGCCACGTTGGCCCCGGCCGGCACGTCGAGAGAGAAATCCTCTAATATATATTCGTCTCCGTCGGGATATTTGAACCAAACATGGTCGAACTCTATGTGTCCCTTGACAGGCTCCCAGTTTTCGGGTCTCGGCTCAAAGGCGTCGCCGTATTTCTCCCTGACCTTTTCGTCGTCGACGATTATAGGCTCGTGCTCCAAAAGGGCCATGACCCTTTCGATGTTGACCTGGGTCGCCACTATCTCGGAAAAGACCCTCGCCATCTGGCGTATTGGGTCGAGCATGGCCAGGGAATAGCTGACAAAGAGGGACAGGGTGCCGAACTTTATGACCTCCTCCATCACCATATACCCACCTTTGACAAGCACCATCGCCACGGCAAGGGAGCTGAGGAAGGTTATTATGGGGATAAATATGGCCGAAAGACGTGCCGAGCGGAAGTTGGCGCGGTACATCTCCGCGGTCAGCGCCTCGAACTCGTCGGATATGCGGTCTTCGATGACAAGGGTCTTGGAGGTCTTGGCCCCCGTTATGCCCTCGTTATAGGCCCCCGTTATGCGCGAGTTGACGCTTCTTATCTCCCTGTTGGCCCTGAGTATCCTGCTTTGGAAAAAGCCCGTCACCAAAGCTATGGGCGGCACGACGGCCAGCACGATAAGTGCCAGACGGGCGTTGACCGTCGCCATGGAGACAAAGGCCATGATGATATAGGCGAGGCTCCACAAAACGTCCTCTATCGACCAGGCGATAAGGCCGGAGATGCGGTTGGTGTCGCTCATGACCCTTGCCAGTATATAGCCGACGGGGGTGGTGTTGTAATAGGAAAGCGAAAGGGTTTGCAGATGCACAAAGCAGCTGCGCTTGAGGTCGCGCCCCAGGCCCATCTCTATCACCATGGAAAGGCGGCTGTATACGACCGTCGAAAGGGCCGAGACTATCATCACGGCCAGATAGCCTCCGGCAAAGCCCCATATGCCGTCAACGCTGCCCGGGACTATGAAGTTATCGACGGCGTAGCTTTGGAAGCGAGGCAGGATAACGTCGATGACGGCGGCCAGCACCATTCCGGCCATCAGCAGGGCCAGACGGGGATAATAGGGCTTTATAAAGGGCAGGAGCTTTTTCCAGGTCTTGGGCTGGAATGATTTGGCGTAATTTATGTTTTCGCTCATTCCGTCCCCTCCCCTCTGCCGGCGGCGCTTTGCAGCTCGTATGTGCGGCTGTAAACGCCGCCCCTCTTCAAAAGCTCCTCATGGGTGCCTATCTCGGCCACCTCGCCGTTTTCCAGCGTCATTATCATGTCGCAGTCCATCAGGGTGTTTATGCGGTGGGAAATAAGGATGACCGTCGCTCCGGCCGTTTCCTTTTTAAGTGCGGCGCGTATTCTGGCGTCGGTCGTCAGGTCGACGGCCGAAAGGGAATCGTCGAAAAGTATGACGGGACAGCCGCACATAAGCGTTCTGGCAATGGCCACGCGCTGCTTCTGGCCGCCCGAAAGGGTGACCCCCCTCTCGCCGACTATCGTGTCATATCCCTGAGTAAAGTCGCTTATGCTCCCGTCCACGTCGGCGGTGGCCGCCGCGCGGCGCACCTCCTCGAGGGAGGATTCGGGACGGGCTATGGCTATATTTTCCTTTATCGTCTTTGAAAAGAGGAAAGGCTCCTGAAGCACAAGCCCGATGTTTTTTCTGAGGTGGTCGCGCTCGATATCCTTTATATCAATTCCGTCGACGGTTATTCTTCCCTGCCCCTCCTCAAGGTCATAAAGGCGGTCGATAAGATAGCTCAGGGTGCTTTTGCCCGAGCCTGTGTTGCCCAGTATTCCGAAGGTGGAGCCGGCCTTTATGTCAAAGGAGACGTTTTTCAGCACCTTGTTTTCGCCATAGGAGAATGAGACGTTTTCAAAGGATATGTCCCCCTTGATATCGGGCCTGAGCGCCTCGGGAGGGTCTTTCTCCTCCTCGGCGTGGAGTATCTCGGAAAGGCGCTCGGCCGAGACCCTCATCTTGCTCATGTCGGACAGTATGCGCCCCAGCCTTTTGAGGGGGAAAGAAAGGGTGCGGTTATAGGAGACGAAAACAAGGAACTCGCCCAGGGTTATCGTCCCCTCGTATGCCATAAAGGCCCCGAGAATCATTATCGTCAGCACCTGAACTCCGCTGACAAGGTCTCCCACGCCCCAGTAAACGCCCATTATGTAACCCATATTGACCCACAGGTCGTAAAAGCGGTCGCTGAACTTATCGAACTTTTTCAGCTCCCTGCGCTCGCTGCCGAAGGCGCGCACCACCCTGACCCCCGTCAGGTTCTCCTGCACGGCAACCATCAAGTCGCTTTCGGCCTCGTCGGCCTTGCGGAATCGCTTTGACAGCATGGAGAAGAATATCCCCGAATAGCCGGCCGTCAGGGGCAAAAAGAGAAAGGCCACTATCGTCAGCCCCATGTTCATCGTCGACATGAGGTAAAGAGCCGTCACGGCCAGCATGACGATGCGTATGACCTCCAGAAGCTGGTTGGCCACAAAATTGCGTATGACGTCCATGTCGGAGGTGCATCGCTGTATGATATCTCCCGTGCGGTTTTGCGTGTGCCAGCTGAAGGGAAGATGCTGCACGTGTCTGAATACGCGGTCGCGCACCCTTTTTATATATGTTTCGGTGCATTTTGACATCAGCAGGCGCGAACCGAGGGTAAAAAGGCCCTCGGCCACGGTGAACACAAGTATGGCCCCGGCGCAGAGCATGAGATTTGCGCGCAGGCCGTCGCGTCCGCCCAGTCCGTTCCAGATATCGAGGAAGAGGGAGGGCAGGCGCGGCGCCTCCTCCCCTATGACCGAGTCGACCGTCAGCCTGATGACCTGCGGCGTCAGAAAGCTGAACAGTATTCCGGCAAAGGTGGTGAGTATGGCCGCCAGATAATATTTTTTTATTCCCTTTGTAAACTGCCAGAAGGTGGAAAAGACCTCGCTTCCGGCGCTTTTATTGTTTTCCGTCATTATTTTCTCCTGTTTGCCTCGGTAGCTTCGTGCCTCTTTTCACAAATATAATATACTCTTTACACAAGCAAATGTCAATCAAGCCTCCTTGACTTATGCAAATTTACATGATAAACTTGTAATAGTTCGATAAAAAAATTTCAAGGAGGGTACTATGAGCAAGATTGTTAAACCTGTAGACTTCTTCGGTTTCACGCCGGGCGACGACGGCGAGCTGGCTCGCTGGGACAAGATAGTCGACTATTTCTGGATGCTCGACAGGGAGTCCGACCGCGTGGCTGTCACCGATATGGGCCCCAGCACCGAGGGCAACCCCTTCCTCAAGGTTGTCATCACCTCTCCCGAGAACCATGCCAATCTGGAGGAGATACGTCGGACAAGCATGAGGCTGGCCGACCCCAGAGGTCTTTCTCAGGACGAGATAGACGCCCTTGTCAAAAAGGGCAAGGCCGTTTCGGTCCAGAGCATGAGCCTCCACGCCACCGAAGTCGGCGGCACGCAGATGGCAATAAATCTGGCCTATGACCTGGCCACAAAGGATGACGACGAGGTTTTGAACATCCTTGACAACGTCGTCTTTGTCATGGTGCCCTGCTTCAACCCCGACGGCGAGATAATGGTCACCGACTGGTATTATAAGAACAAGGGCACCGAGTATGAGGGCAGCAACTACCCCAGCCTTTATCAGCTTTACACGGGCCACGACAACAACCGCGACGCCTTTGCCCAGAATATCGTCGAGTCCAAATACATGGGCCAGATAATCTTCCACGAGTGGATGCCCCAGTCCTATCAGGATCACCACCACATGGGCAGCTACGGCGCGCGAATCCAGATAGCCCCCTATAAAAACCCCGTCAGGCCCAACATCGACCCCATCACATGGCGCGAGCTGAACTGGTACGGCGCAAATATGGCCTATCAGATGGAAGAAAACGGCCTTGACGGCGTCTCCTCCGGCGCGCAGTATCCCGGCTGGGGCCACTATGGCTATCACTGGATAACAAACAGCCACAACATCGCCGGTATGCTGACCGAGTCGGCCTCGGCCAAGCTGGCCACCCCCAAATACATCGACCCGACACAGCTCAAGGGCGACGGCGACATCGTCCAGCCGGCCTATGAGCAGCAGACCAACTTCCCCAGCCCCTGGAAGGGCGGATGGTGGCGTCTGGGCGATATAGTCGCCAGACAGTATATGGCCGCCTATGCCCTGCTGGATACAATGGCGAGGAACAAGGACGCCGTCCTCAAAAACATGGCCACCAAGGCCCTCAACCAGACAAAGAGGGGCGAGGAGAGCCGCGAATACGCCTTTATCATCCCCGAAAAGCAGCATGACACGGGCGAGGTCAGGCATCTCATCAGCATCCTGCGCGGACAGAACATAGAGGTCAAGAGGGCCGTCAAGGAGTTCACCGTCGGCTCGGCCGCATATCCCGCCGGCACATATGTCGTATTTCTTGCCCAGCCCAAGTTCGGCGTCATCATGAGCCTGCTGGGCGAAACCCATTACCCCGACAACCAGTGGACAAGAGACCAAAGCGGCGCTCTGACGGCCTTTGACTCGGCCACCGACACGGTCGCCGAATACATGAATGTCGCCGCCATACCGGCCAACCAGAAGATCGAGGGCGAGTTTGAGACGGTTTGCGACGTCTGCAACAAGATAGACATGGTCAAGGGAACGAAGGTCGTCCTGAGCGCCAAGGAAAACTCTGTTTTCAAAACGGTCAACCTGCTGCTCAAGGAGGGCTTCAAGGTCTACAGGATAGTGGCCTGCCCGTGGCGCGACTTCTATGTTGAGGGCGACGCCGAAAAGATTGCCGCCGTTCTGGAAAAGGCCCCCACCCCTCACCGCATCGTCGAAAAGGGCTGGGACGAGCTTATCGAGGTCAAGCCCCTCAAGGTGGCCATGTATCAGCGTTATTACAACGGCAACGCCGACGAGGGCTGGACAAGGCTGGTGCTTGAAAACAGCGGCTTTGAATACACAACCGTCTTTGACAAGGACATTCTGGCCGGTCTCGACGGCTATGACGCCCTCATCCTGCCCTCCGATTCCAAGGGCTTCCTGATGGGTCCTGCCGCCTGCCCCGACGACCCGATGATGAAGCGCATGATGATGTTCATCGGCAAGCAGCCCCCCGAGTATATGAGCGGTCTGGGCAAGGAAGGCGCCGCCAGGATAAAGGAGTTCGTCGAAAAGGGCGGACGCCTGCTGGCCGTCAACCAGTCCTGCGACTTCGCCATCGAGGAGCTGGGTCTGGGCGTAAAGAACATCGTCGCCGGAGTCCCGGCCAAGGTGTTCAACACTCACGGCTCGACCCTGAGGGCCGTCGTCGACCATTCCTGCCGCACCTGCTACGGTATGCCCGAGGAGACATATGTTTTCCACTGGAACGGCCCCGTCTTTGAGGTCACCGATATGTTCGACGCCGACAAATACACCATCTCCATGAGATATCCCCAGCACAACATCCTCCGCAGCGGACTTTTGACGGGCGAAAATATCATCGCCGGCAAGGGCGCCGTTGTCGAGTGCAAAAAGGGCAAGGGCGAGGTCATCCTTTATGGTATAGCCCCCACCAACAGGGCGCAGACCACAGGCACCTTCAAGCTGCTCTTCAATATGCTCTACAGGTAATTTGTCTTTTAAAAAGCCTCGCCTTGCGGCGAGGCTTTTTTATTATTCTTTCTTTTCTCCCGTCTCTTTTCACTCTTCACTTGTCCTTAGAACGGCGCTCCGCGCCGTCCGCCGCAAGTGCGGCGTAACGATTTTGACGGATTCATTCCGGCAAAATCTATTTAATAAAAAAGGGGCCCCACAAGAGCCCAGCGAAGCGGGTCTTGTGGGGAAGTCGGCCTGTAAGCCGGGTTCTGTCTATGCAGCCATCTATCTTGGCGGCGCGTCGCCGCGCCGCTCCAGCCACCCTTCCGGAGATTGGCCGAGCAAGCCGTAGCCCCCGTGTCGGTGTTGCTTCGGATAGAGTTTACAGGGAGGCTGTGTCACCACAGCCTCCGGTGAGCTCTTACCTCGCCTTTCCACCCTTACCTCAAAAATGAGGCGGTATCTCTCTGTTGCACTTGTCCTGAGGTCGCCCTCGGCTGACGTTATCAGCTATCCCGCTCTGTGAAGCCCGGACTTTCCTCACGCCATAGGCGCGCGGCTGCTTGGCCGACTTGTCAGAATATTATAAACCATAAAAAGGCGATTGTCAATTTGCCTCTTTCCCCTCATATTCCTCTTCCAAAAGGCCGTAGAGGTAAAGGTCGCGCCATTCTCCCTTTCTGTCCCTGACATGGCGGCGCTGGACGCCCTCGCGCTTAAGTCCCAGTTTTTCCATAAGGCCGACCGACCTTTCTCTGTCCACTGTCTCGGAAAAAATCTTGTGGGCGTTCAGCTCTTCAAAGGCGTAATTTATAACGGCCTGACAGCTTTCAAAAGCATATCCCCCCCTCCAGCATTTCCTGTTGAAAAACCAGCCAAGCTCATATATTCCGCCGTCGATCTCGCTGAAAAGTATATAACCGATGACCTTTTTATTGTCTTTCAGCCGGGCGGCAAGGGCCTTGCCTCTCTCTATGCAGAAGTCCGATAAAAACGAGGCCGTTTTTTCCATGGTATAGGGCTCCTCACTGTGCTCCATAACAAGGCCGTCCCCCAATATCTCATACAAGTCTTGAAGGTCGCCCTCTTCAAAGCTGGAAATGACAAGCCTTTTTGTCTCGATAAGCATATATCCGCCTCCTTTTAATTTATACTATACCGGCTTGAAAACCTCTGTCAAGTTTATCCGAAAAGCGCAAGCTTTTGTTGACCTGCACCCGATAATGGGTTAATATGTATTTATAATACTAAAGGAGGCTCTGACTTGCTTAAAGAATATATCGAAAGCATAAAAGGCAAGCGCGTGTCGGTGCTGGGGGTCGGCGTTTCCAACACGCCGCTGATAAAGCTGCTGGCCGAGGGCGGCGTCAGGGTGACGGCCCACGACAAGAAAACCCGCGAGCAGATGGGCGATTTGGCGAGGGAGCTTGAGGCCATGGGGGTCGAGCTGGTTTTAGGCCCCGATTATTTGGCCCGTGTCGACGGCGACATAGTTTTCCGCACCCCCGGCCTGAGGCCCGACGTACCGGCCCTTTTGGCGGCGGCCGAAAGAGGCGCCGAGATAACCAGCGAGATGGAGGTCTTTCTCTCCCTCTGTCCCTGCACCGTCATTGCCGTGACAGGCTCGGACGGCAAGACGACGACCACCTCTGTCACGGCCGAACTTTTAAAGGCCCAGGGCTATACAGTCTTTGTGGGCGGCAACATCGGCACGCCTCTGCTGGACAGGGTGGACGAGATGAAGGAGGGAGATTTCTGCGTGCTGGAGCTTTCCTCCTTCCAGCTAATGACCATGAAGACCTCCCCCCATGTGGCCGTACTGACCAACCTTTCCCCCAATCACCTTGACGTCCACAAGGACATGGAGGAGTATATCGCCTCGAAGGAGAACATCTTTCTCTATCAAAAGTCGGGCGACATTCTGGTGTCCAACGCCGACAACGGGCTTGCCGCGTCCTGCGCCGAAAAGGCCAAGGGGCAGGTCAGGCTCTTCTCGCGCGTGGGGAAAGGCTACGCCTATTGCGAAAAGGGCAAAATAATTCTGAACGGGCAATACCTCATGGAGGCAAAGGACATATATCTGCCCGGAGAGCACAATATTGAAAATTATCTGGCCGCTTTCAGCGCCGTCGACGGCTATGTCTCAAGAGAGAACATGATCAAGGTGGCAAAGGAGTTCAGGGGCGTCGAGCACCGTCTTGAGTTCGTCAGGGAGCTTGACGGCGTAAAATATTACAACGATTCCATCGGCACCAGCCCCACAAGGACGATAGCCGGCCTGCGCTCCTTTTCCCAAAAGGTCATACTTATAGCCGGAGGGTACGACAAGCACATCCCCTTTGACGCCCTCGGCCCCGAGGCAGTCCGTCACGTCAAACAGCTTCACCTGTGCGGCGCCACCGAGGAAAAAATATATCAGGCCGTCGTCAACGCGCCTAACTATAACTCGGCCGATATGCCCATTTACTTCCACAAGGATTACGAGGAGATGATAGCCGATATCAGGAGCAAGGCAAAGC